>JBKOVK010000041.1:0-43637 GCA_046724475.1 Acidobacteriota bacterium | reverse complement strand
GCCCCGAGGTCGATCCCCGACGTTCCCAGCCACACCAGATGCGAGGAGAGCCGCTGGAGCTCGTCCAGGATCACGCGGATCAGTTGCGCGCGGCGCGGGATCTCGACACCCAGCAGCTTCTCGACGGCCAGGCAGAACGCGTGGTTGTTCGTGGCCGCCGCGACGTAGTCCATGCGGTCGGTGTGAGGAATCCCCATCGGGTACGTCTCGGTCTCGAACAGCTTCTCGGTGCCGCGGTGGAGGTACCCGACGTCGGGCTTGGCTTCCAGAATCCTTTCGCCGTCCACGCGCAGCACCAGTCGCAGCACACCGTGGGTGGAGGGGTGCTGGGGCCCGAAGTTCAGCTCCATCTCCTGGACGTCGAAGAGCGTGTGCTCCTTCGGGCCGGCGGCCGGAGCGCTCCCGGCTGCGGCCGCGGCCTTCGCGCGCTCGGCGAAGTACGCGGCCTCGTCCTTCTCGGCCTGTGAGATCTTCTCGTCGGTCACGCTAGGAAACCACTTTCCGGTTCGGATCCTTCATCGGCGGACCGCCGCCGTCGGGCCACTCCTCGGGATAGATGGCGGCGCCGGTGTCGATGCCCTCGAGCGGGAAATCCTTGCGCAGGGGGTACCCGTTGAACCCTTCCCACGTCAGGATGCGGCGCAGGTCCGGATGGCCGGCGAACCGGATGCCGAACATGTCGTAGGTCTCCCGCTCGCACCAGTTCGCGGCCAGGAAGACCGTCGCGATCGAAGGAACCTCTTCCCCGTCGGCCGCGCCGCACTTGACCCGGATCCGGTCGTTCTTCGAGAACGAGTAGAAGTGGTACACGACGTCGAAGCGCGGCTGGCGATCCTTCCAGTCGACGGCCGTGACGTCCACGCAGTACTTGAAGTCCTCGCCGTCCTTGAGGTGCCGCGCCACGCGCGCGATCGCGTCCTTCGCCACGACGACCGTGACCTGGCCGGCGAACTCCTTCGCGGAGACGACAGCGTCGGGGACCGCGGCGCGGATCGACCGCACCCAGGGATGGCCCGAGGCGTCTGTCGCCTCGGGCCGGGGCTTCTTCTCCTCGTGAGCCTTGGACTGGTCCGCCAATCAGGACGCCTTGCGGATGACCTTCATCCGGTCGATTTTCTTCTGAAGAGCCATGATCCCGTAGATCAGAGCCTCGGGCCGCGGCGGGCAGCCCGGCACGTAGACGTCGACGGGCACGATGCGATCCACGCCTTGCGTGACGGCGTACGTCTTGTAGGGGCCGCCGCAGGTGGCGCACGAGCCCATCGCGATGACCCACTTGGGCTCGGGCATCTGGTCGTAGAGGCGCTTGACGATCGGCGCCATCTTCTCGACCACGGTGCCGGCCACGATCATCAGGTCGGACTGGCGGGGAGTCCCGCGGAAGACCTCCGCCCCGAAGCGGGAGAGGTCGTGGCGGGCGTCCATGACGGCCATCATCTCGATCGCGCAGCACGCCAGGCCGAACTGCATGGGCCAGATGGAGGAGCGCCGGGCCCAATTGATCACCGAGTCGACCGTCGTCGTCACGATGTTCTCCTCGAACCGGTTGTCGATCAGACCCATGCGTGCGCTCCCTCGCGGGTCAGGCCCAGTCCAGGGCCTTCCGCTTCCAGCAATACAGGTACCCGACGACCAGGATCGCCAGGAAGATCACCATCTCGATTAACCCGAAGAGCCCGAGCCGGTTGAACATCACGGCCCAGGGAAACAGGAAGACCGTCTCGACGTCGAACACCACGAAGAGCACGGCGATCAGGAAGTAGCGGACCGAGAACCGGGTGTCGAACGCCGAGGTCGAGGGCTCGACCCCGCATTCGTACGGCTCGAGCTTCACCTGGTTGGGACGGTTCTTCTGGATGACGCGGGCGACCACGATCGTCCCGAGCGGCAGAGCCGCCGCCAGCAGGGCGAAAACCAGTATGGGGAAGTAGTGACCCACTGGCGGGGCATTCTATCGGACGCAGGTGGGCTTGTCATCCGCCGGCGCTCCTCGTCGGCGCGGGTCACACCGTCGCGACTCCGGTCGCTACTCCCTTCGATTGAACGAGAACCGAGATCTCCTCACCCATCCCGCCGGGATCCACGAGACGGAAGATGCGCCACTTCTCTGCTTCGCTTGCGGCGAAGTCGAAGACGCCGGCCTCCGCGAGAAACATTCCCTGACGCATGATCCGGTCCGTGCGCAGTCCCTCCGCCTCTCCCGCGGCGAGGAGCACGTCCCAGTTCACGTGGGCCGTCAGGTCGTGAGCGCCCGGATCTTCCAGCGGATCTCCGCCGCGGCGGCCGCCCGCGTGCACCGCGAGAGTGCCTTCCGGGCGGGCGAAAGGGTGATAGAGGACCCGCGCAGGATGCCCGTAGTCGAAAACGACGAGCCATCCGCGCGCGAGCGCGCGGGCCAGGCGCCGGTGCACACCCGCGGCTTCCGTGGCGATCTCGCCTTTCTGTCCGGGTTCGAGGACGACGCCGAGCGCATCCAGATGCGCGCGCAGATCCGCGGCGGCGGGAACCGCCTTCCACGCAAACGCCTCTCCTTCCAATCCGACGCGAAGCTCCTGTAGGCCGTCCGCCGACCCCATGACGCGGACGACCGGGAGCGCGTCGTAGAGCTCGTTGGAGAAGATCCATCCCCGGATCGAGCTTTCCGCGAGCTCTTCGATGCTTTGGAGGATTCGGGGCGCGGGCTCGATCCCCCGAGCGGCCAGCGCCGCCCGGCCCGCAGCCGAGACTTCCACCGCCGTCAGTCGGAGTCGCTCGTGGAGGACGGGATCCAGACTGGCGAGCTGCCGCGCGAAGTCCTCCAGGAACCGGCCGTCGCCCGCCCCTACCTCGACGAAATCCACCGGACCTTCGAGCTCGCCCGCCTCCAGCGAGAAGAGGCGCGCCAGAGCTCCGGCGAACGCCGGACTTACGGACGGCGAGGTGACGAAATCTCCACCCTCGCCGATCGCGGCTTCGCGCGCGTAGTAGCCGCCTTCGGGATCGTAAAGCGCGGCCTGCATGAAATCGGCGAAGGAGATCGGCCCTTCGCGCGTGATGCGCTCGCGGAGCCGATCGGCAAGAGTGTCCACCGAGCCCGAATTATTCATGATCGACTCCGGCCGCCGCTCCGATCTTTTCCGCCGATGCGTCGTCATCGCTCCTCGGCGATGCGCTCTGGCATCGCCGTCGTCGCGCTTCCTCGCCTCGACGAAAAACCTCTGTCGCGGGCAAGGAAGATGTCAGGGATGAGACCGGCGGTGTTCCTAAGCTCCTCCTGGACGCAGGCGTTTGGCCGTGCACCGGCCGGGTGACCATGAATAATTCGGGCTTCGCCGCGGATTATAGTTTCGGCGATGCGGCCGCGCTGTCTGCGTCGAGGCGTGCTCGCGGCCGCGCTCGTCTTCGCGGCGGCGTGCGCGTCGCGCAAGGATGGCAGGCTTCCCGGCCTCGAGGACTACTCCGACGGAACCTCGACGTATGCCGCTGACTTTCTCGCGGCCTGGACGACCGGTTCCCTCGGAAATGCTCTCCTCTCCCCCGCACTTCGCTGGAACGGGCCGCTGCCCGGTGACGCGCTGACCCCGGCCCCGGCTCGCCCTCCGCTCAAAATCGCCGTCTATCGCGCCGTCGCCCCGGCGGGAACCCGAGCCGTTTCGGACGCGGCGGCGCTTTTGGCGAAGCTTTCCGACCTCCGCGCGGCTTTCGCTTCCCTCGGACGCACGGAGGCCGAGATCTTCGATTTCACCCGGCGCGGAACGGATCGCGAGGTCCTCCTCACAGTCCTGCTCTCGGGCCGCGGGTTACGCGGCGAGCTCCGGCAGACAGGCGGCCAGATCCGGATCCTCCTCGCCCCCGCGGGCGACGGAAAGTGGACGATGGTCTCGGGGCGCGTCGAGAACTGGCTGGACGCATCGGCAGCCGATCCGCTTTTCGAAAACGTCGCGGACAAAGCCGGCCTGACCCGCCCGCATCACGCCTTCCTTCCCAACGCCGCGAAAAACGTTCCGATCCCGGGCGAGCACATGCCTCCGGGCGTGGCCGTTCTCGACTTCGACGGCGACGGACGCCAGGACATCTTCGTCGCCGGCGGCGACGGGAATCGTCTCTATCGAAACAAAGGCGACGGCACGTTCGAGGACGTCGCCGCGAAAGCCGGCGTCGCGGGCCAGGAGGGCGAGGCGGCCGGCGCGCTCGCCTTCGACTACGACAACGACGGCCACACCGACCTCTACGTCACGTACCTGTTCCGGCCCAACCTGCTGTACCGCAACCGCGGCGACGGCACTTTCGAGGAGGTCGGGGCCCGAGCCGGCGTGGCGCTCAACGACTACTGCACTTCCGCAGCCGCGATCGACTACGACCGCGACGGCCGGCCGGACCTCTACGTGCTCGTCTACGGACACCCGGAGAGCGGCCCGACGATGAAGGCCGACAACGCGCCGCCCAACCACCTCTTTCACAACAACGGCGACGGCACTTTCACGGACGTGTCGAAGGCGACGCACACCGACGACACGGGCTGGGGGCTGGCGCTCGAATCGGCGGATCTCGACGGCGACGGCTGGCCCGACATCTACATCGCCAACGACTTCGGGAACCACACATATCTGCACAACGAGGGCAACGGCACGTTCCGCAACGTCGCGAAACAGACGGGAGTGCTCGACCCCGGCTTCGGAATGGGCGTCGCGGTCGATGATTACGACGGCGACGGCCGGCTCGACTTCTACGTCTCCAACTATTCGTTTCCGCTGAACTGGTTCCTGAAGGATTCCCGGTATCCGATGCCGCCGTTTCCGTACTCGCTGGGCCGTCCGCTCGTGTGGCGCCGGCTGACGGCGCTCTCGCGAGGCTCCTCGCTCTTTCGCAATCTCGGCAACGGCTCCTTCGAGCGCACGTCCGACGTCGCCGGCGTCTGGGACACCTCCTGGTCGTGGGGCTGCGTCTTCGTGGACGCCGATCTCGACGGGCGGCCCGACCTCTTCGTCGTCAACGGCATGGTCACCGGGAAAAACGAGATCGAGCGCGAGATCGACTTCTGGAACCTGATGTCGGTGGAGTTCCAGAAGTTCCAGCAGGGAATCGCCGTCGCGGAGTTCGGCGACGATTCGCTCTGGGGCCGGCCGCCCAAACGCTTCTACCGCAACCGCGACGGCCGCCACTTCGACGAGATCGCCGCCGCGGTGGGCCTCGAGTCGCAGGCCAACCAGCGGGGCCTGGTCGTCGTCGACGCCAACGGCGACGGCGCGCCGGATCTCTTCGCGACAGGATTCCTCCAGCCGCCGGCGCTCTGGATCAATCGCAACCCTTCGAAGGCGAAGACGCTCGTGGTGTCGCTCGAAGGCGACCCGAAGGCCGAGGGCCGCTACAAGTCGACGCGCGATGCGCTGGGCGCCACAGTCACGGTCGAAGTCGGAGGTCTTTCACGCACGCAGGTCGTTGCGGCTGGCTATTCGTTCCTGTCTTCGGGCGCGAAGGAGCTCTACTTCGGCCTCGGCGACGGCGAGCGCGCCGACCGCGTCACAGTGCGCTGGCCGTCGGGCCGCAGGACGGAGCGCCGCAGCGTACCGGCGGGCACACTCCAACTTCGGGAATCCGAGACGCCGTGAAACGGACCCGCTACAGCCTCTATCTCGCCGCGATCCTCGCGGCCGGCGCTGTGGCGCGTCTCGCCATCGTGTTCTGGATCCCTACGCAGCCCGTTTCGGACTTCTACGGCTTCTTCAAGGTCGCGCAAAGCCTCGCGACCGAGGGCCGCTACGAGGCGGGACCGGGAGGATCTGACGGGAGGCGCTCGCCCGCGTATCCCGTGCTGCTGTCGCTGGCGATGCGCGCCGCCGGAGCAGGCGATCCACTCCTCGCGGCCAAGCTCGCAAACGTGGTCCTCGCGGTACTCGCGGCGTGGATCGGAGCGACGCTGTCCCGGCGGCTCTGGGGAAACTCCGCGGCGCTGTGGACGGCCGCGATCCTCTCGTTCTTGCCGCGGTCCCTGCTGATGACGGACCTTCTCGCGGCGGAGAACCTGTTGGCGCCGCTTCTGCTGCTGTTTCTGTTTCTCTCCGCCGGCTCGTGGATCCGCGGCTTCTCGCCCGGGCGCGCGGCCGCGATCGGGCTCGTCTGCGGCTTGATGACCCTCACGCGGGCGGTCGCTTACGCCTTCCCGCTGGCGTGGCTCGCCGGCGCGCTTGCGGCGCGGCGGAAGTGGCGCTCACTGATCCTCGAGCTCGCGGTGATCCTGCTCGCCGCGCATGCGGTGCTGCTTCCCTGGGCGATCCGCAACGCCTCCGCGCTCGGACGCTTCACTCCCTTCAACACCGTCGGAGGCGTGGGGATCTACCTCGGCAACAGCGACAACGCGACGGGACAGTGGCGGCCCTGGGCCGATGAGCTCGAGCGACTGCACCCGGGTGTCTTCGCCCGCGGCTTCGTCGCAATCGACGACGCGGCCTGGGAAGAGGCGCACCGGTGGATCCGCGCACATCCGGGGCGCGCCGCCCGTCTCTACCTGAAGAAGCTGCGGATCATCGCGAGCGACGACGCATTCGCCGCGGCGTTCGCCATCTCCGCCGAAGGCATTCCGGCCCCCGTCGAGCTCAAACCGGTGCTGCCCGGCGCGCATCCCCTGAAGGAGCATCCTGCCGAAGTTCGCGCCGCGTTGCGCGTCTCGGGACTCCTCCTCGCGATCTGTGCTCTGAGCGGGTTCATTCTGTTGTGGCGCAGCGCCCGAAAAGGCTCATCCATCGATCGCGCGCTCGCCGTGGGATTCCTGGCCGCGGCTCTTTGCATCCCGCTGGTGTCGGCCGCCATGGCCGTCAACGGCCGCTACCGATGGGCCGCCGAGGATGCGATCGCGCCCGTGGCCGGTCTCTTTCTCGCTTATCTGGGTGCGCGGGAAGGTGTTCGAAGGCCCGGTGGAGTCGCGCCGCGGCGGGAGCTTAAGGAGCCCCCGCCGCCTTCCGGAGTGTTGTCAATCTTGCTGAACGTTGCAGGTGTCGGAGCTCGCGTCCACCGTCACGACCCGCCCGCCACCGTCGTACGCCGCGGGCGTCGCCACCCCGACCCGGGGCTCCGCGATCAAAGTCTGGGGACGATGGCCGGCAGCCGCCGCGTGCACCGCCATTCCGGCGAGAAACGCCAGAATCGCCAACCACCACTGGGAACCTTTGTTCTTTCTCACGCTCATGTCCGCCTCCTCCCGGCGGGTCTGGGCCGCCTAAGGGAAAGATGAAGCAGGGACCCGAAAAGGTTACAAGGCCTTCCGTACCGACAGCAGATGGCGGAGCTCGTCGTCCACGTCCGCCGGATCGTTCACTGTCTGTGCAATCTCCTCCCGGAGCAACTCGCCGTATCGCTGTCGGAGGCGATGGACGGCGACCTTGACGGCCTCCTCGGTCATGTCCAGCTCCGACGCGAGCTCGCGGTAGGACGGCGCGGGCTCGTCTCCGGTCAGGAATCGGCTGAGCAAACGGAATCGCCTCGCCTTCTCGTCTCCGATCCACTCGGCCCGAAGGCGAAGCCGCGTTCGTTCGAACACCGTCATCGCCCACTTCTGCTCGAACACGGTCTCGGGCGTCAGCGTGTCGGCCGGCTCGGCGAGATAACGGTCTTCGGCCGACTGGCCATCGAGCGGCACCAGAGGCTTTTCCGGCGCGCGTTTGCGGGCCTGCTCGCGGTCGCGTTCGTTGGAGAGGTAGTGACGCACCGACGCCAGCAGGAACGACCGGAAGCGGCCGAGCTCCGGCCGGACGTTCTTCAACCCCCGGTGCTCGATCAGGCGCGTGAAGTAGCCCTGCGTCAGGTCGCGCGCCTCCTCGGCCCCGAAGCCCTGGCGGCGCACGAACGCGTAGACCGGATACCAGTAGGCTTCGCAGAGGCTCCCGAGCGCGTCGCGGGACGCCGCGCCCTCGCCCTTCGCGGCGGCGAGCACAACGGTCCAGCGCGTGGTACGGAATCCTCCAGACACTCCAACTCCTCGGACGATTCGATGTTACGCCTCGACGCGCGTTCCGAAAGGCGCCGCCGGGCGTTCGACACGAGTATCGACGACGAAGACGTTTACATGATCCCCACCGATTTGCGTAGTCCGCGCTCCTCA
Organism: Acidobacteriota bacterium; assembly: GCA_046724475.1. Taxonomy (GTDB): domain Bacteria; phylum Acidobacteriota; class Thermoanaerobaculia; order UBA5066; family Gp7-AA6; genus DAHUXD01. The sequence goes on along the minus strand of JBKOVK010000041.1, from coordinate 35,563 downwards.
TAGATAGAAACGGAAACTCGCTCCGGAAGGCGACAGGCTTCGGTGTGGTAGAAGATCTTTTTTGGAGACAGCCCCGGTGGCGCCGACGTTCTCGTCGCTCATCTGCTCGGCGGAAGGCGGCGACCGCTCCGCGGCCGACGCTCGAAAATCTCTGTATGGCGCCCTGAGCCCACCCGTTCACCCGTCGTGAGTAAGAAACGCGACCGCTGGCCGATTCTCAGCCCTCATCTCGACCGGGCGCTCGAGCTGGACGAGGCGGAGCGCGCGGCCTGGCTCCGGAGCCTGGAAGAGGAGAACCCGGCGCTCGCGGCGGAGCTCACGAGGCTTCTCGACGACTACCGCGTGCTCGTCCGGGAAGGCTTTCTCGAAATCACCGAGGCATCCTCCCCGAAGGCCTCGATGGTCGGGCAGAGGATCGGCGCCTATACGCTGGTCTCGCTCGTCGGACACGGGGGCATGGGCACGGTCTGGCTGGCCCGTCGCAGCGACGGCCGATTCGAGGGCGAGGCCGCGGTCAAGCTTCTCAACGCCAGCCTCATCGGGCGCGCGGCGGAAGAGCGCTTCCGGCGCGAGGGATCGATCCTCGCGCGCCTCAAGCATCCGCACATCGCACACCTCCTCGATGCCGGCGTCTCACCCGCCGGCCAGCCCTATCTGGTCCTGGAGTACGTCGAGGGCGAGCCGATCGATCGCTACAGCGACCGCAAGAACCTCGGCATCGCGCAGCGCTCCCGGCTGCTCCTCGACGTTCTCAAAGCCGTCGCGCACGCGCACGCCCACCACGTCGTGCATAGGGACATCAAGCCATCCAACGTGCTCGTCGGCGTAGACGGCCAGGTGAAACTCCTCGACTTCGGCATCGCCAAGCTCCTCGAAGGCGAGGCCGCGGCCGGCGGGGCGACGGCGCTCACACGCGAAGCGGGAAGCGCCCTCACTCCCGAATACGCCGCCCCGGAGCAAGTCACGGGAGGCCCGATCACGGCTTCGACCGACGTCTACTCTCTTGGTGTCCTCCTCTACGAGATTCTCGTCGGCGTCCACCCGTTCGATGTCGGGCGCCTACGCGACGCAGGCTGGGCGGAGATCGACCGGATCATCCGAGAAGAGGAACCGGTCCGGCCGAGCACTCGAGTCTCGACTCTGGGTGCAACGGCCGACACCGTGGCCAGCCTCCGAACGACGGATGCGGCGACTCTCCGGCGCGAGCTCGCTGGAGACCTGGACTGGATCACATTGAAAGCGCTGGAGAAGGATCCGGCGCGGCGCTACGCGACGGCGGCCGAGCTCGAGAAGGACCTCCAACGTCATCTCCGGGACGAGCCGGTGTCGGCGGGGCGTCCCGCTCCGACGTATCGCCTGAAGAAACGGATCCGGCGGCATCGAGTGCCGATCGCCATCACAGCGGCTTTCGCTCTGGCCGTGCTCGGTGTGTTCTTGACGGGAAGGTCTCGCGAAGTGTCGAGCCCTCCTTCCGGCGTCAAGCGCCTCGCGGTGCTTCCGTTCGAAAACCTTGGACCTTCCTCGGACGACTACTTCGTCGACGGCATGTCGGATGCCGTGCGGGGCAAGCTCACGTCGCTGCCGGGAATTCAGGTGATCGCTCGCGCAAGCTCGACGCCTTACAAGAAGACGAGCAAGAGTCCCGGGGAGATCGCGAAGGAGCTCGGCGTCGGTTTTCTGCTGACGGCGACGGTCCGCTGGCAGAAAGGCCCCGGAGATGCCAGCCGCGTCCACGTGAGTCCCGAGCTCGTAGAGATCTCGAGCACCGGGACTCCGATCTCCAAGTGGCAGCAGCCTTTCGATTCCGCTCTGACAGACGTCTTCCAGGTGCAGTCGGAGATCGCGACCCGCGCGGCCCAGTCGCTCGGCGTGGGGCTCGGGACGGGAGAGGAGAAGCGGCTCTCCGAGAGGCCAACCCTGAGCCTCGCCGCTTACGATGCCTTCCTCAAGGGCGAGGAGGCTTCGAAGGGCATGAGCGACAGAAATCCCCTCAGCCTGCGCCCGGCCCTCGGCTTCTACGAGGAGGCCGTCGCATTGGACCCCGGCTTTGCACAGGCGTGGGCGCGAGTCTCGGACGCCAACTCGAGCCTGTACTACGGAGGCACGCCGTCGCCCGAGCTGGCAGAGCGCGCACGCCAGGCGGCAGAGAGAGCCGTCTCACTCGCCCCCGAACGCCCGGAAGGGTACCTGGCGCTCGGCCGCTACCAGTTCGCCGTCGCCGGCGACCTTCACCGGGCGCTGGAACAGTATGCGAAAGGGCGGCGCGTCGCGCCCGGAAGCGCCGAACTGCTCTCAGCCACAGGAAGCATCGAGCGAAACCTGGGACTCTGGGACGCGGCGTTGGAGCACCTTCGCGAGGCAGAGCGTGTCGACCCGCGATCGGTCGTGACCCATCTCCGCCTCGGCTGGCTCCATTTCGCTTTCCGACGCTACGCGGAGGCGCGCGCCGCTCTCGACCGCGGGCTGGCTCTCGCGCCCACCAACCTCAGTCTGATCGAGTGCAAGGCCATGACCTACCTCGGGGAGGGAAACCTCGCCGGCGCAAGAGCGGTCCTCTCGGCGACGCCCAAAGAGGTCACGCCCACCGCGCTCGTGGCCTACGTCGCCAACGCCATGGATCTGGGATGGGTGCTGGACGAGGCGCATCGCGAGCTTCTCCTGCGCCTCACGCCGAGCGCCTTCGACAACGATCGGGCCGCGTGGGCCAACTGTCTTGCTCAGGGCTATGCCCTGAAGGGCGATCACGCGAAAAAGCGCCTCTACGCCGGAGAGGCCCGGAAGTCCCTCGAGGCGCAACTCCTCGCAACTCCCCAGGATGCGCAGCGCAGGGTCTTTCTCGGTCTCGTGCTCGCCTACCTGGGGAGGAAGGAAGAGGCGATCCGGGAAGGCCGGCGCGGTGTGGACCTGGAGCCTGTGGCAAAGGACGCCGCCCATGGCGCCTATCTGCAGCACCAGCTCGTAAAGATCTACATCCTCGTCGGCGAGCCGGAGAAGGCGCTCGACACTCTCGAGCCGCTCCTGAAGATTCCCTATGACCTCTCGCCCGGCTGGCTCGCGATCGACCCCAACTTCGACCCGCTGCGAAAGAACCCGAGGTTCCAGAAGCTCCTGGGCGGGGCGGTATAGGCACCGGCCTGTCTGCTCACCAGGAGCGCTCACGGCCATGGCAGCCCCAGCGCCACACGACTTTCGACTCAGGCCGTCGCCCGGATCAACTCTGGGTGCGGGTTGCGGCCGAATGGAGTGCCGCCGACGCGCAACGCCGCGGCCGTGTAAGCCCAGAGCGCGTCGGGAGGAGGCGCGTTAAGCGGCGGCGATCCGTCCGGGCTCTGCGGTCCCGCAGTGCCCGTCCGGACGTACCGGCCGATGAGCGTCGCCGTGCCTCCCGGCTCGTGATCCGACTTCGGAACCGTGCGGCTGAACTCTCCGGCCAGGAGCGTCACGACGTTTCGTCCCGGAAGTGCCAACGCTCGTGAGAGGAACGTCGACAGCAGCGGCGTGATCGGTGCCATGACGGCCCGCGCGGCCGCCCCCGAGTCGTCCTCGTGCGTGTCGAACTGCCGGTCGGCGCGCCCCGTGTAGGCTGGCTGGGCGAAGACGACGCCCGTTCCCGACGTCAGCAGCGCCTCGACGGCCGCGAAGGTCGAAGCCGAGTCGCCGATCGTCGAGCGCTCCGGCGCGTCGTAAGCGGCGCGGATCTCCGACCACCGGGGCTCGCCGACTCGCTGCGCGAGGGTCTCCGAGGCGACGACGCACTCGAGCCCGATTCCATCCTCCGCGGGCGGGGCGGCGTTCACTCCGGCCGGGAACCCGAGGTCGTTGACCACGGCACAGCGCCTCGACGCGGCCGGGAGTGCCGCCGCCATTCGCAGCAGGTGGCTCCGACCGTTTTCCTCGAGGACCGCGGCGCGCGCCGCCTCGTGCGGTCGGATCACGCCGTGGCGAAAGTTGACCGAGGCCATGTGCGTGCGCGCCGGATCCGGCAGACCGCCCAGGGATTCAATGTCCACGAAGAGGCCGCCGCCCAGATCGCGGATGTTGCCCGGCGTCACGCCGAACGCCCCGTTCCGGAGAAAGGATCCGGCGCTGTTGAAGAGACCCGCAGGACCGCCGTTCAACCAGAGCACGACCAGTGCGGCTTGTTCGGCAGTCGCCGCGGATCGGCCTCCCGGCAGCCTCCCGAGCGCGAGCGCGCCCGCCAGCGCCGCCCCGCCCTGCAGCGCCTGGCGACGAGTAAAGGTTCGATTCGTCATGGGTACCTCCCCCGCCGGTCCTTCCCCGGCGGACGGATCGAGTCTTCTGCCCGCATGATCAGAAGTCCAAGATATTGATCTGATCGAAGCGATAGGCTGGAGATATGGAGCTCCGGCACCTCCGCTACTTCCTAGCCGTTGCGGACGCGATGAGCTTCACGGCGGCCGCCGAGCGGCTGCACGTGGCCCAGCCGGCGCTCTCGCAGCAGATCCGCGCGCTCGAGCGCGAGCTGGGCGTGACGCTGATCGAGCGCGGCGCCCGCACGCGCGCCCTGACGGAAGCCGGAGTCCGATTCGCGGCGCGCGCGCGGCGGATTCTCATGGAGGCCGAGACGGCGACCGAAGAGATGGCGGGATTCGGGTCGGCGCGCCGCGGCACGGTCCGCTTCGGCTCCGCGCTGCAGTCGCTGACCGAGGGACGTGTCGCCGCTCTCATCGCCGGGTTCCATCGCGAGAACCCGGGTCTCCGCGTCGCCTTCCGGGAGGCCCATACGCGACCTCTCCTGTCGTGGCTCGCGCACGGCCACCTCGACCTCGCGCTGGTGCACCTGGGAGAGGAAGCCGGAGGCGGGGCGCTTCGGATCGAGTTCGAGGATTTTCCCGTCGCGATCGAGCGGATCTACGAGGAGCCCCTGCTTCTGGCGGTGGGGCCGGGGCACCGGCTCGCCGGCCGAAGCTCGGTGCGGTGGAGCGAGCTCGGGCGCGACGAGTTCGTCTCCTTTGGCCCCGGTTCCACCGTGCGGGAGCTCGCCGCGCAGGCCGCGCGGGCCGCGGGCATCCGGCTGCGCACGCCGATTTCAGCGATCAACCTGGGCACCATTCGGGCCCTCGTCTCCGCCGGCCTCGGCGTTTCGATCCTGCCGCGCGCGGCGTTCGCGCTTCCCGGTCCGCCGTTGCGCGCGTTGAAGCTGACCGAGCCCTCCCTGACGCGCGTCGTCTCACTAGCCAGAAACACAATCCGCTATGAACGTCCGGCCTCGCGCAAGTTCGCGGACTTCCTGCGGGACGGCCTGCGACGGTCGTAAAGAGTTGTTGTCGCCCGTGTAGAATCCGGCCACCTCGATGGAGAAAAAGCGCAAGTTCCTGTTCGTCTCCCTGACGGGACTCGTCGGTGACATCGCCTGGCAGGTGCTCAAGGAGGGCCACGAGGTCCGCTACTTCATCGGCGATCCCGAGGAGAAGGACATCGCCGACGGATTCGTGCCGAAAACGGACGACTGGGAGAAGGACGTGGACTGGGCCGACGTGATCGTCTTCGATGACACGCTCGGGCAGGGAGAGAAGGCCGTCGCGCTCCGAGCCAGAGGCAAGGCGGTCGTGGGCGGCACGCCCTACACCGACCGGCTCGAGGACGACCGCTCCTTCGGGCAGGAGGAGCTGAAGAAGGCGGGGGTCACCATCATCCCGTACGGGGAGTTCGAGAACTTCGACGAGGCGATCGCCTACGTCCAGGAGAACCCGACGCGCTACGTCATAAAGCCTTCGGGCGCGGCCGGCAACGTCAAGCGGCGTCTGTTCGTGGGCGACGAGGAGGACGGGCGCGACGTCATCCGCATGCTCGAGGCCTACAAGAAGGCCTTCTCCGACGAGATCAAGGTCTTCCAGCTCCAGAAGCGGGTGGTCGGCGTCGAGGTCGCTGTCGGCGCGTTCTTCAACGGCAAGAGCTACGTGTACCCGATCAACACCAACTTCGAGCACAAGAAGCTCTTCCCCGGCAACAGCGGTCCTCCGACCGGCGAGATGGGCACGACGATGTTCTGGAGCGAGCCCAACAAGATCTTCGAGCAGACGCTGCTGAAGATGGCGCCGAAGCTCGCCGAAGAAGGTTACGTCGGCTACATCGATGTCAACTGCATCGTCAACAACAACGGGATCTATCCTCTCGAGTTCACGTCGCGTTTCGGCTATCCCACGATCTTCATCCAGCAGGAAGGCATGATCACGCCGATCGGCCTCTTCCTCGCAGACCTCGCGCACGGCCAGGACCCGAAGCTGAAGGTCAAGAGCGGCTTCCAGGTCGGCGTGCGGATCGTCATGCCCCCCTTCCCCTTCGACGACAACGCGACCTTCGAGTCGTTCACGAAAAACGCCGTCATCGTCTTCAAGCGAGGCACACCCGAAGAGGTCCACATCGAGGACGTCAAGATCGTGGAGGGCCAGTGGCTGGTCGCGGGAACCTCGGGCGTCGTGCTGACGGTCGTCGGGCTCGGCCAGACGATGAAGCAGGCGCGCGAGCAGGCCTACTCGCGCGTCCGCAACATCCTCATCCCCAACATGTATTACCGCGACGACATCGGCGAGCGCTGGGCCGAGGACTCCGACAAGCTCCACAATTGGGGATACCTGCGGTAGCACGAGGCCCCGGTATCGTCACTCCTTGTCGGCCGGATCGTTGAACAAAACCGTCAGCTTGATGCTGCCGTGGCCGTACTGCGGATAGTGCTGCGTGTCGCGGCTTCCGGGATCCAGGTTGGAGGCCGTGTCGTCCGGAGGAAACAGGATCAGAGACCTCAGGAAGTCGACGATCTCCTGCTGGCGTTCGGCGCTCAAGTCGGCGAAGGCGTCGCGGGCGCTCTGCGCCTCTCCGCCGTGCCGGAGGATGACCTCGTCGAGGGTGATGCTGCGGCCGTCGTGGCCGAAGACTCCCTTGCTCCCGATTCCCCAGAGCGCGCGGGTCATGAACTGCTCCTGCATGCTGCCGTCCCAGTTGCGCTCGTAGAAATTGGGACCCAGATCGTGGCGCTTGAAATCCGTGAAGATGTTCTGGACCAGGAACGGCTGACCCTTCGGCGACTTCAGGTCGGGGAAGCCGCTGCCGTCGGAGCGGGTCTGGAACAGCGGCGTCGCCGTCGCGAAGAGGTGGTTGAGGTTCCCGCGCTCGGCGTCGTAGATGGTTTCGACATCGGCCACACGGCGGTCGTGGGCGAGCGTGAGGTTCTGAATGTGGCACGAAGCGCAACCCACTTCCTGGAACGTCTTCAAGCCCTTCTGCGTCGCGGGAGTCTGCCTGTAGGTGGCGGGCTTGAAGTAATTGAGAAGGTAGAACTCCAGGTAGTCCACGAGAGCCGTCGGCACCTCGTTGCCCGACACGTTGCCGTTGGGCTCGAAGATCGGGTTGGCAACGGGAGCGGCTTCGATCTTGTCCAGCCGTCCGTCCAGGACCATGCCGGAGGGCGTCACGACCTGACCCTTGGCGCTGGCCTTCGCGAGGTCCGGGTCGGCGGCATCCAGACCCATCTCGTTGTGGAGCGCGCCGACGACGAACTCGCGGATCGACATCGTCTGACCGTGCGCGAAGAACGGCCGCACGCGAAGGTCTGCGTCGACTCCTTCCACGGCCGACGTGTCGAAGGAGCCGTCCGGAGCTGCCGTGATGGAGCCGAAGGAGATCCCCTTCGAGACGAGCTTCTTGGTGACCGGCACCCCGTGCGTCCGAGCCGACGCGGCGGCGTTGGAACGAATCTGGCGGAGGTCGCTCGTGATCTCGTCGGCGAGCATCTCCCGAAGTCCCAGGCCGAAAAGGTGCGGCGCGTCGCGGCTGTCCGGGCGCGTGACCACGTCGCCTCCCGCGCCGGCCGAGCCCCGGGGACGTCCGTGGCAGCTGGCGCAGCTGTCGGACAGACCTGCTCCGATCCCGATCGTCGTGTTGATGTCGCCGATCCCGTCGTCCACGGCCGGGCCCTGCAACTGGAGCCGCGTGAACTTGCGCTGGAAGAGCTGGCGGCCCCGCCGGATCGCGCGGAAGGGATCCCGGCTGATGATGAAAGAAGCGGAACCCGGCGTCGACCAGTCGCCGCGGCCCGATCCGACTTCCTCGTCCAACGACTTGGCGATTCCGTCGTTGGCCGCGTTGGGGGCCTGCGTGCGATCGATCATCTGCGCGCGCACAGCGGCCGGAAGGGCCACCGCGCCGAGGATCAGAAGACCTGCAAGAAGCTTCCTATTGCGGCGGGTCATGATCATGTCTCCTTGACGTTCGCTAGGGTCTCGGCGATTACAGAAGCGGAAAGGTCGCTAGGTTACGGAGTGAAATCGTTTTCGTTAGGAATCTTTCAGTCACGTAGCTCATGGAAGGTAGAAGGTCTTGGTGAGGAGCCGGCCACCGGAGGCAGACCCACAGCAGTAGGCGCCGGAGACGATGTCCGTAGGACTCGCGGCGAGGGTCGCGACAGGGAATTCCGTGACGTATATGGCGAAATCCCGCCGACAACGTCGCAGACCGATAGAACCGGCGCCCACTTCCGGACGACCGCCCTCCCCTGCATTCTGCGAGTGACCTCCATGAACAGAAACGGAAACGAGGCGCCGAACACGACATCGGCGGCCACGAGGTGGTACTCTCGGAAGCCGTTCCATCCGGGGTAATTCGTGGCGGCCACGATCGGATCCCTCATGACTTCGGCCGAGCGGGGCGACGCATCGGCGGCCGACGCGCTCTTCACGGCGCTTTACACGGAGCTCCATCGGCTCGCAGGGCGCCAGCTGGCGGGCCGATCCAACCTGACGCTCGGAACGACGACGCTGCTCCACGAGGCTTACCTGAACATGTCGCGGCAGGAAGGCGTCGACTTCCCCGATCGCGCTCGTTTCATGGCCTATGCCGCGAAAGTGATGCGCCGCCTGATCATCGACTACGCGCGCCGCCGGCAGGCCCAGAAGCGCGGCGGCGCTTTCCTGATCACGTCCTTCCTCGAAGAACCCGAAGCCATCGCGGCCGACGAGAAAGAGCTGGAACGGATCAGCGCTGCCCTCGACGACCTAGCGGCGGCCGATCCGCCGCTCGCCGAGATCGTCGATCTCCGGTTCTTCGGCGGCTTCTCGCTCTCCGAGATCGCGGCGATGCGCGGCGTCTCGGAGCGCACGATCCAGAGACACTGGGAGAAAGCTCGCCTCTACCTCTACGAAGCGCTGCGGCACGAGATGCCCGCGTAACGCTCGGAAAGAACCCCATGGCGGGAATGAACAGGGAGCGCTGGGTGGCCGTCAGCCCTTACCTCGACCGGGCGCTCGAGCTCGACGGCGAAGACCGCGAGGCGCTGCTTTCGTCCCTGCGCGCGGAGCAGCCGGACGTGGCCGGGGACCTCGAAACGCTGCTGACGGCCTATGCGATCCCGGGCAGCGACCGGTTTCTGAAGACGACGCCGGAATTGCCCGGGAGCACGACACTTGCGGGCCAGACGGTCGGCGCCTACACGCTGATCGCGCCCATCGGGCAGGGAGGAATGGGCAGCGTCTGGCTGGCGCGGCGCAGCGACGGGCGCTTCGAAGGCCAGGCCGCCGTGAAGCTGTTGAACGCGAGCTTCGTCGGCCGTGCCGGCGAGGAGCGGTTCCGGCGCGAGGGAAGCATCCTCGCCCGCCTGACCCATCCCCACATCGCGCGACTCGTGGACGCCGGGGTGTCGGCGGCCGGCCAGCCCTATCTCGTTCTCGAGCACGTCGACGGCGAGCCCATCGATCGCTACTGCGATACCCGGCAGTTGAGCGTCGAAGCGAGGCTGCATCTCTTTCTGGACGTCCTGGCCGCGGTGGCGCATGCGCACGCGAACCTGATCGTGCACCGGGACATCAAGCCCTCGAACGTGCTCGTGGACGTCGAGGGACAGGTCAAGCTTCTGGACTTCGGCATCGCCAAGCTCTTGGAAGGCGAAGGCGTCAGGGGGGAAGCCACCGCACTCACGCGCGAGGGCGGAAGCGCGTTGACGCCCGAGTACGCGGCGCCCGAGCAGGTCACCGGAGGAGCGGTCACGACGGCCACCGACGTCTACGCGTTGGGGACGCTGCTCTATGAGCTCTTGACCGGACGGCACCCGGCAGAGCCCGCCCTGGGATCCACCGCCGACCTCGTGAAGGCCATCGTGGACACCGACCCGCAGCGGATCTCGGACGCCGTCACGCGTCCGGCAGAGACGCGGGAGAAGAACGCCGCGGCGCGAGGCACGACGCCGGAAGCGCTGCGCCGCGCGCTCAAAGGGGACCTCGACGTCATCGTCGCCCGGGCGCTCAAGAAGAAGCCCGAGGAGCGCTACGCCTCGGTGACCGCGCTTGCCGACGACATCGAGCGCTATCTCCACGACCAACCCATCGGCGCCCGGCGCGACACACTGGCGTATCGCGCAGCGAAGTTCGTTCGGCGACATACCGCGGGAGTCGCCGCAGCCGCGGCGGTGACTCTTTTGCTCGCCGGCCTCGTCGGGTTCTATACGCTACGGCTGGCGAAGGAACGCGACCGCGCCCGCTTCGAGGCCCAGAAGGCGACCAAGGTCAGCGAGTTGTTGACGGACCTGCTGAGCGGAGCGGACCCCTTCCAGGCTCGCCAGGGAAAGGAACCGACCGTGCGCGAGCTCCTCGATGCCGGCGCCGCGCGGGTCGAAAAGGAGCTGACGGATGAGCCCGATCTCCAGGCCGAGATGCTCGCCGTCATCGGAAGGGTCTATCGGCGGCTCGGCCTCCACGACAAGGCGGTGTCGCTCCTGGAGAAGAGCGTGACGACGGGGCGCCGCGCCTCGGGCCCGGAGCACGAGCGCGTTCTTGCCCAGAGCCTGGAGGAGCTCGGCATCGTCCTGAGAAGAAAGGGCGAACCCGCCGCCGCGGCGCCCGTCCTCGAGGAGGCGCTCGCCATTCGGCGAAGAGTGCTCGGCCCCGAGCATCCGAACGTGGCGAACACGCTCACGGAGCTCGGCCGCGTGTATGGCGACCTCGATTCCGACGAGAAAGCCGAACCGCTCCTGCAGGAAGCGCTGGCCATCCGGCGCAAAGTCCTGGGGGAGCTGGATCCCGACACGGGGGTCAGCATGAGCGATCTCGCCCACGTGCTGCGGCGCCGCGGAGACCTCTCGGGCGCGGAATCCTTGTATCGACAGGTTCTCCCGATCTTTCGCAAGGCCGATGGCGAGGAGCATCCGCATGTCGCCACCATGTTGTTCAACCTCGCTCAGACCGAGGCGGAGGAAGGCAACTACCAGGGTTCCGAGCTCCTCTTCCGCCAGTGCATCGCGATGGATCGCAAGGGCCTCGGGGAGAATCATCCCGACCTCGCCGTCGATCTGGTGCATTTCTCGAAGACACTGCTGGAGCTCGGCAAGTACGAGGAAGCCGCGTCGGCCGCCCGGGAGGGACTTCGAATCACCGAGGCCACGTCCGGGAAGGACCATCCCCTGATCGCGTTCGGAGAGATCTACCTCGCGGAGGTCGATCTGGCGCGGAACGATGCGGCGGCGGCCGAGCCGCTGCTTCGCGATGCGCTGCGGATTCGGCAGCGCCTCTTCCGCCCCGACGACTGGCGCATCAGCGTTTGCAAGAGCACGCTCGGCGCCGCTCTGACAGCGCTGGGACGCTACGACGAGGCGGAGCCGCTGCTTCGCGAGGCCGAGCGCGTTCTCAAGGACATTCCGGGAGCACAGGGTCAGGAGTTCCGGGCGACCACCACGCGTCTCGCCGCGCTCGACGACGCGCGAGGGCGGCAGACCGCGCTTGCCCGAGCGGCTTCTCTACCTCGCTGAAAACCGGTCCGCGCCCGCGGCCTTCTTCGCGGCCGCTTCCTTCTCCTGAGCATCGACGACCGCGATCGCGGCCATGTTGACGATGTCGGCGACCTCGATGCCGCGCTGGAGCACATGGACCGGCTTGTTCAGTCCGAGGAGGATCGGCCCGATCGCTTCGGCGCCGGCCAGGCGCCAGACCAGCTTGTACGCCGCATTGGCGGACTGGAGGTCCGGGAAGATCAGGACGTTCGGATCCCGTACGGTCGCCCACGGGTACTCGCCGTCGAGGAGCTCCGGCATCACGGCGTAGTCGGCCTGCATCTCGCCGTCGACCTTCAAATCCGGGCGGACCCCGTGGACCAGCCCCACGGCCTTCTTGACCTTCAACGCGTTGGCGTGCGTGTTCGAGCCAAAGTTGGAGAAGGAGATCATCGCGACGCGAGGCTCGAAGTCGAACCGCCGAGCGGCGTCGGCCGTGAGAATCGCGATCTCGGCCAGCTCCTCGGCCGACGGCTCGATGTTGACGGTCGTGTCGGCGAAGAAGAAGGTCCGATTCTTCAGCATCAGGATGTAGAGTCCCGAAACCCGCCGCACGCCCGGCGCCGTGCCCAGGATCTGCAGCGCCGGGCGGATCGTGTCGGCATAGGACTGCGTCAGCCCGGAGATCACGCCGTCGGCGTCTCCGGCGTCGAGCATCAGCGGGGCGAAGACGTTGCGCACGCGCGCCTGGCGGCCCGCCTCGTCAATCGTCATGCCGTGGCGGCGGCGAAGCTCCTCGAGGCGTTTCGCGTACGTCTGCAGCTTCGGCGATCGGTTGGTGTTGATGATGTCGATCTTGTCCATCGGAAGCGCGAGGTCCCTAGCCAGGACCTCGATCTCGGCTTCGCGCGCGAGCAGGATCGGCCGGCACAGCCCCTGCTCGGCCAGGATCTTGGCGGCCCGCAGAATCTTGGGGTGCTCCCCTTCCGGAAAGACGATCCTCCGCGGGTCGCGGCGCGCCTTCTCGATCACGACGCTCATGACTTCGCGCGAGCGCGAGAGCATGGCTTCCAGGCGGCGCAGATACGCGCCCATGTCGGTGATGGGCTCTCTCGCGACGCCGGAGCGCATCGCCGCCTCGGCGACGGCCGGAGCGACCCAGAGCAGCACGCGATGGTCGAAGGGCTTCGGGATCAGGTAGTCGCGTCCGAAGCGGAAGGACTGCCCGCCATAGGCCTTGGACACGGAGTCCGGCACGTCCATCTTGGCCAGGGCCGCGAGCGCCTGCGAAGCCGCGCGCTTCATCTCCTCGTTGATCTCGGTGGCCCGCACGTCGAGCGCGCCTCGGAATATGAACGGGAACCCGAGCACGTTGTTGACCTGGTTGGGATAGTCGCTGCGGCCGGTCGCGATGAGGACGTCGGGCCGCGCCGCTCGCGCCTCCTCCGGCGCGATCTCCGGGATCGGGTTGGCGAGGGCGAAGACGATGGGGTCTCGGGCCATGCGCTTCAACATCTCTCCGCTGACGATGTTGCCGGTCGAAAGGCCGATGAACGCGTCTGCGCCCGTCAGGGCATCCTCGAGCGTGCGCTCGTGGGTCTCGACCGCGAACTCCGCCTTGTACGGGTTCATGTCCTGGGTGCGGCCCCGGTAGATCACGCCCGACTTGTCGACCATCCGAAGGTTTTCGGGGCGCACGCCGTAGGAGAGGTAGAGCCGGGCGCACGCGGTCGCGGAGGCGCCGGCGCCGCAGAAGACAACCTTGACGTTGCCGATCTTCTTGCCAACGACCTCGAGGGCGTTGAGGAACGCCGCGGCCGAGATGATGGCGGTGCCGTGCTGGTCGTCGTGGAAGACGGGGATCTGGAGACGCTTCTTCAGGCGCTGCTCGATCTCGAAGCACTCCGGGCTCTTGACGTCCTCGAGATTGATGCCGCCGAACGTCGGGGCGATGCGCGCCACCGTCTCCACGAACTCGTCCACGCCCTTCGCGTCCACCTCGATGTCGAAGACGTCGATGTCGGCGAAGCGCTTGAAGAGGACGCCCTTGCCTTCCATGACGGGCTTGGAAGCGAGAGGGCCGATGTCTCCCAGGCCCAGCACCGCCGTCCCGTTGGAGATGACGGCGACGAGGTTGCCCTTGGTCGTGTAGTCGTAGACCTTGTCCGGATCCTTCGCGATCGCCAGGCACGGCTCGGCGACGCCCGGGCTGTAGGCGAGGGACAGATCCTCCTGCGTGCGGCAGGGCTTGGACGGGACGACCTCGACTTTCCCCTTACGGCCGCGGGCGTGGTACTCGAGCGCCTCTTCCGGCGTCGTCTTGCGCATGGACCGCCCGTCAGCCCCCCGCGAACTCCGCCCGGAGTCGGCGCACGGTGTCGAGGGCTTCACCCTTCGGGACGGCTCGCGCGGCCCGGTCGCGGCGCGCGACGATCTCGACGTTGCCCTCCTTCAAGGCCCGTCCGCCGACGTTGACGCGGATCGGGAATCCGATCAGGTCCGCGTCCTTGAACTTCACGCCGGGGCGCTCGTCCCGGTCGTCGTAGAAGACTTCGAGCCCCGCGGCCACGAGCGATTCGTAGAGCGCATCGGCTTCGCGTCGCACGGCCTCGTCGGCAGGGTTCAGCGAGACGAGCACGATCTCGAACGGCGCCAATGACAGCGGCCAGACGATTCCGTCCGCATCATGGTGCTGCTCGACAGCGGCCGACATCGTCCGGCCGACCCCGATGCCGTAGGTGCCCATGACGACCGGCTTCGTCTCTCCCTTTTCGTCGGTGAATTCGCACTTGAGCGCCACCGAGTACTTGGTGCCGAGCTTGAAGATGTGTCCGACCTCGACCCCGCGGGCGATGTCGAGGGGTTTGCCGCAGCGCGGGCAGGGATCGCCGGCGCGCGCCTGGGCGAAGATCGACCACTCCGGCGTGCGCATGTCGCGGCGCTGGACGAATCCCGCAACGTGCCAGTCCCGCCGGCCCGCTCCCGTCACCGCGTTGACGGCGTCGCGGACGGATTCATCGGCGACGATGCGTGCGTCGACCGGGAGCTTGTGCGGGCCGACGTAGCCGACCGGAGCACCCGTGGCCTTCTCGACTTTGTCCTCGGTGGCCAGCGTCAGGTGCGCGACGCCGAGCGCGTTCTTCAGCGCGACTTCGTTGACGTCGAGGTCGCCGCGAAGCACGGCGACGACGGGTCCCTTCTCGGTATCGTAGACAACACACTTGATCATGCGCGACGCGGTGATGCCCAGGAAGTCCACCACGTCGGCGATGCCTCCCTTTCCGGGCGTCTGGACCTCGGCCAGCGGCGACTCGGTCTCGTCCTTCCACGGAGCGGGACGCCGGCCCGTCTCCGCCTTCTCGAGGTTGGCGCCGTAACCGCAGGCGGCGCAGCGCACGACGGCGTCCTCCCCGGTGTCGGCCAGGACCATGAACTCCTCCGACGCCGACCCGCCGATCGCGCCCGAGTCCGCCTGCACGACGGTGAAGTCCAGGCCGCAGCGCTCGAAGACACGGCGATACGCGGCGTCCTGCGCCTTGTAGGACCTGTCCAGGCCGGCCGCGTCCGCGTCGAAGGAATACCCGTCGTACATCAGGAACTCGCGGCCGCGCATCAGGCCGAAGCGCGGCCGGATCTCGTCGCGGAACTTCGTGCGGATCTGGTAGAGCGTCGCGGGAAGCTGCCGGTAGGACGTCAGGCCCGCGCGCACCATGGCCGTGACGCACTCCTCGGCCGTCGGCGTCAGGCAGTACTCCCCTTCCTTGCGGTCCTCGAGGTGGAACAGGAGCTCCTCCTCGACGTACCGGTTCCAGCGGCCGCTCACCTCCCACAGCTCCCGCGGCTGGAGAATGGGCAGCTCGACCTCGAGCCCGCCGGCGCGGTCGATCTCCTCGCGCACGATCCGCTCGGTCTTGCGGTGCGACCGTAACCCCAGCGGCGTCAGAGAGTAGATGCCGGCGGCGACGCGGCGGATCATGCCGGCGCGCGTCAGAAGGATGTGCGAGACGGCCTCGGCGTCGCCGGGCACTTCGCGGACGGTTTGCAGGAAATAACGGGACCAACGCATAGGGCGCCGAATATAGCCGAGGTTGGCTCAGCCGCGAGGCTTCGGGGAGACCGGCTCCTTGCGGCGGGGGACGACCTTCTCGACGAGACGCAGGTTCGAGCGCAGCTGCTGCATCATGCGGTCCTCGATCCCCGCTCCGCGCGCCGCCGTCTTGGCCTTGGTGAAAGCGGCCTTGGCCTCCTCGGCGCGGCCGGCCGCGAGGTAGGCCATGCCGAGGTGGTGGAAGGTCGTCGGCGCCGGCGCCCGCTCGCTCGAACGGCGAAGGCATTCGATCGCGCGGTCGTACTCGCGCCGCTTGTAGTGGACCCATCCGAGGGCCGCCAGCGGATACGGTTTGAGCTCTTCGGGCGCCGCGGCCAGGGCTCGCGCCGCGTAGTCGAGCGCCAGATCGAGGTCCTCCCCGGACTCCGCCAGGCTCGTGGCGAGCTCGTAATAGCCGACGGCCTGGGCGGTCTTGGAGGGATGCCGGTCCAGGAACTCCCGGAGGAACTCGGCCGCGCCGCGCGCGTTGCCCTCGGCGCGCAGGGCCTCGGCCAGCGTCGAGCAGGCCGCCGCGGCGACGACGTCTTCCGGATCCGCGGCGAGAACTTCGCGGCACGCCGCGATCGCCTCCCGCCATCGGCCCATCGAAGCCGCCAGCAGCGCGAAGGACACGCGAATCGTGGGGTTGCGCGGCTCGGCGCGCATGGCCTTGCGGTAGAGCTCCTGGGCGCGCTCGAGATAACCGCGCGCCGCGCTGTCTTCAGCGTCCCGGAACGCCGCGGCCCCCGGCCCGTCCACCCGCGGCAGCTCGTACTCGCCGCGGCGTTCGAGCAGACGCACGGCTTCCTGGTATTCCAGACGCCGCGGATTCTTCTCCAGCGCCTGCTGGAAGCACTCGAGCGCCCGCTTCAACCAGTTCTTCTCGAGGTAACAGAGCCCGAGCTGGAAAACGGCTTCCTCGGATTCCGGAGCGAGCCGGAGCGCCTCTTCGAAGTGCTGGATGGCGCGCGAGAGCTCTCCCCTCTCCCGAAGGACGTTGCCGAGCAGGATGTGCGCCGACGGAACCGGCGCGGCCTCGAGGGCGAGGGTCAGCTGGTCCTCGGCTTCTTCCCAGCGCGAAAGGTGGGCGCACAGCGTTCCCAGCGCGAAGTGCGGCAGGAATGCGTCGGGCTTGCGGTCGATGGCGCGGCGCAGCGCCGCCTCGGCGGCAGCGGTATCTCCGGACTCCGACGCCGCGATCCCGCTGTACACCAGAGCTTCGAAGTGGTTCGGATCCACCGACAGGATCTTTTTGAAGTAGCCGGACGCGCGCTCCAGCTCTCCCGCCGAGAAGAACGTCTCCGCGAGGTAGAAACCGAGCTCGACGTTGCTGCGATCGGCGCGGTAGAGCTCCTCGAGGACGCGGATCCCGCGCCCGGCGTCGAGGGCCAGGATCGCGAACTCCGCCTCGCGCAGCTTCTTGAGGAACCCCTCGCGGTCGGGGCCAGCCGAGCGGGCGATGATGCGGTCCCGGCGCTCGAGAAATCGGTCCTTCTTCTCGACCGCCTGCATGCGCTCGTCCATCTTGGATTCCCAGAGGTCCACCACCTCCTCGGCGCGGACCATGCCGCGCCGCTCGAGGGTCTCCTGCAGGGCCAGGATTCCGGTGTGGGCGACGAAGAGGTTTTTCTCCAGGTTCGACATGGATTCGAAGAGGGACTTCACCGCCTCCGCCGTGCGCTTGACCACGTCCTCGAGCGTCGAGATGCGCTCCAGCAGGTGCTCATCGAACGGGATCTCCTCCGGAGGCTCCCCCGTCTCCTCGACGACGCCCACTCCCGAGAGCACCAGGAGCTTGGAGTTGCAGCGGGCGCAGAATTCTTCGTCGTCGGAATTCCGGAGGCCGCAGACCTGGCAGTACATCGCGCCTACGCCGGCCGCTCCGCGTACTCGTAGAAGCCCTTGCCGGCCTTCTTGCCGAGCCAGCCGGCGTCGACCATACGAACCAGGAGAGGGCTGGGACGGTACTTGGGATCGCCGAAACCCTCCTGCAGCACGCGCAGGATCGCGAGGCACGTGTCCAGGCCGATGAAGTCCGCCAGTGTGAGCGGGCCCATCGGATGGTTCATGCCGAGCTTCATGATCCCGTCGATCGCCTCCCGCGTCGCCACACCCTCGCGGAGCGTCTCGATGGCCTCGTTGATCATCGGCATCAGAACCCGGTTGGACACGAACCCCGGGTAGTCGTTGCAGGCAATCGGCGTCTTGCCCATTCTCTTCGCGAGCGCCTCGACGGCGGACGTCGTCGCGTCCGAAGTCGCGATGCCGCGAATGATCTCGACGAGAGCCATGATCGGGACGGGATTCATGAAGTGCATCCCGATGAAGCGGTCGGGGCGTTTGGTCGCTGCCGCCAGGCGCGTGATGGAGATCGAGGAGGTGTTCGAGGCCAGGATCGCCTCGGGCTTGCAGATCCGATCGAGGGTGCCGAAAAGCGTCTTCTTCGTGTCCTCGTTCTCGACGATGGCCTCGACGACCGCGTCGGTGTCGGAAAGGGCCTCGAGATTCGTGGTGGTCCGGATCCGTCCCAGGGCCGCCGCCTTCTCCTCCGCCGTCCGCTTCCCCTTGGCCACCTCACGGTCGAGGTTCTTTTCGATCCCCGCGCGCGACTTGGCCAGAAGGGGCTCTCCGACGTCCACGAGGGTCACCGCGCCGCCGGCCGCCGCCGCCACGTGGGCTATGCCGCTGCCCATCTGGCCGGCGCCCACCACGCCGAGGGATTGGATCTCCATCGAGGCGGACTCTATACCCGGACGGCGGACGGCAGACGGCGGTAAGCCGCGAGCAGGACCGGGGCGCGGCTTACGGCACCGCGATGCGGTAGCGAGGAGTCCCGAAGCGCGACACGAGCGCCACGCCCACCGCGACGATCGAGAGCACACTCCATAAGAGCGCGCCCACGAACGGCAGAAGCGACACACCGGCGAGCAAGGCGAAGCCCGCGGCTAGAGCCGCCGGCCGCCGCGCCGGCGCCACGCTCTTCAAGAGCTTCTGCCCCACGAGCAGAAACAGCGCCGCCATCCCGAACACTTTCGCAACGACGGCCACTGCCGCCGAGGCCAGCGCGATCGGAATGCCGAGCGAGGACGGCAGCAGCGCCAGCGCCGCTCCCGCAGCGAGGAACATCGTGAGCACGCCGAGGGCCCCGGCCAGGAGTGCCGATGACCAGTCTTCCTCGGCGAACATCGCCGCGCGCGACAGCGGCGACGCGAAGAGCCAAAGCAACGCCAGCGCGACGGCGAGCCACAGCGACAGCGCCAGCAGGTGCAGTCCGGAGAGGACCGAGCCTCCGAGCGCTCCGTCTTCCCACGGAGCGCGGCGCATCTCCGAGAGGTAGAGGTGGAGTAGAGATCCCGGAGTCGAGACGCGTCCTTCGACCGGCGGAGGCGCATTCGACGGGCCGTCGATGGTTCCGCCGAAGACGAAGAGATCGCCCGCGACGGACCCGCCGGGTGCGAAGGAGACGTTGCCGCCCCAGACGATCACGTCGCCGGAAACGCGCGCCGCGATCCGCACGTCGGCGAGAACCGCGACGACTCTTCCCGGCAGCGCCTGTGAAACGACGACGTCCCGCCGGACCGACGTGATTGAGCCCGGCGCGGCCAGCGCGATTCCCGAGCCCAGAACGAGGATTCCGAAAAGAAAGAGGGCCGCTCGCCTCATCGCCGGCCGGGCGCTCGGGACAAGATGCGATTCAGTCCCAGCGACAGCGGCGCGAGAAGGGCCAGGGCCGCGAGGCCGACCGCGCTTTCCTGGCGCATTCCATCGGAAAGCGCCTGGAGGCTGGCGGGAGCGACGCGGACGAGATCGGATGCCCAGAGAGCGACCGCCCGGACCAGGGCCGTCAGCGGCGCGAGAGCGAGGGCTCCCAGGGAGACTTGCTCGGAGGCGGTCAGGGAGGCGTAGGGGTAGACCAGCAAGGCCAGACCGGCGAAAAACAGGCCCCCGGTCAGAAGCACGGGGGCGTTCCAGAGGGCGTAAGTTCGGCGCTCCTGCCCCGAGAAGGCCCGGAGCCGGGTCACCCTCTCTGCAAGGCCGGCGATCGGCTCGGCAGACCCGCAGGCGGCTTCCAGAGCCTCGGCGAGGGCTCTGGCGGCGACGATTCGGGTCTGGCAGGAGGCGCAAACGCGGGCGTGGGCCGCCGCGTCGGCGGCGAACACGGGCTCGGCGCCCGCGGCAACCGCCTCGGCGTCAATCGGATCCAGCGGACGGGGACAGGACTTCACGTCGTTTCTCCAGCCAACCTTTCCTTCAATACGACTCTGGCGCGAAAGAGTTTGTTCTTGACCGTCCCCAGGGGCATTCTCTTGACCTCCGCGATCTCCTCGTACGAAAGCCCGGCGAAATGGCGCAGGGCGATGAGCTCCCGAAAATCGGCCGGCAGGTCCTGGATCGCCCGGGTGATGGCCTCTCCCCGCTCGACGTTGCGGAGCTCCCCGTAGGGGTCCAGGCCCGAGGACTTCTGCTCCGGCTGAAAGGAGCCGGTCCCACCCTCGGGGTCGGGCACCTCCAGCGGAACCGTTCGCGGCCGACGCTTGCGGAGGTGATCGATGGCCGCGTTGCCGGCGATCCGAAAAAGCCACGTCGAGAATTTGTAGGCCGGATTGAATCGATCCAGCGCCTGGAAGACCTTGAGGAAGATCTCCTGCGAGAGATCCAGCGCGTCGTCGCGGCTCCCGACCATGCGCGTGACGTGGGAGACCACGCGTACCTGGTATCGCCGGACGAGGGTCTCGAAGAGGACGTCCTCCCCTGCGAGGATCCGGCGAACGATCTCCCCGTCATCGAGTCCTCCGTCTGCAGATCCCTGGTCTCGGGATTCCATCGTCTCCCACCGCCCGGCAACGCGCCCGGGGCCCGGTGCTAAGATTCCCCGGCATTTTAGATGGAGCGGGCCCGCTTTACCGGGAGACTGCCATGAGCACGATCGCCGAACCCCAGTTTCCGACGATCGGTTCCCACCCTCAGGGGACCGACTCCGCCAGTCCCTTCGAGGAAATGATGTCCCGGTTCGACTTGGCCGCGCAGAAGCTGGGCCTGGATCCGGGACTCTACAAGGTGCTCCGCGAGCCCGTTCGGGAAACCAAGGTCTCCATCCCGATCGCCATGGACGACGGGCGCATCGAGGTCTTCATCGGCTACCGGGTCCTGCACAACATCGCCCGCGGCCCCGGAAAGGGCGGCATCCGTTTCGACAAGAACGTCACCTTGGACGAGGTCCGGGCGCTGGCGGCGTGGATGACCTGGAAGTGCGCGGTCGTCAACATCCCTTTCGGCGGCGCCAAGGGAGGCGTCATCTGCGACCCGCAGAACCTGTCGCGGGCGGAGCTGGAGCGCATCACCCGGCGTTACACGGCCGAGCTGATGGACCAGTTCGGCCCCGAGAAGGACGTCCCGGCGCCGGACATGGGGACCAATCCGCAGACGATGGCCTGGGTCATGGACACCTACTCGATGCACGCCCGGCACACGGTCACTTCCGTCGTCACGGGCAAGCCGCTGTCGCTCGGCGGCTCCCGCGGCCGCGTCGAGGCGACGGGCCGGGGACTGATGCTGATCGCGCGGGAGGCCGCGCCGCTCAAGGGCCTGACGCTCAAAGGCAGCCGCGTCGTGGTCCAGGGCTTCGGCAACGTCGGCTCGATCGCGGCCCGCATGTGCCACGAGGCCGGCGCCAAGATCCTCGCCGTCTCGGACATCCAGGGGGGCATCTTCAGCGCGGCGGGGCTCGACGTCCCGGCGCTGGTCGCGCACTACGAGAAGAACCGGACTCTCAAGGGATTCCCCAGCACCGAGCCGGTCACCAACGAGTCGCTGCTCGAGCTCGACTGCGACATCCTGATTCCCGCGGCCAACGAGAACCAGATCCGCCAGAAGAACGCCGGCAACATCAAGGCGAAGATCATCGTCGAGGGCGCCAACGGCCCGACCACGCAGCGGGCCGACGAGATCCTCAACGCCAAGGGAGTCCTCGTCGTGCCCGACATCCTGGCCAACGCCGGCGGCGTCACGGTGTCCTATTTTGAGTGGGTGCAGGACCGCGCCGGGTTCTTCTGGCGCGAGAGCGAGGTCAACGAGCGGCTCGAGGACATCATGGTCCAGTCGTTCAAGGACGTCGCCCAGATGGCCGAGAAGTACGGGGTGAGCCACCGCATCGCCGCCTACATGCTCGGGATCTCCCGCGTCGCGCACGACACGATGGTGCGCGGGCTGTACGCGTAGGAGACGGGTCGCCGGCGTTCTCATAGCAGTCATCCCGAGCGCAGCGAGGGATCCCGGACTCGACAAACACGGGATCCCTCGGGCTTCGCCCTCGGGATGACGGCTATTTCAACGTGACCCGCGGCCGCACCTCCGGCATCTCTGCGGCCAGCTTGCGCTCGAGCTCGTCGAGCGTGGCCTCGACGGGTTTCCTCCACGACGGATCCAGAAGCGAGACTGTGAGCCTTCGGCCGACGAGCGCGGTCGGCTCGATCTTTCGGGAGAGCGGTTCCCCGACGATGCGCCCCCATCGCGCCTGGAGCCAGGCCAGCGCGTTGTCGCCGCGAGCCATCTTGCGCAGAAGCCCGTCGGCCGCCGCATCGATGGAGGAAAACGAGCTCTTGCGCTTCATCGGCGTGCTCCTTCCGGCGGCACCGGCCGCAGCGGCTTCTCTCCCGACAGGACGCGGCGGACGTCCTCGACGACCATCCGCGCCATCTCCCGGCGCGTCTCGACCGTGGCGCTGCCGGCGTGCGGCATCAGCACGACCCGATCGTCGTCGAGGAGCGCCGGCGTGATCGCCGGCTCGTTCTCGAAGACGTCGAGACCGGCACCGGCGATCGGGCCGGTTTCCAGAGCCCGCGCCAGCGCCACCTCGTCCACCACCGCTCCTCGCGATGTGTTCAGCAGCAGGCTGCCCGGCTTCATCTTCGGCAGGGTCTCGGCGTTGATGAGGTGGCGCGTCTCCTCCGTCAGCGGGACGTGCAGCGACACGACGTCGGAACGGCGGAGGAGTTCGTCGAGGGACACCCTCGGCGGATCGTCCGGGTCCTTCTCGTCCCGGGCGGTACGTCCGGTCGCGATGACCGTCATCCCGAACGCCTTGGCCCGCCGGGCCACGGCCTTGCCGATCCGGCCGGGACCGACGATCCCGAACGTCTTGCCCTTCAGGTCGCGGCCCAGGAGAAGGTCCGGAGCCCAGCCGGCGAACGCGCCTGCGCGCACGATACGGTCTCCTTCGATGATCCGGCGCGACAGGGCGAGCAGCAGCGCCAGCGTCAGATCCGCGGTCGCGTCGGTCAGGACGTTGGGCGTGTTGGTCACCCAGATGCCCCGGGCCGCCGCCGCCGCGCGATCGATCTGGTTGACTCCGACGGCGTAGCTCGCGATGACCTTGAGGCTCTGGCCCGCCGCGATGACCGGCGCCGTCACGCGGTCGTCGACCAGGCACACGAGCGCGTCGACGCCGGGGACCTCTGCCGCAAGCTCCAGCTCCGACGGGCTGTAGCCCAGGACGCGCACCTCGAAATCGGCCCGCAGCGTGTCGAAGGGCTCGGGCAGCTCGCGCGTCGAAAGCACGACACCGTCGCTCATCGGAAACCCTTCTGCAGTCCCCACCCCGCGAAGAAGACGCCCGCGCCGATTCCCAGGAGCAGCAACTCCAGGCGAACGTTGTGGCCCAGGAGACCCACGAAGAGCGCCGACCCGGCCACGACCAGACCCAGGAACTGGATGCCTCTCGCCAGCACGTACACGTCTATTCGGTCCCCATCGTGATCTTCACGATGCGGTCGTCCTGCTCGATGCGGTAGACCACGTCCATCCCCTGCGTCACCTGTCCGAACACGGTGTAGCCGCCATCCAGGTGCGGCTGCGGCGATTGCGTCGTGAACCACTGGCTCCCGCCCGTGTCGGGCCCCGCGAGGGCCATCCCGACGGCTCCCACGCCGTACGGGAGCATGTTGATCTCGTCGCGGATCTCGTAGCCCGGGCCGCCGTTGCCGGTCCCGGTCGGATCTCCGTCCTGGACCACGAAATTGGGTACCACGCGGTGGATCGGCGCTCCGTCGAAGTAACCCTTGCGTGCCAGAGTCACGAAGTTCATCACGGTCATCGGCGCGTCGGCTCCCGCGAGCTTGACGCGGAAAACGCCCCGGGAGGTGGAGATGCTCGCGTTCCATGGCTTGTGCGCCTCGGTCAGGATGGCCGCGTAGTCGGACGTCGAGTGCAGCCCCGGATACGTGCGCATAGGAAACGCCGCCGGATCGGCCTGGAACTTCGTCACGAGAGCGCGGGCCGCGATGCGCGAAACCAGGACCGAGGGATGCTTGTACGCCGCCTCGACTACCGCTCGCGCATCCGGCGAAGGCGCCTGCTCTTCGGCGGCTCCGATCGCCGCGAGGGGAACGTCGGCCTCGGCATCCCCATAGGATTTCTCGACCGCCTCTCGGAGCGCCGGCAGGATCTCCGGCTTCTTGAGCTGGCCGAGGGCGTCGAGCGCCGCCGCGCGCACTCCCGCGTCGGGGTCGGCCAGCGCGTCCCGCAGAATCCCCCGGCTGGCCTCGACCTCGGCCGGGGTCTTCAAGCCCGCCACCACTCTGTACCGAACGATCGGAGAGGAATCCGCGAACAGGATCTGGCGAAGCACGTTCGCGCCGTCGCCGGGGATGCTCGATGCGGCATCCGCGACAGCCGCCCGGATGAAGGGATCGGGATCTTTCGCGGCCGTGTTGGCGAGGAGCTCCGCCTTCGCGCCGAGGCCTCTCATCAGCGCCTGGATCGCTACCTGCCGCCGGCGTCCGAGGCCCGTCGTCGCGATGCTCCAGAGGCGGCGAAAGACGTCGTAGTCGTCGGTGTACCAGGCCAGGAGCGCCAGAGCGGACACGGCGACGTTGGGGTTGGAATCTCCGGCGAGCACCAGAGCGCGGCTTCCCAGCGTCGGCGGCCGCGGCGCCGCCGGGTTCTTCTCCACGATCGCCGCGAGCGCGAGCATCGCGTTGATCGTGACCGGCACCCTTCGTCCCTCGACCGCGTCGGCGAGAGGCACGATCGATTCGGGCTTTCCGAGGATGCCCAGGCCGCGCGCGCAGAGCGCCGCGGCATTGGCGTCGGTGTCCTTGAGGCAGGCGGTCAGGATGTCGAGGGAAGATTCCTGGGGCCTCCGCGCCAACGCATACAGAGCCGCCGCCCGCACGGCCGGCTCCGGGTCCGTGGCGAGGGGTGCGGCGGCGGCGGCGCTCTCGGCATTGGGATAGCGCCAGAGGGCGCGCACGATCGCGGCCCGGCGCTCCGGCCCCGCAGCCTTCGGAAGCGCCGCGAGGAGCACCGATTGCGCTGCCTTCTGCTCGACGAATCCGAGAGACCAGGCGGCCTGGGCCCCAAACTCCGGATCGGCATCGCCAAGGCCCCGGGAGAGCTCGGTCACGAGCGACGGTTCGCGAAGCAGGCCGGCGGCGAAGGCGGCGGTCTTGCGTGTCGGGGGATCGGGGTCGGCGAACAGGCGCGAGAGCGTCGCCGCTCCCTTCGGGTCGCCGATTCGACCGATCGCGAGGGCCGCGCGCGCTCGCAGGGCCGGGTCCGGCGAAGAGGCCGCGGCTGCGATCGCTGTCTCGTCGAGGGCGCGCCGATCCTCCATCGCCATGATCGCGGGCTCGACCTCGGCGAGCGTGGCGCGCCGCGGCTCGATCGCCGTGGGCGCCGGAGGCGGCGGCGCGGCCGCTGCGCTCGTCGGCATGGCGGCGGCTGTCGCCGGCGGCGGTCCCGGTTTGGTACACCCGGCCGCCGAAAGAAAAAGCGCGCACAGCGCGCAGAAGATCCGACGCACTCCCCACCTTTCTCGATTGCGTCGGATTATAGGTCTTGGACTAGGCCCCGACGAGCAGACGATCTCCGAGGATGTGCGGCAGGCCCGCCCGGTGGATCTTCTCGCGGGCCTTCTCGGCCGCGTACGGCACGCGGTCGAAGTGGACGACGCGCGCGTCCGCGTCGTAGATCGCGTAGGCCGCCGCGGCGTTGCGGTCGCGCGGCTGGCCGATCGAGCCGGGATTGATCAAATAGCGGCGCCCTTCCTGCAGCGGATACTTCACCCGCCCGTCCTTGACGAGCTCGACCAAGATGCCGTGCTCCTCGAGCGTGAAGACACACGGAATGTGGCTGTGTCCGAAGAAGCAGACGCTGTCGGACATTTCGCGGAAGTTCAGGTATGCGTCGTAGTCGGTGAAGATGTACGCGTCCTCGTCGCGGGGCGAGCCGTGGCAGATGGCGAATGCGCCCTCGACGGCCCGCGGCCCCACCGGAAGAGCCTCCAGAAACTTGCGGTTGCGCGGCGTGAGCTTATCCGTCGTCCAGCGCGCCGCCTTCAGCGCCACGGGATTGAAGAGGTCGCCGGACTCCAGGCCGCAGACGACCTTGTCGTGGTTGCCCCGGATCATCACCTTTTCCTTGCGCAGGGAGCGGATCCGGTCGATGACCTGGTTGGGGCTGGCGCCGTAGCCCACGAAATCGCCCAGCACGACGACGCGGTCGAACCGCTTGCGCCGGACGCGCGCGAGAACGGCGGCCAGAGCTTCGTCGTTGGAATGAATGTCCGAGAGAATCAGGTACCGCATGGCCCTCCGTCAGGCCGGGAACTCTTCGAGGTCCTCGAGAGCCACGAGCACACGGTCCGCCGTCTCCTCGACCGTTTCGGCGCCGCTCAAATTCACGTGAACAGACGCCATTCTATAGAAGGGGGCGCGCTCGGCGAAGAGCCCGGCGAGCTGCTCCTCGCTCTTGAAGAGAGGCCGATCCGTCTTTCCCGAGAGGCGCGCGCGCACCGTCGAGAGGGGCGCGTCCAGCAGCACCGATAGCCCCAGGCGGGCGATGGTCCGGCGGTTCCCCTCCTGGACGAAGCACCCTCCGCCAGTGGCCACGACCGCGGCCGGCAGCGAGGAGGTGCCGGCCAGGAACTCGGCCTCGCGCTCCCGGAACGCCGCCTCCCCGGACTCTTCGAAGAGCGCGCGGATCGTCTTGCCCGACGCCCGCTCGATCTCGGTGTCGAGGTCCACGAATGGCAGCCCGAGGCGCTCGGCCAGGCGCTTGCCGACCGCCGTCTTCCCGCTCGCCATGAAACCGACCAGGTAGAGCCGCCCCGGCCGGCGCCGCCGACGAGCGCGGTCGAGCGCGTGGCGCGCGTTCTCTTCCACGCGGCCTCCCGCGAGGAGGCCCCCGATCATGGCCGCGGAATCCGCTCCGGCGTCCCACACGGCGTCGAGGTGCGCCGGCGCGATGCCTCCGATCGCCACGAGCGGCTTGGTCTTGCCGGCCGCGACGCTCGCCAGCGCGTCGAGGCCGAGCGCGCGGCGAACGGTTTTCGTCGAGCTTTCGAAGACTGGCCCGAACGCCACGTAATCGATCTCGTCGTCGGCGAACGCTCGCCGTGCGGCCGCAAGATCGTGGGTGGAGACTCCGATCGGCGCGTCCGGTCCGAGCACGGCCCTCGCCGCGCCGGCCGGAAGGTCCTCCTCCCCGAGGTGAACGCCGGCGCCCGAAAGCCGCGCGACGTCCACCCGATCGTTGACGAAGAACAGCGCGCCTCGCTCCCGGGCGGCGGCGCCGATCGTATCGGCCGCGGTCAGCAGCTCGCGATCCGGCGCCGACTTGTCGCGGAGCTGGAGACATCGCACGCCCACCGAGAAGAGGCGGCGGGCCAGATCGGCCGCGTCCGCCGTACCCGCGGCGTCGCCGGTGATCGCGTAGACGGGTGGGAGTCGCAGCCGCACGGCCGGGAAAACGCGCTTCCGGCCGGCTCAGGCCGACGCCGCGAAGCGCTCCATGAAGTGGGTCGACAGACGTCCGTCGATGAAATCGGGCTCGTCCAGGATGCGCCGGTGCAGCGGAATGGTGGTTTTGATCCCTTCGATGACGAAGAAGTCCAGGGCCCTGCGTCCCCGGCCAATGGCCTCGTCGCGGTCGCGTCCCCAGACGATGAGCTTGGCGATCAGGGAGTCGTAGTGCGGCGGAATCAGGTATCCCTGGTACGCCGCCGTGTCGACGCGGACCCCCAGGCCTCCGGGCGGGTGGAACGCCGCGATGCGGCCGGGCGACGGCTGGAACGTGACGGGATCCTCGGCGTTGATGCGGAACTCGATCGCGTGTCCCCGCGGCGCCGTGTCGCTGTCGCCGAACGAGAGGGGCGCGCCCGCGGCGACGGCGATCTGCTCCTTGACCAGGTCGAGGGCCGTGACCTCCTCGGTAATCGGATGCTCGACCTGGAGCCGCGTGTTCATCTCCATGAAGTAGAACTTGCCGTCGCCGTCCAGCAGGAACTCGACCGTTCCGGCGTTGGTGTAGCTCACCGAGCGCGCGGCCGCGATCGCCGCCTCGCCCATCCGCCGCCGCAGCTCCTCGTCGAGGACGGCCGAGGGCGCCTCCTCGATCAGCTTCTGGTGACGTCTCTGGATCGAGCACTCACGCTCGCCGAGATGGCGGATCGTGCCGCGGGTGTCGCCGAAGACCTGGAACTCCACGTGCCGCGGATTCTCGATGTATTTCTCGAGGTAGACCTCGGCGTTTCCGAACGCTTTCTCGGCCTCCGCCCGGGCGGTGTCGTAGGCGCCGGCGAGCTCGCGCTCGTCCCGGGCGACGCGCATCCCGCGGCCTCCTCCCCCGGCCGACGCCTTGAGGATCACCGGATAACCCGCCTTCTTCGCGAACGCGAGGGCGTCGTCGACGGAGTCGAGCGGGCCCGGCGAGCCGGGCACCGTCGGGACCCCCGCCGCGGCCACGGTGCGCCGCGCCAGCGACTTGTCGCCCATCTTGCGGATGGCCTCGGGCGACGGCCCGATGAAGGAGATGTTGCAGTCGTGGAGGATCTCGGCGAAGTAGGCGTTCTCCGACAGGAAGCCGTAACCAGGGTGGATCGCGTCGGCCTCGGTGATCTCGGCGGCGGACACGATGGCCGAGATATTCAGATAGGACGCCGATGAGGGGTACGGACCCACACAGACGTCCTCGTCGGCGTACCGCACATGGAGCGCGTCGCGATCGGCCTCGCTGTAGATCGCCACGGTCCGGATCCCGAGCTCGCGGCAGGCGGAGATGACGCGGAGCGCGATTTCGCCCCGGTTGGCGATGAGGATCTTCTTGAACATCCCGCGTCCCGCGGCTACGCCGCGAGGCGGATCGCGAAGAGCTTCTCCCCGTACTCGACGGGCTGCCCGTTGCGGGGATAGACCGCCACGACCTCGCCCTCGACGTCCGACTCGATCTCGTTCATCAGCTTCATCGACTCGATGATGCAGAGGATCTTGCCCTTGGCGATCCGCTCGCCCACCTGGGCGAAGGGATCCGCCTCCGGCGAGGCCGAGCGGTAGAAGGTCCCCACGATGGGAGAGGTGATGACGTGGACGTTTTCTTCCGGCTCGGGTGTGGCGCCTGCTTCGGCGGCGACCGGGCGCGGCGCCTGAGGAGCCGCGGCCACCGGTATCGCGACGGCGGGCATGGTTGCGGGCATTTCCGAAACGTTTCGGCGGCCGTCGATGCGCAGCCGGAAGCCGGCGCGCTCGATCTCCAGGCCGGCGAGTCCCCGCTCGGTCACCAGGTCGATGAGCTCGCGGATTTCCTTGAGCGACAGCATCCCTACAGCAGCTCCTTCTCCAGCGCAGCCGCGGCTTTCCGGAGCTCGAAGCGGCCCCGGCCGAAGTTACCGTCGCGGGCCAGCAGGAGGAGCAGATAATACTCCTCCGTCACCCGGCAGAGGATCGTCGCGGCGCGTTCGGAGGCGAGCGTCATCTGCTGCAGCGGTCCGTGGTCCGTCAGGGCCTGGGCGGCGTGGGCCGCCTTGACGATGGCGCCGGACTCGGCCGCCAGGGAGTCCATCGGGAGACCCTCGGAGGAGACGTAAGAGTCGATCGCGATGCCGTCGACCCCCACGAGGGACACGGCGCGCGTGCCCTCGACGCGCTCCGCGACCCGGCGGAGGATGTCCTGGAAGACGTTCATCAGTCTTCGGATGATGTCACGGACGAGGGCTCTGGATCACCCGGCCCCGAACCTGGGAGAGCCAGCCCTTGAGCACCCGGATGCGCGCCAGGCGCTTCTCGAGCGCGGGATCCGGTGAGGCCGCCGTCGGCGTCGCGCCCGCGGGAAGGAGCCGGGCCTCCGCGTCGCGGCGCATCCGCTGGAGATCCTCGTCGAAGGGGTTGCGGCTGACCAGGTCGTCGTAGATCTGCAGGGCCTCGGCGTAGTGCCCCTGGCCGTAGTAGAGATCCGCCATCGCGCGGCCGGCGGGCGTGGCCGGCTCTTCCGGTGCCGCAGCGGACGCGGCGTCGGAGATCTCCGACGATGCGGGCGCCGGCTCGGCCGCGGCAGCGGCCATCGAGGGCAGGACTGCGGCGACGGTCTCGATCTCGGGCGGAGCCGCCGATGGAGGCTCGTCGGCCGCGGGCCAGGACGCGGGTGGAGCCTCCGGCGACGCCGGAGATGCGGCGAAGGCCGCGGCCACATCGATGGCTCCTGTGGCCGCATCGTCCGCGGCGGCGGGACGCGCGGGTTCGTTGATGGGGGCGGGAGCCGGGAACGCTCGAGGGACCACCTCTTCCCACATCGGCGGAGGTTCGGGGACCGGAGGAGCGGCCTCGGCTCGCGGCGCGGGAGGCTCGGGTTGCGGCGCCGCAGGCTCGGGTCTCGGCGGCGCGGCGATCATCGCGTCCCGAGTCGGTACGAGAAACGGGCCCTCGCTGTCGTGAACGCCGGACTTGCCCGAGTCCTCTCCGGGCTCGAAGGACAACGGCGTGATCTCGAAAGGCTCGTCCATCGGCGGAGATGGCATCGCCCCCGGCATCCGCGATCGCGTGGGCCTCCGGCTCTTGTCGGTGTCCTGAAAGCTCGGTGGCGGAGGGAGGGGCTCCGCGGGAGCCATCCACTTGCGCAGCGGCGTGACGGGCTTGGGCTCCACCTGGGGCTCGAGCTCGGCGATGATGCCGTCGACCTTGCGGTCCCCCGACAGGGCCCGGTACAGCTTGTATTTCTTGAGCGACTCCAGCTTATCGCCCCGATCCAGGTGAATGTCGGCGAGCGACTTGGCCGCGACGAGGTTGCCGGGATCCGCCGAAAGCACCTTGGTGAACGTCGCGATGGCGTCGGTCGTCTGCTTGGCCTCGAGATAGACACGGCCCAGCGCGACCTGCGCCGCCACGTACCCGGGATGCGCCAGGAGGCCTTTCTGGAGAGCTGACAGGGCGTCGCGGAGGCGGCCGACCTTGCGGTACTCCTCGGCCAGCGACACGAAGAGGCGCGAGCCCGGGTCGAGGTCGAGCCTCCGCTCGAGATCGCGGATGCGGGCTTCAGCGGTTGGTTCAGCCACGATGAAGCCTAGACCGCCGCCCCCCGGAGGGGGCGGCGGATCCTATCTACCTCGTGATCGATCGCAGCGATGCCGGTGTTGCCGTCGGCAGGACGCACGGCAGCTGGAGCTGGAACGCCGCAGCGAGCGTCGCGGAGCACGTGGTGGACCGATTCGTCACCACGACGTCCACGGTCGCCACGGTCTCCAGCGTCCCGAGCGGGTCTCCGTTCTGACACGCGGGCGCCGGCTGCGTGGGGGGCGGAACCGTGACCGTGATCGCGGTCGACGATGCGGACTGGACGAGAGCCGACTGGCTGCCGAACTTGACCTCGGCGTCGGCCAGGTTCGCCGGGAGATTGACGCCGAAGATCGTGACGACGTCGTTCGTCGTTCCATGCGTCACCGAGAGCGACACGATGACCGGCTTGTCGATCTTGTACGTGAACCCGGTTTGGCCGGTGGTGCTGCCCGTGGCGCCGGTGTTGATGTTCACCACAGTGACCGGACCGGTGATGTCCGAACAGCCGTTCGGAATCGGAGTTCCGGGGAGAGCGACGATCTCGGTCGCCGCGACGCTCTGCACGAAGGCAGCCACACCGGCCAGCGAGACCGCCACCGGCGCCTGGAAGCCCCGGCCGTAGATCGTCACGGGTGAAAACGGTCCTTCGAGCGGCTGCAGGTTGTTCGAGATCGACGTGATCACGAGCGGCTCGGTGTACGTGTAGGTGACGGCGTTGGAAACCGCCCCGGAGGCGATGTTCTTGACCGTCACGTCGACGGGCGTCGGAGTGGCGGCGATCTGCGGCGGTGAGAGCACGACGATCTGGTTGAATGACACCGACACGACCGTCGCCTCGACGCCCCCGAAGAAGACCTGCACGCCCGAGCTCGAGAAGCCCGAGCCCATGATCGTCACGCGGGTGTTGCCTTCGTTCGTTCCCGAAGAGGGCAGGAGCGAGGCGATCGTCGGGGTGCCCGAGTCGGCGGTGCCGAAGGCGAAGCAGCTGGGCAGAGACAGGACCACCGGCTGCGGTTGATTCGTGCCGAACGACAGGGTGATCGCCGCCAGTAGCTGCGGGCTCTGGAACTCGGGGAAGCCCGGCGTCTGCACGACGACCTGGTTGGCCGTGACGGACTGGACGATTCCGTCCTTAGTGACGCCGTTGACGGTGAACTGGACGCGCGTCGTCGAAGGCGAACCGAAGAAACGGCCGCCGTTCAAGGTCAATGTCGTGCCGCCCTCCTTGGGCCCGAAGCTCGGGCTGCAGGAGGAAACGAACGGCAGCGTGCTGTTGCTGGACTGGAAGACGACCGTCAGGTTGGCCGAACCCGTGTTGCCCGTGACCGTTGCCGTCGCTTTCACCTTAGCCGTGCCGGCTCCCGGGCCGCACAGCGCGGTGACGGCCGTGCCGTTCTGAGTGACGATAGAGACCAGGGGCAGGCCGTTCTGCGAGAACGTCCCGAAGTCCGACGAGAAGTTGACACTGGTCCCGTCGGGGACGGGGTTCCCGTTCAGCGTCACGATCGCCTCGATCAGCGTGCAGGTGCCGGCCTTGGGGTTGGCGTCGTTGGTGAACAGCTGGATCTGTAGCGCGGTCCCGCCACCGCCCGGCTGGGGGGGCTTGGGGGCCGACGGCGCGTCCGCCGCGCAGGCCTTCAGCCCGAGGGCGGCGACGACCAATGTCAGTGCGATGGCTATCCGGCGCATGGATCCCCCTTACCGGGCCGCTTGCGCGGATCCCGCGAACCCCGCGAAGTTGAAGATGAGGATTCCGCTGGCGGTCTGGCTCTGCACGCGCTGGCCAGAAACCGTGTTGCCGAAGAACGTGATGTTGAACTTGGTGTCGATTTCGTCCTTCCCGGTCTCCCGGTCGATGCCGCCGTTGAAAGGCAGCAGCTGGTCGAACGGCGACTGCTGGAGCGCCGACGCGTAAAGCACGGGGAAATTCGTCAGCGTGGCCTGGCCGCCGGAGGGCAGCAGGACTCCGGCGCCGAACGTCTGCGGCGGCGGCACGAGCGTGCCGCCGTCCGTCCGCGTGAACGTCACCGTGTAGCTGTTGATCTGGGTGTTGGCAAATCCCTGCGGATCGTTGGCGTCCGGATTCTTCAGGGCAGAATTCAGGGTGATCGTCTGGATCTGCACCGGAGCGGGGACGCCGACGTTGATGAACCCCGGCTGGAGGTCCATGCTGACGGTGATGAACACCGACGCCTCGGTCTGACCTTCTTTGTTGGTGCAGCCGCTCGCGAGCGCGAGGGCGCCCGCCAGTACGACACCGATCAGGATCTTCGTCTTCATTTCGCCGTCCCCCTTACGACCTGAGAATCCGGGGCGTGATGAATATGAGCAGCTCATCGTGCTTTTCGGTCCGCGTCTTGTTGCGGAAGAGGTTGCCGAGCACCGGGATCTTCCAGAGTCCCGGGATCATGTTGTTCTGGTCCTGGTCGTTGATCTGGAAGATGCCGCCGATGACCGTCGTGCCGCCGTCCTTGACGAGGACCTGGCCGCGGTACTCGCGGATCGTCAGAGGCACGTTCTGGCCGAGCGCGAGGTTCAGGGCGACCGCGGGCTCGCGCTTGGTCACGTTGACGGTCAGCAGGATCGTCCCCTCGGCCGTGATCTGCGGCGTGACGTCGAGCTTGAGCGTCGCGTCCACGTAGATGACAGTCGTCGTGTTGTTGACGGTCGTCTGGACCGGGATCTGGACGCCCGACTGGATCAGGGCCGCCGTGTTGGTCAGCGACGTGACCTTGGGCGAGGAGATGATCTTCAGCAGACCCTGGTTCTCGGCGGCCGTGAGGGCCACGTCCAGGTTGAAGGTGTTGAGGATGTTGCCCAGCACCAGCGAGGCCACCGTGGGGCCGTTGCCGAGGCCGACGTTCAGACCCGCGTCGACCGTGTTGGGGAAGATCAGATTCGTCGTGTTTCCGTGCTCGACGTCGGCCTTGCCGCGCACCGACCAGTTGATGCCGAGGCTGCGGCCCAGGGTCTTCGTGGTCTCGACGATCCGCGACTCGATGACGACCTGTGGCGTCGCGGTGTCGAGGTTGTCGATCAGCTGCAGGACCGCCGGCAGGTAAGTCGGGATCTCCCGGATGATCAAGGTGTTCGTGCGGCCGTCCACGACGATCGAGCCGCGCTTGGACATCACGCTCTGAAGCGTGGGCACGATCTCGCTCGCCTTCGCGTAGGAGAGCTTCTTGATCACGGTCCGCGTGGGCTCGGCCGCCTGGCGTGCCTCGGCGAGCCGGGCGCGGTCGCCTTCCTCGGCCTGGAGCTTCGCGGTCGTGGCGATGCGCATGATGTTGTTCTCGAGCACGTAGCCCAGGCTGTTCTGCTTGAGGATCAGGTCCAGAGCCTGGTCCCAGGGCACGTCCTCGAGCTGGACCGTGACAGTTCCGCGGACCTCGGGGTCGATGACGATGTTCAGGCCCGTCAACTGGGAGATCGTGCGGAAGACGTCCTTGATGTCGGCATCCTTCAGGTCGAGCGAGATCGGCTCGCCGGTGAACTGCGTCGGCGCTTCCGAGATCGTCCGCGAGCGGTAGGCCGAGCCTCCGCCGGAAGGCTGCGTGGCCTGGTCCTGGTCGAGCTGGGCGGCGGCCGCCTCGAAGAGCGCGTCACCGCGGGAAGCCTTCGACCGCGCGGGCGCCGGAGCGGGTTTCGCCGGAGCCGCGGGCGGCGGCACGGGCGGCGCGGATACGACCTTGGTCTCCACGACCGGAGCGGGGGCCGGAGGCGGAGCCGGAGCGGGCTTTTCGACGGCCGGCTCGGCACGCGGAGCCTCGACCTTCGCCGGCTCGACTTTCGCCGGCTCGGCCTTCGCAGCTTCGACCTTCGCCGGCTCGGAGACCGCCGGTGTCAGGGCCGCCGGAGGCGGCGCGGGAGCTTCGGCCACGTGCGCGGGCGGTTCAGCCGGAGCCGCCGCGGCGGCTACGGGCGCGGGCGCTTCCTCGTGGACGGCGGGAGGCTCGGGCGCTTGCGCTGCCGCGGGCTCCGGAGCCGCCGCGATGGACGTGGTCGACGGAGAAGCCGCCTCGACGTGCGCCGGAGCGGGGGCCGGCGCCGTCGAAGCGATCGACAGGTTCTCACCTACGAGGACAGCCAGGTGCTCGCCGTCGACCGACAGAGCGTGCGGGACGGGCTTGGCCAGGTCCACGACGACGCGCGTGACGAACTCCGGAGAGGTCGCGAACTGCGACACCCGGACGCGGGTCACGAGATCGCCGGCGACGGCGATGGAGCGCTGTTTGACCTCGTTCTTCACGCCGGGCAGGTCCACGACCACGCGCGGCGGGTTCGACAGAACGAAATCCTTCGGGGCGAACCAGCCGTCGCCCTGGAGCGTCACGGCGACGTGTCCGTCGGCCGAGGACGCGGAGACTTTCTCGAGAGCGTGGGCCATCTCGCCGCGCGCGGCCGGGGCCGGCGCGACCGAGGCCGTCACCGCCGCCGGCG
>JBKOVK010000107.1:0-15537 GCA_046724475.1 Acidobacteriota bacterium | reverse complement strand
GGACGCGCAGCGCAGCGCAAACAGCAGAAGACTCACGGCGAGCAAAACCGCGAAAAGCGCGTGGCGGCGTGACTTCGTCGGCATGTCCGGCGTGGTCCGCCTACTCCGGCACATTGTCGGGCGTCAACACCGTCGCCAGCGCCTTGAAAATCATCGGCGCGGGGTTCGCTTTTCCCACCGGAATGTCGGTGTTCACCATCACGACGATCACCGCCTTCTTCGAGGGCAGGTAGTGCGCGGCACAGTTGTAGCCCGGCAGCTCGCCCGTGTGGCCGAGCCAGCCGTGATTGATCGCGATGCCTATGCCGTAGGCGTGTTCCGGGGTCATCGGCGGCATCGTCACCCACGTCAGACGTTCCTTCTGCATCGCGGGCGATATCAGCGAGCCCGTCGTGTACGACACGACCCACGTGCGCAGATCCGCCAGGGTCGAGATGAGCGCCCCGGCCGTGAACGCCCAGCTCGGATTGCGATTAGTGGCGTCGGCCTGTTTGTGGTCGAGCGTCTGCACGGTGATCCCGTGCGCATACGGCGCGGGCATCGCAGAGCTGGTGGGCCAGACAGTGTGTGTCAGCGCGAGCGGTCGAAAGATTTTATCGGCGAAAACCTGCGCGATCTTCTTGCCCGTGACCTGCTCGAGGATCATGCCGAGCAGCACGTAGTTCGTGTTGCTGTAATGCCAGCCCTTTCCAGGCGGGAAGTCGGGCGGCTGGCCTATGCCCACGTCGACGAGCTGGCGCGGAGTCCACACGCGCCCGATGTCGGCGAACGCGGTGTCCACCCACGAATCCACCTCGGTGTAGCTGTGAAGCCCGCTCGTCATGTTCGCGAGCATGCGCAGCGTGATGTGATCGCCGTTGGGCACCCACGTCGCATACTTGCTCACGGGATCGTCGAGGCTCAGCTTCTTCTCGTCGGCCAGGATCAGGAGGGCCGTCGCGGTGAACGTCTTGGTGATGCTCCCCACGCGGAAGGAGTCGTCGATACGCATGGGCTGCCGGGTGTCGAGGTCCGCAACCCCCCGGGTGCCGACGTAACTTCCCTCCCCCGGTACCCAGATGCCGACGACAACACCGGGCGCCTTCGTCGCACCGAAGGACCGGTCGAGCGCCTTCTCGATCGCCGCGCGCCGGGCCTCCGGAAACGGCGTGTCGGGCGAGTCGTCTCCGCGGGCGGCCCTGCCGGTCAACGGCAACAGGAACGCCACCAGCAACGCGGCCCGAATCACGGTTTCGCCTGCCTCGGCCACTTCCACGCAGTCCACAGAATCAGCAGGCTCAGCGCGACCTCCACGATTCCCAGAAAAACGTAGAAGGCCCAGGCGCCCGGGATCGTGACGAGCATGATGAGCGTATAGACGAGTCCCAGGATGATGTTCGCCCAGCGATCCGGGCCAGGCGCGAGTGTGAGGGACAGAAAGACCATCACGGCCGGGATCGCCATCAGCACGGACGTTCCGAGCAGGACTCCTTGAGTGACTTGGCCTAGGGGCCCCATCCGGCCCTCCAGCATTCCCTGCAATTTCCCCGGCTTGTAGAGCCCGAAGTAGTCGCCGTAGATGTAGCAGAACATGAGGCTCGTCCAGAGTCCCGCCAGCCTCACTCTCACGGGAACCCGATAATCCTCTAGTGCCGGCCTGTCTTTGCTGGCCACTTCCGTTCCCCCATGAGATTCGCGCGCGCTATTTCGAGAGTGGAGCGTCGAAGGCGTAATCCCCGGTCGGCGTGCAGTAGGCGTCGGCGCCGCTCGCGGTCGGGCAGTTGCCCTGGCCCGTGCGCAGCGTACCCTTCAACCTCGCGCCGCCTCCCGGTTCGAGCTTCACCACGACGCTGTCGAGCCCGTTGGCGGTGTTGACCATCTCCGTGTTCACCGCCCCGTTTGCCGGGCAGAGAAAATAGAGATCGACCTTCATCTGCGCGTCGAGCTTCACGGCCACCCATGGAGTCCTTTCTTTCTCGCACCAGACTCGCCGGGCCTCGGCGCGATCTTTCGCGGCCGTCCAGTCCTTGATCGGCAGCTCCTTTTCCGCCAGCACAATCCACGTGGACGCCTTTGAACCAGCTCCTTCCCGATACGCCCAGGAGAAATGCGGAGCGAAATTCACCATCTCGCTCTTGGCTGGCCCGATGCGCTCCATGACCCCCTTCCCCTTCGCGGTTCCGCTCTCCTGCGCTGCCATCGCACCGGCCCCGAGACACAGACAAAGGGAAATCACGGCCATTCGTCTTCTCACGGCATTCCCCCCACGGTTCGCAAGCCCTCGCCAGGGCGGGCGCGCGCCGGAATCATCGACCTGGAAGAGCTGCATCGTTCTGGTCCTAGTCTATCGGCGGACCCCGTCCGTCGCTCCATCGAGGAATACGGTTTGCCCCACCGCCAGTCGACCGATGCGTGTGACCGCGCCGTAGATTCCGGCGTAGTTCTGGTTCGCGCGGACGACCGCCTTCAGCACCTCCGGAGCGGAAGCCGACGAGTCCGGATCGAGGTTCACCGTCACGCAGCGCTCGTCGCGCATCGTGACCGCGACGGCCGGAGCGTCGTCCCCTTCGCCGAAGGAGAGCACACCGCCCACCCACTCGTCTTCCAGGAAGGGGCCCGACCGCAGGAGACGAACGACGACATTCGGCCGAAACCGCCGCACGTCCGGATCACGCCCTGCCAGTCGCGCGATCTCCTGCACCGTATCGGAGGCGATCACGGAGACGCTCGCTTCATCGAAGATGCCATGCTTCCACTGCATCATCTGCACGGGAGCCCGGTACCGACGTCCCACTTCCGCGGCCAGCTCCTCACCGAAGACAGACAGCACATCGCCATCCGGCGTGCGAACATGCGTCGGCAGGTCTCCCGCAGCGCCCTCCTCACGCCGCAGCGGAGAAAACCGGACAAGGTCGGGAAGCTTGCTTGCCGTCAGCCAGGGAAAACCACTCTGGTCGTCTATCCGACGGAATGCGAGGCGTCTGTCGCCGTCGAGGCCGTGCCACCCCAGGTTGGCCGCCTCGAGTCGCTCGCCGCCCATGGATTTGACGGGATACCGGAAGATCGCTTCTACGTGTCCGATTTCCATCTTCGATCGGCGGCTGCGGGTCAGCAGTCAGCGGGGGTCGATCGGTCCATTTCGCGTGAAGCCTGCCTTTGATTTCGTCCCGCGGCGCGGCATCTTGCCTTTGCTGCCGCCGGTAGCCAGCCACTTGCTGAGTCTGTAGAAGTGCCAGCCAAAGAAGACCAGCAAGAGCCCGTTGAACGTCGACTTGAGGACCCAGACGACCTGGTTCATCGGTGGCCCGATCCCGCCGGAGTTGTCTGTTTCACTTTTCCTCCGCCAGCCGCAGCAGCTCGTTGACCGCGAGGAATGTTCCGACCGGGCGCAGCCACGACAAGCCTACGATGCGCCGCCGGGCCTCAGGATCCGGGTCGATCAAACGAAGGAGACGACGACCCACGGCCCACATGCCCAGCGCGCCGGTCGTGAGTAAACCAAAAAACCAGATCGCCGGCACGAGCAGCAGCCAATCCGGTGGTGGCGGCGGTAGAACGAACGGCAGGACCATACCCAGGAAAGCGAGCAGAACGCAGGCGAAGAAAAACCTGTGAACGAGCCTGTAACGCCGCGCTCGCGACCTCGTCAGGCGGTTCATTCACCAAGACGCTTGCGCAGGAGCAAGTTCTTGTGCCCGCGCGGGTGATCGTCCACGACTGCGACCACTTCAAAGCCGAGCTTCGCGTAGAAAGCCGGAGCCTGGAAATCGAAGGTGGCGAGAAGGATCTGACGGCAGCCCCTTCGCCGAGCTTCCTGCTCTGCGGCCACGAAAAGCCTCGTCCCCAATCCTTGTCCGCGCCGAGCCTCCTCGACCCAGAACTGGCGGATTTCCAGGCAGCCGCCCCACGTGTTCCCGCAGATCCCGGCAACGATCCGATGCTCGTCGTCTCTTACGAAGATCGCCAGCCACTGACCGTCTCTGATGCCTGTGGCAGCCGAGTTGAACTCGTAGATTCGATCTTCAAGGTACTGAACCTCCTCCGGCTTGGGCTCCGAGTCGATGACGAGCTCCTGCGGATGGCTCATCTGATTCCTCGCTGGCGGCTAAGGACCGGCGCGTGCGTTTCGCTGAAATGATCTCACCGTTCCGCCACCCGGCTGTCCACGTCACTCCAGAATGCGGCTGCCGTGAAAGGAGACGCACTGCCACCGCTCCCCTCTCCACACCCAGAGGGTGGTTCGGCGGTAACGAATCGTTGAGTCGGAGAAGCGAGCCGTGTTGGTGGCGGTGAGAACGGCGAGGTCACCGTACATCCGAACTCGGACGTCCGAGAGTTGCTCGCCGAGCAGGATCGGACCGGTCGCACCGGGAGACGGCGGCTTGGCTTCCTCGAGCTCCGCCGCCTTGTCACTGACAATACCCCGCCCGTCGATCCCGACGAAGTCATCCCCGAGCAGCCGGGAGATCGCCGGAAGGTCGTGCCTCAAAAAGGCCTCGGACCAGGCGCGCTCGCTCGCGACCACCGCGGCAGACGAGCGAGCGGGGCTTTGCGGTGTCGGGCTCAGACTCACAAAAGTCGCGACGAAGAGAGCCGCGGCGAAGCTCATGGACACCCCCGCAGCTAATACGTCACGGGATCCGGTGTGTTGCGGCCGGGGACAACCCGAAGTGCGTCGACTACGGCAGGTAGTACACCGGATTGGGAAGCTTGAACGTGCGCTCTGCAAAGCCGCCCGCGAGATCACTCTCCTGATCGCCGAGGCTGAGGAGGATCGTGTAGCCCTGTTCCGTAATCTTGCGGCGCTCGGGCGCCTTGAAATCCGCCGCGCTCGCAAACGACTTGCCCGGCGGAAGAAGTATGACCTGCGTCCACTCGTAGCCCTGGTCCCGCAAGTTGCGCTCCGTTGCCTCCTGAAACTCCGGCGGCCGGCCGCTGATGAAGAACACCGCCACGCCGAGCTCGTGCGCGCGCCGCGCCAGGGTCAGGGTAGGCTCCAGCGCCTTCGACTGGCCGAGCGCCTGCCAGGCCCGAAGGCCGCACGGGCCTCCCTGCAGGTCGCACTCGCCGTTGACCAATCGACACCAGCCGTTCAGCCGATACGCCGGCCAGTTCGACAGCGATGTCTCGTCAATGTCTAGCACAATCGCCGGCTTCACCGCCGTGCGCGACCGCTCCTCCAGCCAGCTCCGAGCTTCCGCGACGACCCCTGCGAAATCTTTGTCGTACTGGCCGTTGCGGATGTAATCGTCGACCTGTCGCTGGGCTTCGTAGAGAGGCAGAATTTGAGCGTGGGAGCCCACCGTTTGGGGGGCCGCAGAGGCGGAGCTCGCACGCTGGGGAGGCGGCGTGGTCGCGCATGCCACGATCGTCGCGGTCAAACCAGCGGCGAAACAAAGCGTGGCGAAACGCGACTTTTCCCGAGCCAAAGAGCGCGTCACCACAGTCCTCGCTGGGCCAACCGGAGGAAGTAGAAGAGGCACAGGCCATTCAGGAAGGCTCCGACCACGGCGACCCGCCGATCGCTTCCCCACGGCGACAGCCCGAGACCTGCGCTGACAACGCCCAGCGCGAGCAACGCGATCGCTCCGTAGGTCAGCCACCACACCGCGGTCGCGAACTCGGCCGCCGATGTCGCGCGGTCGACGCGCAGGAAGAAGAAAACGACGAACCATACGAGCGCACAGCCCAGGAGAGCGAGTGAGAGCGCACCAAAACGCCTGCGTCCGTCAGTCACCTTCGGCGGCGCCGGCGACTTGTTAGTCATGGTGGAAGTAGAAGCGGTTCCCGTCCAGATCGTCAATCGTGAACTGCCTCAGGCCCCACGGCTTCTTCTCCAGCGGTTCCACGATTTTCGCCCCGGACGACTTCAGCTCAGCGTACGAGGCGTTGACGTCTTCGGCGAAAACCCAATGAACCGCAGGTGCGAACGGCGGCTTCGTCTTGCGGAAGAAGATCGCGACATCTCCCCGGGACACCGCCCCGATCTCCTTGCCCGGATAGAGCCAGCCGATCTCGAAGCCCAGAACGTCGCGATAGTACCGTTGCGCTCGTTCGACATCCTCAACGGGCAGCTCCGGCACCGGTTGACTGATGGTGGACAAAGGCATTCTCTTGCTCACAAATGCACCTCACGCACGGCCTCCGAAAAACAGAGGATGTAGCCGTCCGAGTCCTCGACGTAGAAGTCCACGGTGCCCCAGGGACGATCCTCGAGCGGTTTGATGATCGGCGCTCCGCGCCCAACCAACTCGTCGTGGAGCACGCGGACCCCGGACACGTCCACATAGGCATCCAGGTGCTCCCCGGACTTGCGGTGGGCTCGCTCCCCTTCGAGCCTGGGGGCGCACTTGAGGTGGATCGGAGCTCCGTCGCGCGACACGCTCGCGTAGAAATCGCCATAGACGAAGTCCGTCGTGAAGCCCAGGCGCTCTTCGTAGAACGCGATCGCGTCACGCAGGTTGCCAACGAGAAACTGCGGAACCGCTCTCTTGATTACCGGCATCGCTTTCACCTTCCACTCGCAGCGTGGCGCAGCGTATAGAAGAACAGGACGCTGATTCCGTACGTCAGGGCGTAAAGGCCGAGGAGACCGGCGAGCGTGACGAAGCCTCGCCAGTGCCTCGTCTTGAAGAGATGGTACGGCAGGCAGATCGGCCAGGCCGCAATCAGAAACCAGCCTTGATCGACCGACGAAGGCACTCCCAGTCTGCGGCTATCCGAAATGATCCAATAGGCCACGACCAGCGCCGCCCCCAGATAGTAGAGAAGCAGAAACGCGCCTGAGGGCGGCACCCGACGCACGGCGTAGACCATCGCGATCATGTTCGCGACGAGAAAGAACGCTCCCAGCGCAAAGGTGGCCCGAGGATTCGCTACTCTTGCGATCTTCATCGGCATCTGCGTCAGTCTCGCGCGGAATACCAGTCCAACACTCGAAGGGCGCGGAGTGTGTTCCACCGACTCGGCCGGCCCTCGCCCTCGTCCGTCTCTACCAGCATCTTGCCGGGATACCGGGTCTCGAGCACCCACCTGCCATCGCTGCCGCGCTTCGACGCGACCAGATCGATTGCCTCGGCGGCACGCTCGTCGGGCGCGACGCCGGCCTGGCGCAGGTACGCGAGCCCCCGCAGGACGTCGTAATGCCACCACGTCGGGAAGGCGAAGCGCGTCCAGACGGAGCCGCTCTTACGATCTCGCTCGATCACTTCGCCAGTCGACCTCCGGCGGAAGAGACGGCGCTCGAGGAGGTAGTCCTGACCGCGAAGACGGGTCCCGGTCACCTCCGGGCTGCCCCCGAACGCGCGTTCGTACTCGAGCAGCGCTTCGAGTACGCAGATCGTGGTGTTGAACGACGATCGGGTCGAGCAGTCGGCGGCCTCGCAGTTCCAGCCGCCGTCGGGCAGCTGCTCGCCGAGCAGCCGGTCGATGATGCCCCGGACGTCCTGACCGAAGTACGCGCCGACCGCCGCGACCTGCCCGTTGATGCAGGGCTCGACCTCCCCCTCGAAGAAGGCGTTGTTCTCCGTTTCCCGCGGACCGCACCCTCGCCACGTCACGCGGTCGCGGACGAGACCCACCGCGCGCCGCGCCTCGTCGCTGGCGGGATCGAGCCCCATATCCCGCAGAAGCCACAGGGCGTGCATCGTGGAATCCCACCCTCGGTTCCACGCCGCGCCTCCCCACCGCCCGTCGGGCGCCTGGAGGGCGAGCAGGCGAGCGCCCGCTCCCTCGGTCGCGACTCTTGCACGCTCGGCCCCGACCTCGTCCGCGGGAACATCGATCAGGTCGCGCATCGCCTGCCAGCGGATCGACGGATCGGAATCGAGCAGCCAGCGTACGACCGAGCTGTCTGACGTCACGACTTGCCCCCTGGCTGGATCAGTCTCCATCTGCTGGCTCTTGCCTAGCCTGGAACCGAGGCCTGCCTGCTCGGATTGCAGATCTGAACAAACTCCGGAGAGAACCATCCCGAGTTCTCGATCACGTAGCGACGGAGTATCGGACTCTTCGCGACGTGATCTCGAATGTAGCTCTTCCACGAGCTCTCCGGCCACATCTGCCGATACATCCCCTGTTGCTGGAAGAATCCGTCGAAGTAGTTCGCGAGCAGCTGAGTCGCCGCCATGACGCGAGCGAATTCAGGATCGTCGAGGCCGAGGTCTTGCCCCTGGTAGAAGTACCTGTAGAGGGTGGGATGTTCGAGAATGACCTTGTCGAACTCCAGCTGCCGTGTGGCGACGCCGGCACTCGACTGGGCATCGATTGACCGGATCAGAACTCGCAGTGTCCAGACGACCACGCCAAAACCAAGGGCCGAAACGACGAGCTGAAGAATCGCGACAACCGCCGCCGTGGCCTCAGACGTGATCACCGCCTGGACTCCATCATTGCCCCTGCCCGGGATCCGCGCGGCTGGCATAGTGATCTGCGCCCATGAAGTGCAGCGAGACGTACGGCTGATCCCCAACCACCCAGCTGTCATGAGGCACCGCAGGGATATGGAAGAGGTTAC
Source organism: Acidobacteriota bacterium (assembly GCA_046724475.1). Classification (GTDB taxonomy): domain Bacteria; phylum Acidobacteriota; class Thermoanaerobaculia; order UBA5066; family Gp7-AA6; genus DAHUXD01. Next base: position 7,043 of record JBKOVK010000107.1, on the reverse strand, counting down.
CGGCTCGCAACTCGACGACCCGACCGTCGTCGAACGCCGCTGTCGCGACCCCGGATAGGACCATCCCAACGTGCTCGACAGGGCATCGGGTGGCTCCGACCGAGGGTCCCACGTGAATCGACCACTTCCAGCCAGGCTGGTACGTGGCACGGCCTATCGTGATGCCACCCACGCGGACGACCTCGAACCGGCCTTTTTCGAATTCCCGGATCTCGTCCGGCCGCTCAAACTGCTTGAGAATCACATCGAGCATGGATCTTCACCTGATCGGCTGACCGATGCCGAGAAGATTGCCTTTTCCGTCTCAGCGCCCCGCTCGGCCGAGAATCGCTCCATCTTCAATCTGCCTCCGTCAGGATCACCGCCCGTCCATCGGGATCGCGAACCACAGCATATGACCCTCCCGGCGCGGCGGTCGCGCTCTCGGGCACGGCAAGGCCGCGCGCAGCGAGTGCTGCCAGAGTCTTCTGCACGGAATCCACCCTCAGACCAACGACCGGGTCCTTTCCACCCGCCACGTGTACGTCACCATCAGCAACGTCGACGCAGAGCCGAAGGCCGCCGGCATCCACGATGAAGAACTCGCCTGGTTTTTCCTCGGTCACCGGAAAGCCGAGCTGGTCGACCCAGAAGGCCCTCTGCCGCCTCAGGTCGGTTGTCGTCAATGCCACGAATGAGTACCTGACGATCACGCGCCTGCCACCGTCACGGTTTGAGATTCAAAACAGCCCGGCCATGCTCGAGGTCTGCCGGGACCGAGACGTGATCGTGGACGACCAGCCAAACGCCATCCATTCGCCGGAAACACGCGGTCCAACGCACCCAAAGGTCGCTCACGTGACCGCCTGCCAGCGTCCCGCTTACATGGTTGAGGCTGTGAACGAAGGCCAGCTCGCCCTCCGTCGTGACGTTCAGCTCGCGCACCTCGTACGTTATGGGGCCCGTATGGACGGCGAAGAATTCCTGCCAGGCGCGCCGTTTGTTTTCCGTCCCGGCGTATCGCAGGGGAGGATCGAGATCGAAGGAAACGATGTCGGGTGCATAAAGGGACAGGACTTGCTCGATGTTTTTCGCGCGAATCGCCTTTGCCCAGCTCTCCACGCGCTCTCGAATGAGGGCTTCCGCCACGGCTTGCTCCTTCTCGCGCCCCGCCTTCGCACTCGAATCCTTCGGTGTCTGCGCGATGGCTGTCGCCTGCAGAATCCCAACACAACCGATCAGGAGCAGCAGAGTCTTCGTCCCCATGTTCGTTTTCTCGTAGTCGCCCGACCCGTCGGGCAAAGTCGCCCTAGAGCGGTGATCCGCCGTCCCAGCCGGGAATGACAGACGCCTGCTTGATCCAGGTCGCCAGCTGCTTCTCGTCGAGATCGTTCTCGCGGATGTCGATCCAGCGCGCTTCCCTGCCCGTGCCCCCGGGCGGAACGGGTCGCAGCGACGTCCCGCGGAAAAAGGTCACCTTGACGTAGTGGGTGAAGACATGGAACGAGAGGAACCAACCCTGGCCCTCGATGCCGTAAAACGGTGAGTTCCACTTCACGGCCTTGCGCACATCGGGCACGTTGCGCACGATGAGCGCGTCGAGGCGTTTCCCGAGGTCGCGCTTCCAGTCCGGCATCGCGGCGATGTACGCCTGCACCAGGGCATCGCCCTCCCCCTTCGCGATCTGCGGATTGCCGCCCGAGAGGAGGACGACGGCGACCCTTCCGTCTTCTCGCACCTTGACCGGCCTGGCCTTCGCGCTTGCCTTCCCGGCGGACCTGAATCTGGTGGCCGACCTGTGTCTCATGAGGCCCCTTCGCGAGTTTGTCACATTGGGGGTGGTCGGGTCTCCCAGCGGCTCTGATAATATGCCTTGACAGGTATATGAACATATAGGCATATTCACGCCGTATGGAATCCTCGTTTGCGGTCCTCGCAGAGCCGAACCGACGGACCATCCTCGGTCTGCTGGCCTCGTCGGAGCGCTCCGTCGGCGAAATCGAGCGCCGGCTGCGGTTGCCGCAGACCTCCGTGTCCAAGCACCTCCGCGTGTTGCGCGAGGCCGGCTTCGTGGAGGCGCGCGTGGACGCCCAGCGGCGGGTCTATCGGCTCCGTCCCGAGCCGCTCATGGAGGTCGACACCTGGCTGGAGCCTTTCCGGCGCTTCTGGACGGCCCACGTCGACAGGCTCGAACGCCATCTCGATCGGATGGAGCAGAGATCCAGGAAAGGAAAGAAGCGATGAGCAACCGCGAGACGTACGCACCCGGCCCCGCGGCCGGAGCCGAGATTCAGAAGGAAGGAGAGAAGTGGACGCTCGTTCTCGTCCGGGAAATGCGCCACTCCCCGGAAAAAGTCTGGCAGGCGCTGACCGACCCGGCGCATTTGCGCGAGTGGGCGCCCTTCGACGCCGATAGGAGCCTGGGTACGGTTGGAAGCACGGTGAAGCTCACGACCGTGGGAGCGCCGACGCCGCTGGTGTCCGAGACCCGGATCAAGCGGGCCGATGCGCCCAGGATGCTCGAATACAACTGGGGAGGACAGGACATCCGCTGGGAGCTCGAGCCGCTGGGAAGCGGCGGCACTCGGCTCACGCTCTGGCACAACATCGACCGCCGATTCATTGCGATGGGCGCCGCGGGCTGGCACATCTGCTTCGATGTGCTGGATCGGCTTCTCGCCGGTCAGCCCATTGGACGCATCGTCGGCGCCGATGCCATGCAGTTCGGCGGCTGGCAGCGCTTGCACGCCGAGTACGCAAAGCAGTTCGGCGTGGAGACGCCCGGTTGGCCGCCCACCGCTCCGAAGCACTGAAATCTTGAGAGGAGGAAACGATGGAATCGACACTGTGGAACCCGGCCCTCTCGCCCATGAACCTGAGCATGCCGCGCACCAAAGGAATCGTCATCGGTTTCTGGATCTTCACCGCGCTCTTCTGCCTGCAGATCGGCTTCACCGCCTACGCGCAACTGCGCCTGCCACAGGTGGCGGAGATGTTCACGCACCTCGGCTTCCCCGCCTACTTCCGGGTGGAGCTCTCGTGGGCCAAGCTCCTCGGCGTTCTCCTGCTGCTTGCGCCGGTGCCGGCGCGCCTCAAGGAGTGGGCCTATGCCGGCTTCGCCATCACCCTCGGCTCTGCCCTGATCGCACACTTCGCGATGGGCGATGGTCCGGAGGTGTGGGGATGGGCGGCGGCGACCTGCGTGCTGTGGGTACTCTCGTATTTCTTCTGGCGCCGCCTGCAGGTCACGCCGGCGGGCGCCTGACCACGCACCTCAGGGTCTAGTTTCTAGCGCTTCTTCGCCGACAGGCCATTCAAGGCCACCGCGGCCTTGACGAGCGTCTTGAACGCGCGCGCGTCGACCTTCTCCCCTTCGTGGATGTCGATCGCACGCCGCGTATGGCCTTCCAGGCTGGAATTGAAGAGACGCGATGGGTCCGGGAGGCTGGCGCCGCGGGCGAACGTGAGCTTGACGGCATTCTTGTATGTCTCGCCGGTGCAGACGATCCCGTTGTGCGACCAGACCGGGACGCCCGCCATCGCGTTCGACGGCTTCCTCCACTTCCGCTCCTCGATCATCTCGGGGGCGGCCTCCAGGATCAGCGCCCGCATGCGGGCCAGGGTCTCCTCGCGCCAATCTTGCTGGTCAATGAGCCGGGAAGCGGATTTCCCGGTCGCTCTCTCACGATTCTTCATATCCGGCTCCAAAACGGCCGGACGAGCATAGCCGAGCCTTTCGACCGACGCGAGAACGGTCGATAAGACCGTGACGACGGTCAGAATCTCACGGCCCAGCATTCGGCGCGTTCGCGCCCGCGAGGACGGCCGTGAGCCGATCCAGGTTCTGCTCGTTCGCCGGCTCGACGATGTGCCTGAGGCGAGCGGCTGCGGTGCTGCTCTCGAACTCCTGAGTCCAGGTGATCTCGGTTCCACCTTCATGCGCGGCCAGCGTCACCGTGAGGATGTAGCGCGGCAGCGACACGTGTTGAATGACGAGCTTCGACGGAGGATGCATCTCGATAAAGACACTCTCGTTCGGATGGTGTGAGCCGTTAGGCCCATGCATCACGAACTTCCAGCGGCCCCCGGGCTGAAACTCGAAAACCTCGAAAGTATTGGTGAATCCGTTTGGCCCCCACCAACGCGCCAGGAGTTCTGGCCGAGCAAAAGCCTCGAAGACCGACTCGGGCGGATGGGGCAGGACTCGATGACTGCGGAAGGTTGCGTCATTCCGACCGCTTGAACTCTGTGAAGTCGTCATCGGAGCGTCACTCGCTGGTGCCGGCGAACCCCGTCATGTCTCGCTATCGGGATGGAATGTCCGGTGCGAAGTCGGCGGGCTTTGCCGCGAGTTCCTGAGGACGGAGACCGGTGTTGACACGGATTGCTGCCGTCGTCACTTCGCCCCGCTTCACACCGCTGAGAAACTTCACTTTATGTGTGGGGAAGCGAACGCCTGAAATCTCCTTCCAACCCCCATATTGTGTTTCTTCCGGAACCGGGCGATTGGGGTCGGCCAGCGACACGCCCGCCTCTTTGACGGGCAGCCCCGTAGCAGAATCGATCGTCAAATCGGTGGCGCTGCCAGCGTGCTCGATTCGCAAGACGTTGGGCCTGGGAACGGTCACCCTGTATCCACGCGTGTCCGCGAGCCACAGATTGATCTCGAACCCGGACAGGTAGCCCTTCGCGAACTCCAGCTCGCCGCCCGCCAGCTCGACCGGCGTTCCTGTCGTCTTGAAGACGTCGGCGCTTTGCAGATCCGGGAGAATCTCCCAACCAGAACCTGACGCGCCGTCGAGATAGAGGACGTACGTACCCCGTGGACCTCTCTGGTCCAAGCGAAGGGTGCTGGGACTCGAGATCCAGCGTGTTCGCTTGCGCACCTCCCCCAATGCGGAGCCGCTCGCGTCCCAGGCCTCGGCGCGTATCGTTTCGTCGATGTCGTGAACCGCAGCAATGTTCTTTGCTCCGCCCAGTCCATCCTGCATCTTGTGCAGGAGCAACAGCCCCTCCTGGCTTGACCGAGCGGCCGAAGGAGTTTGGAGCTGACTTGCTACCAGGGCGCCAGCCGCGACAAAGCCCAGGAGTCCGTTTGGCATTGCTGCCCCCCTAAAGTCTGACGCCGCCCAATCAGCGGCCTATGCCAACTCATAGCTCAGCGTGAACGGATACTCGGTGCCATGGCCAACGGAGGAGCTGCCCTCGCCCTTCAAACCGCGCAGTTGCCCGGTCGCAGAGCCTTGGATGACGAAATAGGATTCGACGGCCTGGCCGTCCTCGAATACTCCCGTGCGTTGGAGTACGAAGGTGCCGGTCTTTGCGCCGATTCGGCCGACGATTCGCTCGAGTCCGACAAAAGCCGCTGTACCGTCGCTTCGATACATCATCAGGTATTCGACCTGTCCTTCCCCTTCGATGTCTCCTGTGAAGATCTTCGTGACGCTGGCGCGAGTGAGTTTCGGCACGTCCGGTCCTTCACTGTAGGGCTTTTCGTCCCAGGTTTTGATCGTGAACCGAGCATTCGCAGTCTGCTTCATGGGTTTATCTCCGGCGTTCAAGCATGCGGTTGCGCCGAAAGCACGTATAACGCCCACAAGTTGATCGGAAACGCGAGTATCTGAAAGACAGCTCGGATGAGCCCCCACGCATGAAAGGCGCGAAAGGACGCCTCGGTGGTGGCGCGATCGCGAGGCTTACGAAGACGCAGCAGCTGCGGCGCCGCCAACACTGTCATGGTCAGCCCCAGAACCGATGCAACCGCTGCCAAATAAACCGGCTCCGCGAGCCCTCGGGGAACGACTGCGCGCCGGTAAACCCCGATCGCCGCCGCCACCGAGAGCCCGGTCGCTCCGAACGCGAGCAGGGGATACCAGAAGCGGCCATTGCCCATATCTGCATGACGGCTGTGCTCGGCCCAGACCATCGGGTCCAGTCGGCGCCACGCCGGGACCTGCACGAGATAACGGTCGGCACTGGCACCTGCCAGCAGACCGCTCAACGCCGTAGCGCCGACGATGAGATCCAGCAGAGTCCCTTGAGTCACGACAACGTCCTTCGGGAGGTGCCGCCGAACGCACGCTGTTGGGCGGCCTGTTACTTCAGCCCCAGCACTTTACCGCCGGCCAGAAGGCGAATCGCCTCCTCCAACCGCCTGAGCTTCGTTGCTTGGCGCTTGGCGGACTCAATCCATGGAGCGTCGCCCATGATGAGAGCTTAGCGGTTCAGGAGGGATGCCCTGCCTAACGCTGTCACGCCGTCAATCGAACGGGCACGATGCCGTGCTGAAAGGTGTGGAGCCGCTTTTCGAGGAGCCGGCGGAGCAACCCGCTCCTCGCCAGGAAGGGCAACAGCCGCATTGCCAGCCGGGCCGAGATCCGGTCGGACCCCAGGAACATTCGAGTCTGCTTCCGCTGGTACTCCTGGATGGCGACGATCTCCGGCAGCCTCTCCTCGGCGACCCGGCGGATGGCGGCGTCGATCTCCGCGGGGTCATTGCCGCGGGTGAGCACCGGGACCAGGTGGTTGGCGGCCACCAGGGCGTCGCGCAGGGCCATGTTGATCCCCTGGCCCCCGTTGGGCGACATCGGGTGGGCCGCGTCTCCCAGGAGCAGCAGGCCGGGCGCCGTCCAGGTCTCCAACCTGCTGACCATCACGTCCAGCAGCACCGGGTGCTCGAGCGCTTCCGGATGCGACCGGAGGTGGGCCGCCAGGTCGGGCGACGTGCGGCAAAGCAGTTCCTCGGTGAACCATCCCGGATCGGAAGCCCGCTGCGCCTTGTGCTGCCCCTTCTCGATGGTCATGCCTATCCAGAGCAGGCCGTCGGCCGTCGGGATTCCGCCGGTCAGGCATCCGGGACCCAACTCCAGCCGCACGGTCGTGCGGTCCGGCCAGACGTCGGGGAACGGGATCAGGAAGTTCAGGATGTCGAAATGCTGCGGCGACGACAGCTCCGTAAAGGCCCCCAGTTTGCGGACGGTGGAATAACGGCCATCGGTACCGATCACGAGGTCCGCCGGGAAGTCGTGCGGCCCATCCGGGCCGACCGCCCGCACCCCAATGAC
>JBKOVK010000208.1:0-6886 GCA_046724475.1 Acidobacteriota bacterium | reverse complement strand
ACCGCCATCTGCGCGCGGGTCACCGGATTGCCCGGACAGTAGTTGCCCCCCTGACAGCCTCCGGTGATGCCGAGCTGGTAGATCGTCTCGACGTAGTGGAAGAAGGGATTTGTCACCGGCACGTCCGGGAACGTCTGCACCGCGGACGTGCAGGTCGCGGACTGGATGTAGGGAAGCAGCTGCTCCGTGATGCAGCGCTGGTGGAAGAGCAAGTTGATGTTGTCTTCGCCGCCCGGCAGGAGGTGGCAGTAGCTCATCAGCGTGCCGCCGCCGGGAGGCAGCGACGTCGGGCCGCTGTAGCAACCCGGCTCGCCCGAGTAGCACATGTCGATCGGCGGCACGTAGCAGTGCGTGTGCAGGGACCCGGAGTTGTGGCCGACCTCGTGCGTGGTCACGATCAGGTCCCATTTCTGCGCGGGGTAGTCGGCAAAGATCTGCGAGATGCCGTAGGCGCCGGCCCAGTGCCCGCTCACCATGATGTCCGCGATGCACAGGGCGGGGCGCCACGCCACGCCGCCCGCGACGGGAAGGCCCGACGTCAGGTGGACCGTCGTGCGCGGGTAACTCGCGAGCGGACGGTTGGTGTGGTACCAGTCGCCGAGCTGATTGAGCTGGTCGAGCGTTTCCGGGCCGTCCCAAGGATCGGGTGTGGTCCACGCGTGCACCTCGGTCACCGTGAGATGAAACGAGAGATCGCGCTCGTAGATCAGGTTGAACTGCGCGAAGAGCGAAAGCAGATAGGCGGTCATCGTGTTGATGTCGCCCGAGAACTTCGCCAGCAGCTCCTGGTCGGTTTCGACGATCAGCCCGCCCTTCTGGAAACCGACGATGTCGGGGGCCTCGGTCGCCTTTTCGACGGGCTCGCCGCGGGCCGGAACCTCCGGGAGCAGCTCCTGGTCGCAGTGCCACGGGGTCTCGGCGTATCGCGTGTTGGCCGGCGAGAACGCGTCGCGGACGATGAAACCGGATCGCGCCTCGTCGGGTCCGACGTAAGACGATCCGGCGCTGGACTCGACGGACGCGGTGAGGAAGTCCGGCTGTACGCCGAGGTAGACCGTGGAATCCGGTTCGCCGGCGACGGTGCCCGAGAAATGGGCGATCTCGGGCATGGGAAGGAAGGTGTCACCGCGCGGGCCGGTGACGCGGATCCGGGCGTCGGGTGACGCGATCTCGAAGCGCCGAAGGATCAGACGCGCGCGCGTTCCGGGAGCGACCGGGAAATCGGAGAGGGTGAAGGGCGCGTTGCCCGCGGCGCGGAGCGCCGCGAGAGCCCTCACGTCGAGCTCGAGGCGCTCCTCTCCGACCGCCGCGCGTTTGGCGCCGAGACGGCCGGCACGATAGGGGCTGGACAGGTCGGGAACAGTGCCGGCGAAGATGGGCAGAGCGAGGAAAACCGCGGAGACGGTGAGTACGAAGCGCTTCATTGCGGCCTCCGAAAAGCTGGCCGAATTCTCTCGCCTTTCGCCGCCGTGAACAATCGGGGGTGTTTTGCTCGGAGCCTTACAACCTTACTGGAGGCTAAATGTCTAGCGGCCTCTCTGGTTACTGAAGGTTGAAGGTTTTCACCAGGAACACCGCCATTTGCCCGCGGGTGTTGGGGTTGTCCGGGCAGTAGCGCAGCGGATTGGTCAGGCATCCTCCCGTGATCGTCTCGGCATAGAGCTCCTCGATCCACGAGGCCGACCCGTCCGAGACCGGCACGTCCGCGAACACGCCGACCGGATTGGGGGGCGTGTATCCCGACCCGTTCTTGGTCTTCAGGAGAAACGCAGCCATCTGCCGGCGCGAAACCGCCGCGCCGGGGCAGTAGTTGCCGCCGCCGCAGCCGGTCGTCACGCCCATGTTCGCGAGCTCTTCGATCCATGCCGCCGCGAACGCGTTGGCGGGCACGTCGGCGAAGACGGCGCCTGTGGCCGCCGGAGGCACGTGGGACGCGCCGAACTTCGACTTCAGCAGGAACACCGCCATCTGCGCCCGCGTCACCGACGCGTCGGGACAGAAGTACGCGCCGCCGCAGCCTCCGGTGACGCCGTTGGCCGCCAGCGTCTCGACGTACTGGAAGAACGGGTGCGAAGGCGGAACGTCGATGAACGTGGACGCCTGGGTCAGGCAGGATGCGCCGTTGATCTCGGGCATCATCTGCTCGTTGATGCAGCGTGCGTGAAACTGCATCGAGACGTACTGCCAACCCAGCAGGTGGCAGTAACTCATGATCGTGCCGTTGCCGACGCCCGGGTTTTCGACCGGTCCCGAATAGCAGCCGGGCTCGCCGTTGTAGCAGTGGTCGATCGGCGGGGAGTAGCAGTGGGTGTGAGCGGAGCCGGCGTTGTGTCCCATCTCGTGCGCCGTGGCGAACTGATCCCACAGCTGCAGCGTCGGGTAGCTGCCGTAGACCTGCGTGACGCCGTAGGCGCCTCCCCAGTGCCCCTGGCCGTCCGAGAAGTCGCCCGAGCACAGAACCGAAAGCCACGCGATTCCGCCGGAGACCGCTTTGCCGGAAAGGAAGTGAACCATCGCCCGGGGGTAGGAAGCCATCGGACGGTTGGTGTGCCACCAGTCGCCGACCTCCGCGAGCTGCGTGCGTGTGTCCGTCGAGACGTAGGGGTCCGATCCGGCGCCGGTCGTCCACATGTGGACCTCGGCCACGGCCAGGCGCAGCGAGAGGTTGGATTCGTAGACGACGTTGATCGCTCCGTAGAGCGCGGCGACGTAGTTGGCCAGGCCCGTCGGGTTGCCGAACTTGTTGTACAGCTCGAAGTCCGTCTCGACGCGGACGGCCGCCTGCTTGAGGCCGGCCAGCGGCAACAGAGGCGGTGCGAACGACGGCTCGGCGGTCGCGGTGAGGGCCGCCGGAAGCTCTTCCGTCGGGCAGGCAAACGGAAGCTCGCGCACCGCGTCGTTCAACGGAGACTCGGCGGCGCGCACCACGAAGTCGGCGCCGGATTCGTCCGGGCCCACGTAAGTGAAGCCGGCGGAAGAACGCAGATAGGTCACGACCCGATCTTCCTGGGCGCCGAGATAGACCGCCGAATCCGGATCTCCCTCGATCGTCCCCGAGAAGTGCGCGGTGGAGGGGAACGGGAAGGACTGCTCGCCGTCCGCTGAGGACACGGTTACCCGCGCGTCGGGCGTGGTCACCTCGAAGCGCCTGAGCAGAAGCGTGCCGGTGACGCCCGGCGCCACCGGGAATCCTTCGATGCGTACGGAATCGGCTCCTGCGATGCGCAGAGCGAGCAGCACGGCGCGTTCGAAATCGAGCGCCTCCTGACCCGGCGCGTTCAGCCGCCCTGCTGCGGCCGAGGACGCCGTCGGCCGGTAGGGACTCGAGATCGTCGCCGCGACCGCCGCGAATGCGGCAGTCATGGCCGCGATCCCGAACAGAATCGCGCGCCGCAAGGATGCGCTCATGTCCTTCCCCCCTGATTTGTCGATTTGCGAGACTTCGACGGCAGAAAATCGCAAGAGTCGGGCCAGCGGGCGGGAGTTTCGAAGGTCCGAGCAGCCAAGAGATTGGCGCGCGCGTGACTGCGGTCACCTGACGCGCGTTGTCAGACTCGTTGGACCGGAGGTGACATTGGCGGTATCGTCTCGCGTCCGGCACGCATGCCGGCGAGGGGGAGGAGCTCCCGATGTTCTCGATCCTGATGGCGGTGGCGCTCGCGGCGGCGCCGGGTCAGACCGCCGATGCGCCCGTGGCGGGTCAGTGGGAGTCGGCGATTCGCAACAAGGGAGGCATCGGCAACATCCTCGAGTTCTCGCCGGACGGGCGAGTCACGCAGATCTCGGCCATGATGAGCGACGCGACGTGGGCGCTCCAGGGCGAGTGGCTCCGGACTACGTACACCAACGAAGAAACCGGGAAGCTCCAGGATTCGCTGGTCCGCATCGAATACCAGGGATCCGACCGGTTCGTCGAGAAGGACGAGAACGACGCCGAGCAGGGATACTCCGAGCGAATCGGCGACCGCCCCCCGAGCGACCAGCCTATCGTGGGACAGTGGTGCTCGCTCTTTCTGGACACACTGACGACGTATCGGCAGTTCACTTCCGACGGAAGGCTCTTCGTGCGTCTTCCGGTGACCGTGCTGCGCGGGACCTATACCGTCTCGGGCGACACCCTCGAGGTCAACATCACCGGTCAGCCGCCGGGCCGCTATCCGTTCCGAATGGAGGAAGGCCGTCTGGTCATCAAGAACCGCGACGGCGCCGAGCGCATCTACAAGCGCTCATCCTCGACGCTGCTGAAGGGGTATTAAACCGGCCTTCGGAGCGTCACAAGCCGAGCCGTCCACCGAAGGCAGGCCCCCGGCAGTAGGCAACGCCGAGCTTGAGGCCGGCCGCAGGTCGGCCTCTGATTCGGCAGTAACTCAAATGGTGATGACCACCTCGCCGCTCCTCACAAGCCGAAGGTGATCACCAAAAACGCCGCCATCTGGGCGCGCGTGTTGGGGTTGGCCGGACAGTAGTTGCCCCCGCCGCATCCGCCGGTGATTCCGCGCGCGGCCAGATCCTCGATCCACGCGTCGAAGATTCCGCCGGTGCACGGCACGTCGGCGAACACCGTCCCGGTGCAGTCCGGAGGGAGGTAGCTCGCGCCGAAGTCGGTCTTCAGCAGAAAGGGCGCCATCTGGGCGCGCGTCACGGGGGCGCCGGGACAGAAGTCGTTGGCGCCGCATCCTCCGGTGATTCCGCGCGCGGCCAGATCCTCGATCCAGGGGTCGAAAGGTCCGCCGATGCAGGGCACGTCGTCGAACACGTCGCCCGTGCAGGGCGGCGGCGTGTAGGACGCGCCGAGCTTCGCTTTGAGGAGAAAGACCGTCATCTGCGCGCGCGTGACCGCATCGTCGCGGCAGTAGTTGCCGGCCGAGCAGCCGGCCGTCACCCCGCTGCGGAACAGGGTCTCCACCGAGGCGTGGAAGATGTCGCCCTGCGGCACGTCCAGGAAGTCGGCGAAGAACCCCGAAAAGAGCGTCCCGCTCAACAGGGTGGGATTCGTGAGCTTCACGTCGTTGAGCGTGCCGGGCGAGAGCGACTGCTTGTCGGCCGTCGCCGAGGTGTCGCCGAGAACCGTGACGTTCAACGCGGCCACGCTTCCGATCGTGACCGTGGCGCCGTCCACGAATCCGGTGCCCGTCAACGTCACCGCCGATTCGCCGGCGGCGGGACCCGACGACGGATCGATCGCCGTCACCGACGGAGAACCCGGAAAGCCGATCGTCAGGACGCCGGCGGCGCTGGTGACGATCTGGCCGTCGGGGTTCGTGACGGTGATCGTGCGCGGACCGTTCGGCGCGCCGATGGTTTTCAAGTCGAGCGTGATCGACGTCGGGCTGTTGTAGGTCACGGCGTTGACGGTCACGCCCTGCGAAACCGAGGCCTTGAGCCGCCCGGGGAACCCGGCTCCCGGATCGAAGAACCCGGAGCCGGCCGAAGGCGTGGCCGTGACGTCGACGAGGACGGAGGAAAGCCCAGGGTCCACGATTGCGGGCGTGGCGGAGGTCGGCGTCGCCGGAGGGGGCGCCACAAGTTGCGCCACGCGCACTCCGTAAGAGTTGGTGGCGTCGCAGTACTCCTGGATCGTCCAGAGCGTCATGTCGTCGTCGGGATCCACACTGGTGTGCGAGTAGTCTCCCCAGCGCCGGGGCGGACCCGGATCCGCGGGCGGGTTGTACGCGGTGCTGCTCGTCGTCAGCAGCAGCGGGCTCTGCAGCGTTCCCGGCGGGTCGTCGACGAGGCGGCCCGCGCTCGCGCCGTCGATGTGTCGGGCCACTCCCGCGACGCTGGTGGAGACGGCGGCGTGGCCCTGGCCCGACACGGCGATCGACGGAATCCAGTAGAAGCGCGCATTCACGGCCGACGGATCGAAGAGCGTGCCCGACTGCGCGAGCGTGGGCGAGGCGCCGCTCACGTCGATCTCGTACCACCGCGACCCGTCGCGCGTGCCGGAAGAGGAGCCCGTACCGGAGTCGTCGACCGCGATGTTGTGCGCGGTCCAGATCCGGTCGCTCCGGCGCATCGTGGAGCCCAGCCGATCGTCCACAGCGTCGAGCTGGCCGGCCGACCCGCCCGTGTTTCCCAGGTGAGGCACGGTCAGCGGCAGAGACGTCGAGTCGACCGCCAGGACCAGGTTCGCGGAGATTCCCATCGGCGGCCACACGTCGAGCCCCGAGTAGCTGATCTTGCGCAGCACGAGTGATCCGAACCCGGCGTTGTCCACGCCCGCGACCCAGGACTCCGTCGCCGACGCGCCGTTGGGGTCGTCCACGCCCTGGGGTGCGTAGGGTCCGGTTCCCGAGGGCGTGCCGGTGAGGTTGCGGAACGCCTCGACGCCGTTGGGAGTCAAGTCGCCGCCGCCGGCGGAGAGCAGGGTGCTCTTGCGGACAACGTGGACGGTGGTTCCCTGATAGTTGCCCAGAGAGTCGAAGAGATTGCCGCCGATGACCAGCGCGTTGGCATCCACGCCGAGGGTGGGGGAATCGAAGAAGAGATCCGTGTCCCCGGTCGGGATGACGAGGTTGTGCTGGAAGAAGAAGTAGGTCCAGACCGTCGTGTTGGTGATGATCCCGCTGGAGGCGGCGTCGCTGACCGCGATCAGGATGCGGTTGTTGCCGAACGAAGGGCCGAAATTCGAGACCGTGACGATCCAGCGTCCGGAGAGACGGTCGTAACGCACGCGCGGCGTCGCCGTCGGGTTGCCTCCGGTCACCGCCGCGAAAAACGTGTCGAGATCGGCGTTCAGGACTCCGTCGGCCGAGCCCGAGGACTTGCCGAACGTCCGTATGCGGCCGTTGACACCGACCAGAAACTGGGACGGCCCGACGGCGCCGGAACTGTCCGGCGGAAAGGCGTTGGTGTCTGCGAGAGTCGCGCCGCGGAAGTTGACGCC
>JBKOVK010000317.1:0-52311 GCA_046724475.1 Acidobacteriota bacterium | reverse complement strand
CGACCGGGTCGCGGAGCTGCGCTTCCACCTGTACCTCAACGCGTTCAAAAACACCCAGTCGACCCTCGTGCAGGAGTCCGGCGGCGAGCTCCGCGGCGACCGGATGGGCGAGAAGAGGGACGACTGGGGATGGATCGACGTCCTCTCGATGAAGACGGGCGGCCAGGATTTGCGGCCCGGCGCTCGATTCATCCAGCCCGACGGTAACAACCCCGAGGACGAGACGGTCCTGGCGGTCCCGCTGCCCGCGCCCGTCCCGCCGCACGGAGAAATCACACTCGAGATCACCTTCCGCGCGAAGCTCCCGAGGGTGTTCGCGCGGACGGGCTTCGTCCGGGACTACTTCCTGGTCGGGCAGTGGTATCCCAAGATCGGCGTCTACGAGCCGGCCGGGATGCGAGGCCGTGCGGCGGGCGGCTGGAACTGCCACGCCTTTCACGCGGACTCCGAGTTCTACGCCGACTTCGGCGACTTCGATGTCTCCTTCGAGGTTCCGTCCAACTTCGTCGTGGGTGCGACGGGAAAGCGGGTCGGCGAGACGCGCAAGGGCAACCGCACCACCTACCGCTACGTGCAGAAGGATGTGCATGACTTCGCGTGGACGGCCGATCCGCGCTTTCTCGTGACCGAGTTCCCGTTCGACCCGGCCCGCGACGTTCCGGCCGGCTGGAGCGCGAAGGCCGCGGAGGAGCTCGGCATGAAGGAAGCCGAGATCGCCCTCAAACCCATTTCGGTGCGCCTCCTTCTCCAGCCCGGGCACGAGGGAGCGCGCGCCCGTTACATCCGCTCGACCAAGGAAGCCATCTCGTACTACGGGCTCTGGTACGGCGCCTATCCCTACGAGACGCTGACGATCGTGGACCCGCCCGACGACGGGACCGGATCCGAGGGCATGGAGTATCCGACGTTCTTCACCGGAGGTCTCGCCGCCGCGTGGATGACGCGCTGGCCTCTTTCCGAGGTCCGCGGTGTCGAGGTCGTGACGATTCACGAGTACGGGCACCAGTACTGGTACGGAATGGTCGGCTCCAACGAGTTCGAGGAATCCTGGCTGGACGAGGGCCTCAACGACGATTCCGAACATCGCACGACGACGATGGCCTACGGTCCGCGCGACGAGATCAATCTTCCGGGCGGCTTCGGCGCGGATTCGATCTCGATCATGCACGCCGAGTACACCCACGTTGACAACCTCGACCCGATCCGCAAGTGCGCCTGGTGCTTCTTCTCGGGCACCTCGTACGGCGTCAACTCCTATTACAAAGTCGGCCTCTTCATGGCGCAGCTGAAGAACGACCTCGGAGCGCGGGCCTTTTCCCGAGCGCAGCGCGCG
The DNA here is from genome assembly GCA_046724475.1 of Acidobacteriota bacterium. GTDB lineage: Bacteria > Acidobacteriota > Thermoanaerobaculia > UBA5066 > Gp7-AA6 > DAHUXD01. The sequence goes on along the minus strand of JBKOVK010000317.1, from coordinate 50,978 downwards.
TACTTCCAGACCTGGTCGTTCCGTCACCCCGCCACATCCGACTTCTTCGACGCGTTCGAGAAGTCGACCGGGCGGGACCTCTCGGAATATCGCCGGCAGATCGTCGAGGGCACGTCGCGACTGGACTGGAAGGTCGCAACCGCCAGGTCCCGGCGCATCCGCGAGCCCGAAGGCGTCTTCGACCGGCCCGGAGGCCGCGTCACCCTCGACGAGAAGGGCAACAAGGAGAAAGACACCCCCGGGACCTGGGAAACGACGGTCGTCTTCGGCAACGTCGGCGAGTGGTCGCACGGAGCGCAAGCCCGCCTCGTTTTCGAGAACGGCGTCGTCGTCGACCGCACTCTCCCCGCCGATGCGAAGTGGGTTCGCTACCGGATTCCGAGCTACAAATCGAAGCTCGCGTACGCGGTCGTGGATCCGGACCGGAAGAACGTCTGGGACTGGAGCTACCTCAACAACTCCAAGGTCCTCGGTACGGGAAAAGGAGCCGCGGATACGTACGGAAGGCGCGCCGTCGTCAAGTACACGGGCTGGATCGCATGGCTCTCGGGCGTCTGGTCACAATTGCTGTGGGCGCTGGCGTGATGGAACAGAGACGCGCGCCCATCGCGGCCGGTTTCGCGGCCCTCTCGCACCACAAGCTGGTGCTGCTTCTCGCAGCGACGACGGCCCTGATCGGATGGACGGCGGCCGTGCCGGCGCTTCCCACTCTGCAGGAATGGGTCGGAGGCACGCTCGCCGGCGACGCGTTCATCCGAAACAATCCCACCCAGGCACCCGGACTCTTCTTCGACCTCGTCCAGCAGAAGTGGCCGGCCTTCGAGGGCATGCGGCGCACCGCCGGATGGATGGGGACCGTCGGCGTCGTGCTGCAGATGTTCTTCGCGGGAGGAATCGTCGCGGTCCTCGGACGAGGGCGGTTCGGTTTCGGCCAGTTCCTGGAGCCCGCGCGGCGGAACTTCTGGCACAACGTCAAGTGCTTCCTGATCTTCGTTCTGGTGGCGTTCATCGCGTTCGGTATCTGGCTCGGCGCGGCCTTCGGCGTGCACAAGCTCCTCGAGGACGCGCCGCCCGATGCGGGTTCGATAGCGGCCCTCCGATGGGTCTGCTGGGCCGGGGTGGTCCTCATCTTCGCGGCGCTATCCCTGCTCTACGACTTCGCCCGGGCCGCGCGCCGCTACGCGGGTCTCGGCGCGATCCGGAGCTACCGCTTCGCCCGGCATGCCCTGTCGGGTGCGTGGCTCCGCGCTCTGGGTCTCTGGTTCTTCTGGGCGATCCTGGGAGGCGCCGCCGTGCTCGTTGCGTTCTATCTCGTCTGGGTGATGCCGGCCGTGTCACCCGTCGGAATCCTGGTGATGCTCATCCTGCAGTTCGGCGTTCTGTGGCTCCGATCCGCCGTACGGGTCGCCGCCTGGGGGTCCTACCTGGATTTCTTAGACGGCCGCGCGCGCCATGCCATCGCGGCGACGGCGCGGATCCGCTACACGGTCGCGGCCCCGGCTCCTTCGTCTCTCTAGCCAGAAACCCAGTCGGCGAAGCGCCGCACGCCCTCTTTGATCCGGTCCCGGCTGCTGGAGAAGGAGAAGCGCACGCAACGGTCGTCGCCGAAGGCGTCTCCGGGCACGACGGCGACGTGCGCCTCCGAAAGCAGTTTGTCGCAGAAGCCGACCGAGCCGTCGACGCCCTTGCGCGCGTACAGCGCGGAGACGTCGGGAAACGCGTAGAAGGCGCCCTCGGGCATCGGGCAGCGCAGGCCGGGGACCGCCGACAGTCCGTCGACCATCACCGCGCGGCGGGCGACGTACCGCGCGAGCATCCCGTCGACGGACGAACGAGAGCTCTCCAGATCCGTCAAAGCTTCGAGCACCGCCGCCTGCGAGATCGAGGAGGCGTTGGAGGTCGTGTGACTCTGGTACGAGGCCATCGCCGTGACGAGAGCCGGAGCGCCGACCGCCCAGCCGAGCCGCCAACCCGTCATCGCGAACGTCTTCGACGCCGCGCCGGTGACGACGATGCGTTCGTACCGCGGGAACAATGCCGCGGCCGACGCGTGGCGCCTCCCGTCGTATACGAATCGGTCGTACGTCTCATCGTAGATCAGCCAGGCGTCGCGCGCCGCGCACCATTCGACGATCCGCGACAGCTCGTCCGCTCCCACGACGGCGCCGGTCGGATTGTTCGGTGTGTTGAGGATGACGCCGCGGACTCCCGGCGCCGACTTGTCGAGGGCGGCGGCCGTGGCGTGCCATCCGGTCTCCAGCGGCGTGTCCACGAGGACCGGGCGCGCGCCGGTCAATCGCAGCATCTCGGGAAAGGAGACCCAGTAGGGCGAAAATAGCGCCACCGCGTCGCCCTCGTCGAAGATCGCCTGACAGACGTTGAAGACCGCCTGCTTGGCTCCGGCGGTGACGATGACGTTCTCGCGCCGGACCGGAGCGTTCTGTTCGCGAACGTATTTCCCGGCGATCGCATCGCGCAGGGCCGCTTCCCCCGCCACGTCGGTGTACTTGGTGCGCCCGTTCTCGATGGCCTTGATGCCGGCGCGGCCGACGTGGTCGGGCGTTCCGAAGTCGGGCTCCCCGATCGAGAAATCCACCACGTCCACACCCGACGCGGCCAGGGCGCGCGCCTTCTTGGCAGTGGCCGTGGTCGAGGACGGTGTCAGGGCGGAGATCCGCCGCGAGAGGCGAGCCCCGCTCATGCGCGACCCTGCCAGCACCGGGCGAACGCGTGGAAGGCCCGCAGCTTCTTCTTTCCGGCGACGAGGAGGCCGACCTCGAGCGCGATCCAGGCGCCGTACACCCACAGCATGTGGTGCCGGAGGGAGGGCACGGCGAATTGGACGATCCAGAGCACGAAGAGGCCGGTGGCCTCGACCGCCTCGAAGCTCATCGACGCGAGGAAGAGCCAGCCCAGGAACGCCTGGAGGATCGTCAGAAGGATCTCCAGTCTCTGGAAATCGTCGAACGGCAAGGGCGACGTGTCGCCATGGCTCCAACAGTAGATCACCGCGAGCAGCCCCGAAAGGACGCCCCACTGGTTGATGTTCGAGGAAACCATGTTCATGAGCGCGACCGGCGCGCGCGTGATGCGGCGGGCCCACGCGAACGCCGAGGTCTTCTCCGGAAATTCCGAGATGAAGGGGGCGACCCACTGGATGAAGACGAACTGCGAGAATCCGAGGCTCACCGCGACGGCGAGCATCGAGTTCAAGAACGGCTCGGCGACGACGAAGATGACGGCTCCGCCGACGGCGAAGAGTCCCAGCACGGCCGCCCAGCGTTTCCAGCCCGAGAAGGAGAGCGCCCAGCGCGAGACCCTCGGAATCTCCTCGTTTTCCTCCTCGGTGTCCGCGCGGGGCGGGAGCCGCAGGAGCACGACCAGGTAGATCACGTAGGTCATCGTCAGCACGGCAGCGTCGATCAAACCGAGGCTGGCCTTGGCCCAGACGATCACGAAGTACAGGAGCGGGGGAAGAAGGCCCAGGACCTCCACGGCGTGGTCGTCGTGGAGGTGGATGGCGCCGAGCTTCCTTCCGCGCTTCTGGCGCGACGAGAACGCGGCGACCGCGTAGATCATGGGCCAGCCGAATCCGGTCAGGAGGCGCAGGCTCCCCGTGAAGTTGGCAATGGCGAGGTGGACCATGTCGGGGTTCTTGCCGGCCTTCCATGCGATGACGGCCTCGACCGCAAACTCCGGCATCGTCTGGATCAGGGCCAGGATCGCGAGCGCGAGGCCCTGCGAGATCAGGAACTCCGCCGCCTCCGCGCCCCAGGCCACGACGAACGCAGCCGCGATCATCGCGGGGAACGTCCAGAGCGCGGACAACGGAGAGGCCGCGTGACCCCCGTGCTCGACGACTGGAGCGAGCCTCGAGGCGCCGCGCAGCCACTTCATCATCGCGGGCGGGTTATAGCATGGTCGCCGTGCCGGCGATCGAGTCCGCGTCCAATCCGCTGATCCGGGAGATTGCGCGCAGCCTCGACGAGCGCACACATCTCCTTCTCGAGGGCGAGAAGACGATCCTGGACGCGGTCGCGGCGGGCGTGACGCTCGACCACGTCTTGCACGACGCCAGCGTGCGGCCCGGCCGCCTCGCCGCTCTGACCTCGGCGCATCCGCGGCTGGTCTCGCGCGCGGTGCTCGAGCGGCTCGCGGACTCGAAGACGCCGCAGCACCTGCTCGCGATCGCGCGGCGGCGCGACGTGCCCGTGGCCGAGATTCTCGGCCGCCCGGGTCCGGTCGTGTTCGTGTTCGGGATTCAGGATCCGGGAAACCTCGGCGCGATCGTGCGCGTTGCCGAGGCCGCCGGCGGCGCGGGAGTTCTCGGAGCCCCCGGCACCGCCGACTTCTTCCATCCGCGGGCCGTTCGCGCCAGCGCCGGCAGCGTGCTGCGCATTCCGGTCTCCGGCCGCGTCTCCTTCGAGCCCTTCGCCGCCGACGCGAAGGCCGCCGGACGGCCGATCTGCGGCGCAGTCTCGATCGGCGGCGAGGATGCCCTGACTTCTCCCTTGTCGGACCGGTCGGTCCTCGTCGTCGGCGCAGAGGGCGCGGGGCTTCCCGCCGGCGCCTACCGCTTCCTCGACCGGAAGCTCACGATTCCGATGCGTCCGCCGGTGGATTCGTTGAACGCGGCCGTCGCCACGGCTCTCCTGCTCTACTCGCCGGCTTTGGCGCGCTCTTAGGCGGGCGCGGGCGCCTCTCGGGAGCACGGACCTTTCGGGCAACGAGCTGCTTCTTCTGCCGGTTTCCGATCCCCTTCATTCGGAAAACACCTCCGCGCGGAACGCCCACAGCCGCGTGCCCGGCGCACGCCAGTCTCCGGGCGACAGGCCCGCCTTCTCACAGACGGCGTCGAGGAACCGCAGGGCGTCGAATCCCCACTCGATCGCCACCTGGGGAAGGAGCAATCCGCGCCGCCGTCCCGCTTCGAGAATCAAGCCGTCCTGCCCGATCGCGACGTCCTCGGGACCTTCGATCGGGCGCGCCGGCGTGAGGACCGAGATCTCGATCGTGCACTGACCGAGCTCCTCGAGCGCGAGCGGCGGAAAGCGCGGGTCTTCGAACGCGGATCGCATCGCGAACTGCGGCACGATCCGGGTCAGATCGCCGTCCGGCGAGAGCGTGCCGATGCATCCGCGAAGCTCGCCCGCCTTTCGCAGCGTCACGAAGAGGCCTCGCGCCTCGCCGAAGGTCTCGGCCCGGTCCGAGTCCAGCCGCGGCGGAGGTCCTCCCGAGAAATGCGCCTCGATCGCCGCGCGCGCCAGGTAGAGAAGGTCCTTCCGCGCCTGCTCGGAAAGCGGCGGAGGCACGTCACTCATGGGCGCGCGGCCGCGGGCGCGGTCCTGCGGGGTAGCGCTCCGAGAAAATCCTCGACGGCCGCGCCGAACTCCTCCAGCTTGCCCTCGAAGAAGTGATCCGTGCCCGGAATCACGACGAGGCGATGCCGGCCGCCTAGCCATCGCTCGACATCCCGCGGAGGGCCGAACGTGTCGCGTTCCCCGGTGACGAAGAGCGCCGGGGCCTCGGGCATCGGAACGCCGCGTCCCGACTCGGTCGCGATCGGAAGCCCCGCGACGATCCACGTCTCGACGCGCGGATCGGCCGCGGCCGCCCTCAGTGCCGTGGCCGCCCCGAACGAGAACCCGCCTGCGGCCATCGGAAGCCCCGCCGCTCGCTCGGCTTCTGCCATGGCGGCCCGAAAATCGTCCACCTCTCCTCGGCCTTCGTCGTAGCGTCCCTCCGAGAGACCCACTCCCCGGAAGTTGAAACGCAGCGTGTCGACTCCGGATCGGGCCAGCGTTTGCGAGGCCCGGTAGACGACCTTGTTGTGCAGCGTGCCCCCGTGCATGGGGTGCGGATGGGCGAAGACGGCCGAGCCGCGCCGGTGCGCGGAGGACTCCTTCCACAGACCCTCGAGCCTCCCCGCGGGGCCCGGAAACATCACGGTTCGAATCTTTCCCGTCACTTTTGAGAATCGCCCGTCTCATCGTATCCTTCCCGCCGTCCTGCCTTAATCGAACAGGAGACCGGGATGAACAAGATCGTCCACATCGTCGGGACGGGCACGATCGGAGAGCCCCTGATCGGGCTCTTCACCGACTTCGGGAAGTCGCTGGGCGTCGACGAGGTCACGTTCCACAAGCGCACACCCATGACGACCGAGCGGGCCAAGGTCAACCACCTGATGGAGCGCGGCGCGCGGCTCGCCGTCGATCCCGACAAGCTCGCCGACTTCGAGGCCCTCGGGCACAAGGTCAGCCACGACGCCCAGTCCGCCCTCGAGCGCGCCACGGTCGTCATCGACTGCACCCCCGCCGGCAACGAGAACAAGAAGGTCTACGAGAAGATCCGGGGTCCCAAGGGTTTTCTGGCTCAGGGCAGCGAGTTCGGCTTCGGCAAGATGTACGCCATGGGGATCAACGACGAGGCTCTGGTCCCCGGCCAGGACCGCTTCCTCCAGATCGTCTCCTGCAACACCCACAACATCGCCTGCCTGATCCAGACCCTCGGCGCCGACGAGTCGGGCGAGCGGATCCTGGACCGGGGACGGTTCGTGTGCATGCGCCGCGCCAACGACGTCTCACAGGATTCGGGCTTCGCGCCGGCGCCGTCGGTCGGGAAGCACGACGATCCCGAGTTCGGCACGCACCACGCGCGCGACGCCTCGGCCCTGCTGTCGACGATCGGCTGGAAGCCGCCGATCTTCTCCTCGGCGATGAAAATCAACACGCAGTACATGCACTCGCTGTGGTTCGACATGGATCTCGCCAAGCCGACCTCGAAGGAGAAGGTCATGGCGAAGCTGCGCGCCAACCGGCGCATCGCCCTGACTGAACGTCGCTCGGCCAACCAGATCTTCTCGTTCGGGCGCGACCACGGCTACTACGGCCGCATCCTGTCCCAGGCCGTGATCGCCTCTCCCACACTCTCGGTTCGCGGAGAGAAAGAGATCGTCGGCTTCTGCTTCACGCCGCAGGACGGCAACTCGCTCGCGTCTTCGATCGCGGCCGCGCTTTGGCTGATGGAGCCCGACCGCGCCGCTCTCTCGGCACGGATGGCGACGCTCGACCGGTTTTTCTTCCGCGAAATCTGAGCGTCCGTAAGCGGTAAGCAGTGAGCGGTCCGCGGTGAGCGTGTCGCTGATCACGTTGAGTGCTTACTGCTCACTGCTTACTGCTTACTGAGTTACCATCTTGCACAATGGCTTGGGTCACCTGTCCCCACTGCGGCTTCACGCAGCTTCCGGCTGCCCAGTGCCTGAAGTGTCACAAGCGACTGGACCGCGCTCCGGCTCCCCCGCCACCCTCTCCTCCTCCGGCTCCCAAAGACACGGGCTTCTGGTCGAAGCTGCCTCCGCGCCCCTACCTGCTGGTCCTCGCGGGCCTCGCTCTGGCGGTCATCACGGGAGTGCTGGTCTGGAGCGCCCGCAACGGTAATCCGATCGCCGAGACCGCGGGGCTCGCTCCCGCGACTCCCGAGCCCTGGTCGCTCGACCTGACCGGCCGCTGGTTCGGGAAGATCACCACGACGATTCCGGGAACGCCGTCCCGGCCGGCCCTGCGCGAGACCTACGTCGAGACGGATCGCTCCGGCAACATCGTCGGCGCGGGAGTCATCCTCACGGATCCGGGCCGCGGCGGAGCCGGCGCCGGTTACATGACCGTGCCCGACGGGCAGCGACGCGTGCGCGACGTCGTGACCGCGGTGGCGGCCTCCCCGAAGTCTGCCGCGCTGTCGCTCGACTTCATCCCCTTTGCGCCCTGGGTCCCCTCCCGCCAGCGCTTCTGGCACGCGCTGGAGGGCATGCGCCGCAGTCCCGACGAGACGACGTACGTGCTGCTGGAGTCCGTGGAGCCGGACTATCTGGTGCAGGCGGGGATCAACGCGAGCGGCTTCCTCTCCTACCTGTATCTTTCGCCGGCCTACGCCCAGGGTCGCGGCACCGACGTGCTGTCGAAGGCGATCCACCCCGAACCCGGCAGCTCGCTGCGGGGATTCCGCAATCTCATCTGGGATTTCTCGGGCGCGGCCGACTTCGTCGGCCTTCAGGTCCAGAGCACGATCTCCGGCCCGGCGGGATCGCCGGACCGGATCGTGCTGCGAAGACCCTAGTCGGCGTCCTCGCTAATTCACTGCGACGACGTAGCCGCCGCTCTTGGCGTCGCGCTTCAACGTGATCAGGCCGTGGCGCTCGGCGTCTTCGAGCAGCTCCGAGAACGACTTGTAGCCGTAGTACGACTCGTTGAAGTAGGGCTGCTTGCGCTGCATCGTTTGCTTGACCATCGAGCCCCAGATCACGTCGTAGTTCTCGCGGCGCAGAGCCTGGATCGAGTCCACGACCAGCCGGAAGACCTCCTGCTTCTTCTTGGGCAGGTTGTCGATCGACGGCAGGGCACGGGTCTCGCGGACGAGGTCCTCGTAGAAGATGAACTCGTCGCAGTTGGAGATCAGCAGGTTGGACGTCGAGTTTTTCACGCCGACGCCAATGACGCCCTTGTCGTTCTCCTTCAGCTTCGAGACCAGCGGCGAGAAGTCCGAGTCGCCCGAGCAGATGACGAAGGTCGTGATGTGGCCCTTGGAGGCCACCAGGTCCATGGCGTCGACGACCATGCGGATGTCCGCCGAGTTCTTGGCGGAGTAGTTGCGCTGCGGAATGTCGATCAGCTCGATGGCGGCCTCGTGGAACTCCCGCTTGTACTCGGAATAGCGTGTCCAGTCGGCGTAGGCCTTCTTGAACACGATGCGACCCTTCTCGATCAGCCGCTGCAGAACCAGGTGGATGTCGAACTTCTTGTACTGGGCGTCCCGGACTCCCAGAGCGATGTTCTCGAAGTCGATGAAGAGCGAGAGCCGCTGCTCGACCGCCGCCCGCGCGGGCGGGACGCCGGAGACGCTGACGGGCGCCGTCGGGGCCGCGATCAACGGCGAGGGAACGGGAATCGGAGCAGCGGCCGTCGGCTCCTCCGCCGGAGCCGGGTATGCCTTGTGGCGGCGGCCGCCTCCGCGGCGGCGTCGGGAGGGTTTGCGTTCCGTTTCCGCGGTCTCGGCCGCAGGAAACGGAACCGTGTCGTCCATCATGATGGGGTTTCTGTCCTTTCTGGCGCGTAGTCGAACGAAGAGGTGGTCAGCAGGAAACTGGCCAGGGCCCGGGCGACTTCTCGCCCGGACTCGTCCACGATGTCCACTTCTCCGACGTTGACGCGCTTTCCTTTCTTGAGAATTCGCGCTTTCGCCCGGACTTCGCTCCGGGCGCGGCGCAGGTAATGAATGGTCAGGTCCGTCGTCGCGAAGCCCATCTTCCCGTCGAAATTCGTGGACAGCGCGAAGGCGACGGCGGTGTCGGCCAGGGCCGCCAGAATCCCTCCGTGCACCGTCCCGGACCCGTTCGTGATCTCCCGCCGGTACGGCAGTTTCAGGACACACCAGTCCGGCCCGAGCTCCTCGAGGCTCGGAGACAGCCACCCTAAGGCGGGGGAATCGGCGAGGCGTTTCCTCAGGCGCGGCAGGAGGTCCGGGGCCAGCCCGGTCCGGTCCTGCGCAGCCGTATGCAGGCTCACGAAGCCCCTATTCTACGCGATCCTAAGACCCGGCCGGGGGCCTAGTCCGAGCTCTCCCCTTCCGCCTCCCGGGCGTAGTACGGCAGCTCCTCGGCCCGCCGGGTGGAGTTGTCGAGGTGCTTGGGGACCTCGACGATGGTTCGGGTGACGTTGGGATCGCATATCTCGTTCTCGCACTCGTACGTGTAGACGTTCTTCTCTGGGCCCTTCCGGAACTTGACGATGGTCTGGTAGGTGTCGCAGTTTCCGCACTTGACCGACATCATGAAGATGTCGATGACGTGCAGGTCGGGAGTGTCGCCGGGCTCGGCCATGGCCCGCAATGATACGCTCCGCGCCACTGCGAGGTCGACATGATCCGAAAAGCGCTCGTCGCCGCCGCTTTTTTCGCCGCCGCCGGCCTCCTCGCCGAGGAAGGCGTTTTCGAGAAGACGATTCCCTTTCCGCGCCGGCATGCCGGCGACGTCGGCATCACCTACGGCAAGTGCACCATCCGCACGCTCGAGGCCCGCAACTATCCCGAAGAGGAAGACATCGAAAAGGCCCGGGCGAACAACCCCAAGGACCACTCCTGGATCTGGTGGCAGTTCGAGGCCGACAACAAGGGACCCGAGAAGTGGAAGATGAAGCTCGCCATCGAGGTGCTCGACAAGGACGGCAAGGTCGTCACCTCGAGCGATCGCAGCGTGACCATCGACGGGTTCGAGACCGAGTCGTACCGGATCTCCGGCCGGATGCGCACCCTCGACGCCGCCGACTCTCCCAAGGTCCGCGTGCGTGCCCAGTTCATCCACGACAAGAAGTAGCGCCGGCGCGCCTCCCGACTACGCGGCGGCGCGCGAGGGCCTCGCGCACCGGTTCCGCTCCGGAGTGATCGCAGTCGAGGGGGCCGAGCGTGTCGCGTTCCTGCAGGGCCAGGTGACGCAGGAGGTCCGGGGGCTTACACCCGGCGAGGCCCGCCCCGCGGCGGGACTGACGCCGAGAGGAAAGCTCCTCTACTTCGGTCGCCTGGTCGGCGAACCCGAGCGCATCCTCCTGCTCGTTCCGAGCGAGGCCGTCCCCGCGGCGGCCGCGCATCTGGCCAGGTACGCCGCGTTCCAGAACGCCTCGGTACGGGATGCCACCGACGACTACGCGCGGGCGGCGCTTTACGGCCCGGCAGCCGGGGCGGTCGCGCCGCCCGACGGCGCGGTGAAGCTGCCCGGAGAAGGAGAGATCGCGGGGGAAATCCTCGCCCCCGCTTCCGCGCGACGAGCCCTCGAGCGCATCCTGTCGGACTTGGGTTCGGTTGCGATCCCGCCTGAGACGGCCGAGGTTCTCCGCATCGAGGCGGGCCGTCCGCGGTTCGGGGTGGACGCCGGCGACGCGAACATCCCCGATGAAGTTCGCCTGGAGGCCGCCGTCTCGACGACCAAGGGCTGCTACGTCGGCCAGGAAATCGTGGCGCGACTGCGGACGTACGGGCGCCTCCAGCGCCGGCTAGTCGGATTTCGCTTTCCCGGCGAGACCGTGCCGGCCGGGACCGCTTTCCTCAATCCCGCCAAGGAGGGACACGAGCTGGCGCACGTGACGAGTGTCGCGACTTCCCCGCGCTTCGGACCGATCGGCTTGGGCTTCGCGTTCCGCGACGTCGCCGAGGGCTCGACTCTGAGAGTCCTGGAGGCGCCGGATCGGGTCGCAATCGTATCGGCCCTTCCGTTTTCGTGACGCATCGGCGCGAGCGCCCCTGGGAGATCCACCTGGCTCTGGCCGGAGCGCAGACGGGCTTCGCGCTCTTTCCGATCTTCGGCAAGCTCGCCCTCGGCCTGATCCCGCCCCTGGTCTTCGCAGCGTTCCGCGTCGTCTCGGCCGCGATCCTGCTGGACGTGATCCGCAGCGTCAACGGCCGAGAGTCGATTCGTCCGGGCGACCGGCGAAAGATCCTCCTCTACGGCCTGCTCGGCGTGTCGTTCAACCAGATCCTCTTCATTCTCGGGCTGTCGATGACGACCGCGATCAACACTACGATCCTGACGGCGACGATTCCAGTCTTCACCATCGCCGCCGCGGCCCTTCTCGGACGGGAGCGCATGACGGTGCGCGCCGCCGCCGGCATCGCTCTGGCCGGCGCGGGAGCGCTGGCCCTTCTCAACGCGCAGCGCTTCGACTGGAGCAGCCTCGCATTCCGCGGCGACCTTCTCCTGCTGGCCAACTCGCTCTCGTACTCGCTCTACCTGGTACTGTCCCGGCCGATCCTCGCCCACTACCGCGTGGCGACTTTCACGGCGGCCGTCTTCCGATACGGCGCACTGCTCATCCTCGTCCTCGCGTGGCCGGAGCTCAAGCGTTTCGAGCCCTCCCGCGTTACTCCGCTCGCCTGGTCCTGCCTGGCGGCGGTCATCGTCTTCTGCACGGTCGTCCCGTACCTGCTGAACTCGTGGGCGCTGGCGCGCACGCACGCTTCGCATGTCGCTTTTTACGTCTTTCTCCAGCCGGTGATCGCGACCGTCCTGGCGATCCTCATCCTCGGAGAAGCGCTGACCTGGAAGACCGTGCTGGCCGCGGGGTTGATCTTCGCCGGGCTTGCGATCGGTCTGGTCCGCGGACAGCTTCCCGCCCGGCCGGTTCCATGACGGCCGCCGCGCGGGGCCCCCGCGTCGCCGTCATCATTCCGGTGTTCAACGAGCGCGAGTCTCTTCCCTTAGTCGTCGGGTCCATCCCGGCGGGCGCCGCGGATGAGGTCGTCGTGGTCGACAACGCCTCGACCGACGGCACCGCCGAGATCGCACGGGGACTTCCGGTGCGCGTGGTCCGCGAGGATCGCCGAGGCTACGGCAGCGCCTGTCTCGCCGGCGTCACGGCCCTCGCGTCGGACCCGCCGGAGATCCTGGTGTTCCTCGACGGCGACTTCTCCGACCATCCCGAAGAGATGCCCCTGCTGCTCGAGGCGCTCGCCGCCGGGGCCGACCTCGCCATCGGATCCCGCGTCCTGGGCCGGCGCGAGCCCGGCGCACTCCTTCCCCAGGCGCGCCTCGGCAACGCGCTCGCCTGCCTCCTGATTCGACTGCTCTACGGCCATCGCTATACGGATCTGGGACCGTTTCGCGCCATCCGCTGGAGCGCCTACCAGGGCCTCCGGATGAAGGACGTGAGCTTCGGCTGGACGTGCGAGATGCAGGTCAAGGCTCTCCGGCGCGGTCTACGCGTCGTCGAGGTGCCGGTGTCCTATCGAAGGCGCGTGGGCGTATCGAAGATCACCGGAACCGTGTCCGGGACGCTTCGCGCAGGCGCGAAGATCCTCTGGACGATCGCGCGGTACGGTCTACGATCCTGACGCCGAGGCCTTCCAGGCCGCGAAGCAGGCGCCGGCTTCGGCGATGAAGCCGGTGTGACGCGGAGCCCAGCCCAGCAGGCGCGCGGCCTTGCTCGCCGAAAGGCGTTGGTCGTAGGCCAGACACTCGGCATAGGCGCCCAGATTCCGGACCGCTTCGGCCACCGGCACCCGTCGGATCTCTCCGGAGTAACCGGCCGCCAGCGCCGCCGCGCGAACCATGTCCGCCTGGGTCGCCTCGGATCCGTCGGAGACGTCGAAAACCTCCCCCGGGAGATCGCTTTCCGCGGCGCGCACGTAGGCGTCGGCGACGTCGTCCTCGTGGATCATGGCCCAGCGCGCCATCCCGTCGCCGACGACTTCCGACGTCCCCCGCAGCGCGCCTTCGAACCAGGGGGCCGTCAGACCTCCGGATCCGCCGTACAGGCAGCCGGGCCGCATCACGATCCCCCGGACTCCGCGAGCCTCGAGCACGCGGCGCTCCGTTCCCGGGCGAAGCTTCGCGTAGGCGGGCGGGTTGAGAGCGGAAGTCTCGTCCGCGATCCGTCCCGCCGTGTCGCCATAGATCCAGCAGCCGCTGGTGTAGAGGAAGGCCGGCAGGCGCCCTCCGCTCCGGGCGGCCTCGAGCAGCGCATCCACGGTCTGTCGGTCGCGTTCGAACATGTCGGGTCCCGAGCCCATAGCCGCATGCACGAGGACGTCGCAGGAGCGAGCCCGGTCCAAGAAGGCGGCAGGAGCTTCGAGCGTCCCTACGACCGGCTCGATTCCGCGCGCTGCGAGCCGGTCGGCGCGACCGGCATCTCGGGCCGAGCCCCATACTTCATGCCCGTCGGCGCGGAACGCCCGCGCGACCGCGCCTCCTACGTATCCGGTCGCGCCGGTAACGAAGACCTTCACGGATCGCGGCGTTTCTATCGCGATCCGGGTGCGGCGGCAACCTGGTAGTGCTTGACCCCGGGGGACATCTCGAGAAGATACTCGCGGTCCTCGGGGTAATACCGCGCCCTCTCGACGTCTTCGCCGGCGAATGCGCGGATCGCGTCGAGAGATTCCCACAGCGACACGAAGACGAACTCGGTCCGGTCCCCTTCCGTGCGGCGCAGAACGTAGACCCCGCGGTTCCCGGGAGTCGCGTTGAGCTCCCGGATGCCCGTCTTCTCGAGGTAGCGCTGGTAGTCGTCGGCGCGGGACGCGGGCACTTCGCCGGACCAGTAGCGTGCGATCATCGAAGCCTCCTCCGTCCCAAACACGCGCCCGGAGCAAAGGGATGCGCGGCTATTCCTCCCGATAACTCTGGAGTGCCGCGACGACCCTGGGGTCGGCCCGGCAAGGCTTCCCCGAGGAGTCCATGAAGACATGGTGGGTCGAGCCTTCCGCGAGGAGTTGGTCCGAGGGATCCCGGATCTCGTACTCGAAAACACAGCCTCGGGACGAGAGCGTTCCCATCCGCGTGATCACGCGGATCGGGTCGTCGTAGCTCGACTTTCGCCGAAAGCTCGCCTCCACGCGCGTGACCGGAATGAAGAGCCCGTTCTTCTCCATCTCGGCGTAGGGAATGCCCGCGGCGCGGCACCAGTCGGTGCGTCCGATCTCGAACCAGACGAGGTAATGGGCGTGATAGACGATCCCCATCTGGTCCGTTTCGGAGTAGCGGACCCGGAGGTGAGATTCGACCGCGCGCAACGTCAAAACCGGTCGGTGAGCCGCTGCCGGACCGCCTGGGGAACCAGACCCGTCACGTCGCCGCCGAGGCGCGCGAGCTCCTTGACCAGGCGGCTCGAGACGTAGGAGTACTCCTCCTTGGCCATCAGGAACACGGTTTCGATGGAGGGAGCCAGGCGCCGGTTCATCAGCGCCATCTGGAGCTCGTACTCGTAATCCGAGACGGCACGCAGTCCTCGCACGATCAAACCTGCTCCGGACCGGTTCGCGAAGTCCACCAGCAGGCCCGTGAACGACGCGACCGAGATGGACGGATCTCCTCCCACGATCTCCCGGATCATTCCGATCCGCTCCTCCATCGAGAAGAGCGGCGTCTTCTGGTCCTGCTCGAGGATCGCGACGATCACCCGGTCGGCCAGACGCCGCGCCCGCGCCAGGATGTCCAGATGCCCGTTGGTCAACGGATCGAAGGAGCCGGGATAGACGGCGATTCGCTCCGTCATGCTTTCCTCCCCCCCTCGGTTGTCGCGACGCGGAGGCCTTCGGCCAGCAGATTATAGGCGGCGACCGTCAAGAACAGGGCCAAGCCCGGGAAGAGCGCGAGCCACCAGGCCTCTTCGATGTACGCCGGGGCCGCCGAGAGAATTCCTCCCCACGAGACCGCCGGCGCCGGGAGTCCCACGCCCAGAAACGACAGCGAGGCCTCGGCCAGGATCGCCCACCCGACGCCGAACGCCGCCGACACGATCAGCGGAGACAGGGCGTTGGGCAGCAGGTGGCGGACCAGGATCCGCGGAGTCGAGGCGCCTGCGGCGCGGGCCGCGCGCGCATAGTCGAGGTCCTTGATCTTGAGAACTTCCGCGCGCGCGTACCTCGCGTCGCCCGCCCATGTCGTCAGGCCGATCGCCAGGATCACGGTCAGAGGCGAAGGCGGCAGCAGAGCCGCCAAGGCGAGGAGGAGAAACAGAACCGGGAAGCACAGCATGACTTCGATCAGCCGGGAGAGGGCCAGGTCCGTGAGCCCACCGGCGTAGCCCGCGGTCGCGCCGACGGCGAATCCCACGACCAGGGACACGGCCGCCGCCGTCAGGCCGATCGCGAGCGAGATCGGCGTTGCCGCCACGACGCGCGCCAGCAGGTCGCGTCCGAGATCGTCCGTGCCGAACGGGTGCGCCGCCGAGGGAGGCGCGAGCCGCCGATCGAGCCGGATCTCCCTCGCCGCGCCCGAAAAAACGGGAGAGATCGCGGCGACCAGCCAGAGCGCCACGACGACTGCCAGCGCCACGCGCGCGCTGCCGGGCAGTCGCCGTCGCACGGGCCGGCTCATGGAGTCGCGCCGTCGCGCACGCGGGGATCCGCGGCAGCGGTCGCCAGATCGGCGAGAAGCGTCGCCGCGAGAGTCGCCACGGCCGTCAGCAGCGACAGCCCGAGGATCATCGGATAGTCGCGCGCGAGGATCGAATCGAAGTAGAGCCTTCCAAGACCTGGCCAGGCGAAGATCTTCTCGACGATGACGCTGCCGGACAGGAGCGCCGGCAGAACCAGCCCCAGGAGGGTCAAGACTGGAAGCAGCGCGTTGGGCAGCGCGTGTGTCCAGAGCGCCCGGCGGCGCGACGCCCCGCGGGCCCGCGCCGCGAGCACGAAGTCGCTGGAAGCCGCCTCCGCCACTCCCGAGCGCACGAGCCGAGCGACGAAGGCCAGGGTCCCGTAGGTGAGGCACGTGACCGGAAGCGCCAGGTGCGCGAGGCGGTCCGCCACGCCCGCGAACCCGGAGCCGGCGACGTCGGACTCCATCCCGTACAGAGGCAGCAGCCGCAGGCGCACCGAGAAGAGCGTCTGCAGGAGAAGGGCCGCCCAGAACGTCGGCATCGAATACAGCGCAAAGAGCGCCGCGCCCGACGTCCGGTCGAACGCGCTCTCGGGTCGGCCTCCCGCCACGACGCCGAGCGGGATCGCGATGGCGAGGGCGAGCACGAGCGCGAGCCCGTTTAAGAGCAGCGTGTTGGGCAGCGCCTCCCCGATGCGCTCGGACACCGGACGGTGGTCCACGAAGGATTCCCCGAGATCGAAGCGCGCCGCCCGCGAGATCCACGTGGCGAAGCGTTCCGGGAGCGGACGGTCCAGGCCGTACAGGCGCCGCATTTCCTCGGCCGCGCGACCGGTCGGCCGCCGAAGCGAGTCGACGCCGCCGGAAATCGGGCTTCCCGGGGCCAGGTGAACCAGGAAGAAGACGACCACGGTGATTCCGAAGAGCGTCGGGATCGCGAGCGCGAGACGGCGCAGCAGGTACGCCGTCACGAGGCTTTCTTCCACCAGCCCAGCGGTCCCGGCCAGATCCCGTAGAGCCCGAGCGGCGACGTCGTCACGCCGCGGACGGATTTCGTAAGGGCGTACTTCTGCGTCGGGTTGACCACGAAGATCGCCGGGGCGTCGTCGCGGAAGATGCGGTGGAGGCGGTGGAAGGTTTCCTTGCGCTTCTGGGCGTCGAGCGTGGTCCGCGCCTCCTCCATCAGCCGGTCCGCCTCGGCGCTGCGGTAGCAGCCGTTGTTCTGCCCGTTGGGGGGGCACTGTGAGGAGTGCCAGTAGAAGTACGGGTCGGGATTCGCGTCCACGCTGGACCAGCCCAGAGACGCCGCGTCGAATTCTCCCGCGTCGACCTTCGCGACGAACGCGCTCCACTCCATCTGCCGCACACGCGCGGTCACGCCGACCTTCGCGAGCTCGGCGGAGAGCATTTCGTCGATCTGGCGGCCGATGTCGGACCCCGCCGAGACGACCAGGTCGAACTCGAATTCATGGCCGTCGCGATCGAGCGTCCCGTTGCCGTTGGTGTCGCCCCACCCCGCCTCGGCCAGGAGCTTCTTGGCCTGCTCCGGGTTGAAGGGCAGAGGTTCCACCGACGCGTCGTAGGCCGGGGAATCCGGAGCCCACGGGCCCGAGATGATCCGCGCGGAGCCGCGGTAGAGGTCTCGAACGAGCGAAGCCCGGTCGAGCAGCATCGTCATCGCGCGGCGTACCCGCGCGTCGGAAAAGAGAGGCGACCGGTTGTTCAGGGCAATGTAGTTGAAGTCGAGGTTGTAGAACTCGACTAACCGGCAGCACGGCGCCGACGGTCCCATCGTCTCGATTTTCGCCTTCTGCGAGGCGTCGAGCTGATCCTCGTCGAGCTCTCCGGACGTCAGGAGCCGAACCGCGGTCGCGTTGTCCGGGACGATCCGGAAGAGGATCCGGTCGAAGTTGCCCTTGTCCCAGGGATAGCGGGGATTGCGCTCGAGCTCGAGGGACTCCTGCGTCTTCCACTTCACCAGCCGGTACGGACCATCGGAGAGCGGCGCCCGGTTGTCCCGGGCGGAGAGAAAGCGCTGGCCCGCGAAACGATGTTCCGGAAGGACCGGCAAGACGAACGCCATCGCCCGAAACGCATAGGGCTGGCGAAACCGGAATCGCACGCGCCGCGGATCGAGCACCTCGGCCTTCTCGAGGTCTTCGAAGAGAGACTTGAAGACGGGCGCGGGGACCTTCGGGTCCCGGATCTTCTCGACGGTGAAGAGAACGTCCCGCGAGGTCACGGGCTTGCCGTCCTCCCACACCGCGTCGGCTTTGAGCGTGACGACGTACTCACGCCCGTTCGAGGAGACTTCCAGGCTCTCCGCGAGGCCCGGCACGCGGTTCAGCTTCGCGTCGTAGTCGAAGAGATTGCGCTGGATGTACTGGAGTACCTGGGCCTCGAAGACGCCCGACTGCAGGACGGCGTTCAGCGTGGTCGGCTCGCCCGCGAGCCGCCGGTAGAGCGTCCCGCCCGCCTCCGGCGCTCCGTCCTTCGTGCCGTCGAGGAACTCGAGCCCGGGCTCGATGGCCTGGGGGGTCGGACGGGACAGCGTCTGCGTCGGGGCCGGGGACTCCTGGCGCGCGCGGCAGGCGATCGCCGCCAGGAGCAGAACACCAGCGACGGCGCGCCTCATCGCCTCAGATTATGACTTGAGACCTGGGACCTCTCCTATGGTCCCGTGAACGGGACGACCGCAACGTTGCGCGCGGCGTCGGTCACGCGCACCAGCAGGTACGCGCCGCGGGCCTCGGCCGGCAGTCGGATCGTGTACGACTCCTCCGGAGAATCCGAGAGCCCGTCCTTGGGCTCGATCCGGATCCACTTTTTCGCGTCGAGGCTGTATTCGGCCTCGGCGATCGGCGACGCCGCGTCGGCCGCCGTGATCTCGAGGATGCCGGCGGAGCGCGAGGTCTCCCGCACGACCGGCGGCGTGTTGTCGATCCGCACGGTCGAGCTGTCGCGCGAGGCGGTCTTGCCCTCGCCGGGATTGGCGTCGGCGTCCGACGCCGTGACCCGAAAGACGTACTCTCCGTCGGGCAGGGACGTCGAGTCGAAGGAATAGGACGTCTCGTGGATGTCCTTGCGGAGCGGGATCCACTTCGTCGAGCCCGCGGGGCGGAACTCGAGCTCGTACACCAGCGCGTCGCCGTCGGGGTCGCTCGCCTTCCACTGGAGCGTCCGGTAGCCCTTGCGGTAGAGCTTCCGCGGCGAGCTTTCCGACTTGGCTTCCTCGAGGCCGGTGAAGATGCCCTTCTCATCAGTGGCCGCGGCCTCGTACACGTTCGAGCCGCTGGTGCCCGATCGCGCCAGGACTTCGGCCGGCTCCAACGCCAAGAGGCTCTCCACCGTCGGGGCCGAATTGTGGTTGCGGTAGGCGGCCTCGACACGGCGGACCCGCGGCGTGCGCTCGCCGTCGGGTTCCATGCGCAGCTTCCACTGCAGGAAGCGGCCGTCAGGCGCGTCGATTCGCAGTGTGCGCCCGGATCCGCTCCAGGGCGACCACGGACTCCAGGTCGTGTCCGGCGTCGCCGACTCGCCGGACCGGAACGAGAACTCGACTCTCGAGTTGCCCGGCGCCTCGCCCTCCCAGCGGAAGGCGCCGAAGTGGCTGGTCCGGCCCGTGTCCTTCACGGGCGAGACGTATTCGCCGGGCGTCGCGCCGGCGCGCCGCCGGTAGAGAGCGCTCGACGAGTTCAATCCGACGTCGGGGCCGGCCAGGAACGTGGCCTGCTTCTCGTCGAACGTCCGCACCAGGGAGGAAGCGTCGGCCTGGATCGCGTAGAGCTTGCCGCGGGGACCGGTCGCGGCGAGGACTCCCGATCCGTCGGCGTCGGGCGCGAGGTCGAAGACGATCTCCTCGGACGAGTTCCAGACCGTCCGCGGAGGCTCGCCTTCGTTGAAGAGCACGACTTCCGACGAATAGCCGCCGCGCGAGGAGCCGCGCGACGTCGCCAGCCGCGGCGAGGACACCGAGACCGTGACCTCGGACCGGCTCCGGTCATCGTCGTCCGTCGGGGAGCCCGACTTCGAGGGCTTCGCCGACGTCGTCGCCGTGGGAAGCGAGATCGGCTCCCCTCCCGAGGAGGAGAGGTCCGCCGCTCCGGCCGCCGCCCACACCCGCCCGGAGGAGTCCGCCGAGATCGACGTCACCTCGGGCTTTCCCGAGTCGTAGACGGTGGTGACACGCCCGGCCGGATCGATGCGGAGAACGAGGCCCGATCCGGACGTTCCCGCCCAGACGCGTCCCTGTCGATCCGCGAAGAGCGCGCGGACGTGCGCGTCCACCGTGCTGTGGACGCGCTCGCCCTGGCCGGCCGCCTTGACGCGATGAATCTCACCCGGAAGGCCCGTACCGACGTAGAGGACGGGACCCGCGAACGTCAGCGCCCAGACGTACTCGGCCTTCGTGTCGTAATAGAGGACGGGCTTTCCCTTCTCGATGCGATAGACCTTGCCGCCCGGAGACCCGCCGGCGTAGACCGTGCCGTCGGGCGAGACGGCGAGCGCCGTCACTTCCTGCTCGGGGAGCGTGGCAAAGGTCTCGACCGCGCCGTCGCCGGTGACGCGCAGGATCTTTCCGGCGTCCCCGGTGCCGACGTACAGCTCCCCCTTCTTGCCCGGAACGCCGGCGAAGAGCACAGCCTCCGCGATTGACTCGACTTTCGAGAGGGCGTGCCCCGGCAGGAGCGTTCCGTCCGCCGTCACCGAAATGCCGCGCGCCTCTCCCAGAGAGAACTCCCCCGCGCTGTCGCAGACCCAGATGCGCACGGCGGCCGCGGTCAAAGGGGCAGCCGCTGCGGACACACCTAGAGCGACCGCCAGAACCCGGGACCGGACCCGGTTCACCAGATCCTCGGGAGCACTTCGAGATTCAGGCGGGCCGACCCCGCGACGGGCACCGGCTGCTCGATCGACTCCGCTTGGAGGCGCAGGTAGCCGAGGTCCGGTGAACCGTCACCCGGGCCGCGATCACGCAGCAGCGCCGCCCGCGTCGGCGGAAGCGCTGGCAGCGGCGCTCCGTTGACCACGGCACCGGCGGCCGCGCGATAGGCCAGGAGGTTCAGGGTGTTCGGGGGACGGACCCGCGACAGGAACTCCAGCACCTGATCGAGCGAGTGCGGATCGGGCGGATAGAGGGCGAGGTCGTACGCCGTCGCCGCGTTGCCGTCGCCGACGAAGAGCGTCAGCGGTCCGGGGGGCGTGTTCTCGGGGATCTTCGCCGTCATCACGACCCGCCGCGAGCCGCCGCGGAAGTCCTCGAGGTCCACCCACACGGGCACGGTGTCCCCAGGCCGCACGCGCTCCTTCTGCGCCTCGACATTGACGATCCGCGCGCTCTGGAGGCGGTCGGAGTGCGTGATCTCCACCTCCACGCCGCGAATCGAGAGATCGCGAAATTCGTTGGCCATGAGGTAATTCGTCAGCAGGGCGAGCGAGCCCACGGCCTCCTCGCGCGCCGTCAGGCCGGAGAAGACCGAATCCCAGCGCACCGGCTTGTCGTCCGTCGCGATCGAGGATTTCCACACGATCGTGCGTTCCCCGGCGCGCTTCTCGAGCGTCGTCAGAACGTTGTCCGTCGCCATCGCCAGCAGGATCGGCGTCAGCATCGAATTGTGGACGACCTCGAAGCGGAACGTCTGCGGAGGCAGGTCCTCCGACGTCATCTTGATCGTCACCGGAACCATGGTCGGAGGCTTGCCGAAGCTGCCCAGGATGCCCGACGAGCGATCCTGGGAGACCGATCCCAGCGCCGGTCCCGTAGTCGAGAACTTGAACGAGCGATACAACGATGGCAGCACCGTCAGCACGTCCGCCCTCGCCATCGGCATGTCCACCGGGCCCATCGACAGGAACGGGTGGCCGAAGGCCAGGATCGAGTTGCCGTCGACCCAGGTCACCGTGCCTGTCGCCGACAGGACCATGTCTCCGTTGAGAAGCACGGCCGCCACGGCGGAACCGGGCTCGAGCCGTCCTTCGGGCTCCGGCGAGGCCGCGCCGGCCGAGGGCGAGGAGGCGCCGCTGGGCGCCACCAGCCAGCCCGCGGCTTCGGCGACTTTCCCGAAGACGGTACCCGGCGTCGTCACGCCGGAAAAGGAGACGGGCAGCGGCAGCGGCACGGGGCCGTTACCGGTTGCGGGCTTTCCGCGAAACGCGTCGACGAGCGCGGTGAAGGGCTCGGCGAACTTCCCCGTCCCGAAGGCCGACACCATCGCCTTGGTCGCAGTCGCCGCGCCTCCGATCGGAACCGGCGGGGTCGCCGGCGCCTTGCGGATGTCGAGCATGCTCTGGATCGGCGTGATCCCGCAGATGGGATCGCGGGCGAACGGCCAGCCATACGCGAGAGCGCCGATCAGCTTGTCATCGACGTAGATCGGGCTGCCGCTCATTCCGGCGATGATCCCGGTCTTCGCGAGCGCCTCGTCGTTTAAGATGCGCGCGAGAATCAAGTCCTGCTTCGGCGCGTAGCTCTTCAGGACGCCGACGATCTCGACGTCGAAACGCTGCACGCCCTTTCCGTCGCCGAGGTCGGAGAGACCGTAGCCTCGCATCCCGGGCGTCACCTGCCCGGCCGGCAGGATGTCGGTCGGCGCCGACCGAGCGCTCGCCGCGACGAAACACGCCAGCGCCGCGCCGATGAGAACTCGATACACCAATAGCTTCACACTCGGGACAACCCCGCCGGATTTGGACTCCATTCCCTTTGACCCTTCCCTTCCCCCTATGTTACGGTCGAAATCGATGCTGGGGACCGTTTTTCAGCCCGTTACCACCGAAAACCTTCCCCATGCCAACCCCATCCTCTCCTTCTTCCGGGACACCGGTGCCGTCGATAAAGTGGTGCTGGGTATCCTTTTGTTCTTCTCTTTTGTCTCCTGGGTGATCATCTTTGCCAAGTTTCTGCGCCTCCGCCGGGTATCCCGCCAGTCCGAAAAATTCGTCAATTTCTTCCGCAAGTCAAAGCGCTTTTCCGAGGTCAACACCTTCGCCGGGGAGCTCTCGGATACCCCCCTGACAACCCTGTTCAAAGCCGGTTACGCGGAGCTCGACGCCCAGGTGAAGGCCAACCGCGCCGACGAGAACCCGACCACGGGGGGCGGCCAGGGCGGGAAGCTCCTGATCAAGAACATCTCCGGAATCGAGCGCGCCCTGGAGCGCGCGATCGGTGTCGAGATGTCCCGGCTGACGCGGAACATGACTTTCCTGGCGACGACGGCGGCGGCATGCCCGTTCATCGGCCTCTTCGGCACCGTGTGGGGCATCATGCAGTCGTTTCGAGCGATCGGCGAGACGGGGTCGACTTCGATCGCCGCCGTCGCGCCCGGCATCTCGGGAGCCCTCATCAACACGGCCGCGGGGCTGGCGGCCGCGATCCCCGCGATGATCTTCTACAACTACTTCATGGGGAAAGTCCGCGAGCAGCGGGCGGGCATGGAAGACTTTTCTCTCGAGTTCATCAATCTTGCAGAAAGGAACTTCACCTAAAGGGTCATCCTGATGGAAGCTAGCCGGGAACAAATCTTCGCCCTCGTCGGCGCGTCGAGCGCCGCTCAAACAGCCTCATTCTAACGATGGCCTTCCAGCGCCAGTCCGGCGACCCGTTCGACCACCTCGCGGACATCAACGTCACGCCGCTGGTGGACGTGATGCTGGTTCTCCTGATCATCTTCATGGTCACCGCGCCGATGCTCCACACCGGCATCTCCGTCGCGCTGCCCAAGACGGCGACGACGAACCTGCGGTCGAACCCGGAGGACCCGATCGTCCTCTCGATCTCCCGGGACGGCCTCTACTACATCAACGAGACGCCGGTGGCCCGGGGTTTGCTCCGTGATCGGCTGCGCTCGATTCTGCGAGGCCGCAAGGAGAAGGCCGTGCTGCTGAAAGCCGACCGCGGACTTTCCTACGGAACCGTCATCGAAACGCTGGACCTCCTGAACCGGATGGGCATCGAGAGCCTCGGGCTCATGACGGACACCTCGGGGGCCCCCAAGAAGTGACGTCTCGGCGATCGTCGGATCGGGCCTGATGGATACCGTCGCCAACGTCCTCGCCGAGCGCCGTCAGGAGCGGATCCCCTGGGGAACCGCGGCGCTGCTGGCCTTTCTTCTGCACGTCGCCGTGCTCGTGGCACTGATCGTGTCGGTCTTCGCCAAGCCGATGCGTTACGCCGCGCCCCGCGCGGTCGCCGTGCGCCTGATCCGGATGGGCTCGCCGACGGCGCCCGAGGTTCGCACGGCTCCGGCGCCGGTGCCGCCTCCTCCTCCGGCGGCCGAGAAGCCCAAGATCGAGAAACCGCCCGAAGAGAAACCTCCACAGCCGTCGGAAAAGGCGCTGCTGCTGCCGTCGAAAGAGAAGGAGACGAAAAAGAAGCCCACCCCGGCTCCGATCAGCCGGCCGGCCCGGGAGGCGCCGCCCGCGATCAGCCTGCCGAATGCCGGAGAAGAGAGTCCCGGCGCCACGACTGGTCCGGCGGCTGGCGCGGGTGGAACTTCCGCGATCGGCGGGCTCAAGCTCGACCAGGCCGACTTCAAGTACCCCGTCTACATCGAGCGGATGGCGGGGCTGCTGCAGCAAAACTGGCTGCCCCTGCAGATCGCGCCGGTGAACCCGGTCGTCCACTTTCAGATCGAGCGAGACGGGACCATCACCGACATCCGTCTCGTGACCGCGAGCGGACTCCCGTGGGTGGACCGCGCGGCGCAGCGAGCCGTCATGGCCTCGTCGCCGCTCCCGCCTCTTCCCCCCGAATACTCCGGAACGCGTCTCGGGGTTCAGGTCGCATTCGCTTTCGAGTGACAGAACGGAGATTCCGCATGTTTCGACCTTTCGTTTTCATCGCGGCCCTCTTCTGCCTCCTGGCCGCGCCCGCGTTCGGTCAGCAGCCCGTCCCGACCCCCGCGCCGGGTCAGGACATTCAGCTCACGATCAAGAGCGGCGTCGCCCGGCGTCTCACTGTCGCGGTTCCGGCGCTCGACGCTCCCGGAACCGCGGCACTCCAGGCGCAGGTGACGGATCCCTTCACGGCGACCCTGCGTTCGGATCTCGAATATGCCGGGGCATTCGTCGTGGCCGAGCCGGCCCTCTACCCGCAGGGCTATCGCGATCCTTCGACCCAGGACGCCGCCGACCGGTGGCTGGGCACGGGCGCCGAGGTTCTCGTCGACAGTCGGGGATCCGTCAGCGGCGACAAGGTGTCGATCGAGGGCCGCGTCTGGGACCTGAAGTCCCGCAAGCTCATCTTCGGACGGCGATACTCGGGCGGCGCGTCCTACGTCGAGCGCATCGCCCACACGTTCGCCAACGACCTCGTCAAGTACTTCACCGGCAAGCCGGGGAACTTCCTGTCGACCATTCTCTACGTCACCGAGCACCCCGGCAGCATCAAGGAGATCGAAGCCATGGACTTCGACGGCCGCAATACGCGGACGCTGACCTCGCACAAGTCCATCGCGATCAATCCCAGCGGCGCGGCCGGCCGCATCGCCTACACCTCCTACGTGCGCCTGTATCCCCAGATCTGGACGATGGGTCTCGACGGGGCCGACAAGCGGGAGGTGCCCACGGGTGTGGATCTCAACGCCTCGCCCTCGCTCTCTCCGGACGGGCGGGAGATCGCCTTCGCGGGCTCGGCCAGCGGAAACGCCGACATCTACACCGTCGGCGTCGCCGGCGGCACGGCCAAGCGGCTCACCACGAGCCGCGCCCTCGAAGCCTCGCCCGCCTGGTCGCCCACGGGCCGCCAGATCCTCTACACCTCGGACCTGACCGGCACGCCGCAGATCTACGTGATGGACGCCGAGGGGACGAACTCGCGTCGCGTCACCTTCGCTGGAAACTGGAACGACGAGGGGTCCTGGTCTCCGGACGGCTCGCGTATCGCGTTTGCGTGCCGCAACGAGGGCGACTTCAACATCTGCGTGATGGACTTTCAGACCGGCCAGACGGTCCAGATCACTTCGGAGGGATCCAATGGCCATCCGACCTGGTCGCCCGACGGCGAGAAGATCGTCTACTCCTCGCGCCGCAGCGGCTCGACACAGATCTACACGTCCGACGCGAACGGACAGAACAAGCGACAGCTGACCAAGGGAGGCAATCACTATCAGCCCTCGTGGATCCCGTGACGCTTCCGAGCGAATCGTGTTGGGGATCGGCAAGCTCTTTGCTATATTGAAGTTCCGAACGCGGCATCCCCTGTCGACGCACTAAGGAGAACGGAGAATGCAAAGGAAACTGACGGCGCTCACCCTGGTTTCCCTCGTGGCCGCCCTCGCGCTGGCGACGGGCTGCAAGAAGAAGACTCCGACGACGACTCCGGAGGCGCGTCCTCCCGTCACGTCGAAGGCTCCCGAGACCGCGGTTCCTCCTCCCGCCACGGCGGCTCCCCGCAAGGACGTCGAATCGGAAGTCCTCTCCAAAGACATCGCCGAGATGAACAAGGCGGGCTATCTCACCGACGCGTTCTTCGACTACGACCAGTCGGACCTGCGCGAGGACGCCCGGACCGCGCTCGCGGCCGACGCCGCGTGGCTGAAGAAATACCCGACGGTTCAGGTCCTGATCGAAGGCCACTGCGACGAGAGAGGCACCGCGGCCTACAACCTCGCGCTCGGCGACCGCCGCGCGAATGCCGCGAAGGAATATCTTGTTTCGCTTGGCGTGGACGGCTCGAAGCTTCGCACCGTTTCCTACGGAAAGGAGCGTCCCTTCTGTACCGAATCGAGCGAGAGCTGCTGGCAGCAGAACCGGCGGGCTCACCTCGTGATCACGGCCAAGTAGTCTTGAGGGTCTCTCACCGCTACGGCCTGGTTGGCCTTCTCGGCGCGGCGCTCGTTTCGGGCGCCGCGTGCGTGTCCTCGGACGACATCGAGGGCCTGCACCGCCAGATGAACGACATCCAGAAGCAGATCCAGACTCTCGAACGCAAGTCGTCGAGCAAGGAAGAGGTCGACAAGGTCAATCAGAACGTCTCGACACAGACGACGCAGCTCCTGAAGTCCAACGCTGACACGGCGGTCAAGCTCGGAGAGCTGACGACCAAGATGGAGCAGCTGGAAGCCAAGCTCGAGGACACCAACCGCCGGCTCTCCCAGCTCTCCCAGCAGATCGCCGAGACCCAGGGCGACCTGCTGCGGCTGCGCGGTTCCAACGGAGCGGTCCCGCCGCCCGCCGGAGGTTCCCCGCCTCCCGGCTCTCCGCCCGGCGCGTCCGCCCGTCCCGCTTCCGGCGGACCCTCGCCGGCCGAGCTCTACGACACCGCCTACGCCGACTACACCAAGGGCCGCTACGCGCTCGCGATCCAGGGCTTCCAGGACTATCTCGCGAGCTACCCGAGCACGGACCTCGCCGACAACGCCCAGTACTGGGTGGGCGAGTCGCACTTCGCGCAGAAGAAGTATCCCGAGGCCATCGCCGATTTCGAACAGCTCCTTAAGCAGTGGCCGGCCAGCGACAAGGCCGCCGCGGCGCTCCTGAAGAAGGGCTACGCGATGCTGGAGCTTAACCAGAAGCCCGAGGGCATCGTCCAGCTCCAGTACGTCATCCACGAATTCCCCACCTCGGAGGAGGCCCGCCTGGCGCGGGCCCGCTTGAAGACGCTCGGAGTCGACGTCAAGTAACCCGGTAGGCGTCCCCGGCGGGTTTGGGGTAGTCTTCCCGCCTCACGAAACCGAAAACAGCCGTTTAGGAGAAAAGACCGCAGCCATGGCCAACATCAAGTCCGCCGAGAAGCGCATCCGCATCACCGCCCGCAAGCGCGCCCGTAACAAGGCCCGCGTCTCGCGGCTGCGCAGCGCCGTCAAGAAGTATCGCCAGACCGATTCGAAGAAGAGGTCCGAGGCCCTGCCGCGGACCCACGCCGAGATCGACCGGGCCCTGGCCAAGGGCGTCATCCACCGCAACGCCGCCGCGCGCTACAAGAGCCGGCTGGCGAAAGCCGCGGCCGCGAAGTAGCCCCCTTCACCCCGGCCCTCTCCCCCGAGGGGGAGAGGGAGTCTCTCGTCAGAACCCTTCCAACATGCTCGTGACGAGGCTCTGGGCGAAGCGCCCCGCGACGCGGTCGATCGCGTCGTTCTCCCGATCGACATAGGTGGCGGAGCTGACGGAGAACTGGTAGTTGTCGCGGAAGGTGAACGAGGGGTTGGCCCAGATCGTGTCGTTCTCTCCCGGCGGGAGCTTCTTCAGCGACACCCTGGCCGTCACCTGCACCTGGTAGTCGGTGGCCCGGCCCTGGTTGTCGAACGCCACCGGGTACAGGTTGAAAAACGTCACCGCGCCGGCGAGCACCGCGTCGGCGCCGTCCGCCGTGGCCTGCACCTTGAACCGTCCCCGCGAGGCGAGCTCCCGCGCGACCTCCGCGGAGAGCCGCTGCTCGAGACCCACGCGCTGGGTCATGTTCTCCAGCGTCGTGAACTGGATGACCTTGATGTTCTCGGGAAGCGACGAGCTCTGCCCGACCAGGGCGTAGCCGCACCCGCACGCCGCGAGGAGGACCGCCAGAAGCGCGAGGGCGGCGGCTCGCCTCACCGCACGACCAGGTTCAGGAGCCGGTCCGGGACGAACACCGTGCGGGTGATCTGCTTGCCTTCGGTCCAGGACCGGATCTTCTCGTCCTGGCGCGCGCGCTCCATGGCCTCGGATTCCGTGGCCCCGCGGGCGACGGAGAGCCTGCCCCGCACCTTGCCGTTGACCTGGACGACGAGGGTCACCTCGAGCGAGGTTGCCAGCGCCGAGTCGAACGCCGGCCAGCGCGACTCGACCAAGAATCCCTTCTCCCCGAAACGCTCCCACATCTCCTCGGTCAGGTGCGGCGCCACCGGGTGGAGCAGCTGCAGGAGCGTACGCACGGCGGCGCGGAGGGCGGCCGGCGTTTCCTCCCCGGCCTCCAGCGCGTCGGAGATTCCCCGCTGGAATTCCATCAGCGCGGCGATCGCCGTGTGAAAGTGGAACGCCGCGGCGTCGCGCGTGGCGCGCTCGATCGTTGCGTGGGTCAGACGCGCCAGGGGCGTGTCCCGCGGTCCCGGATCGCCTCCGGGGGGAAGTGCGAGAACCCGCTCGCAGAGGTCATGGACGCGGTTCAGGAACCGAAACGCCCCGGCCACGCCGTCCTCCGACCACTCGGACTCCTTCTCCGGAGGTCCGATGAAGAGCGTGTACAGGCGCACCGTGTCGGCGCCGTAGCGCGCGATCAGCTCGTCGGGAGAGACCGTGTTGCCCCGCGACTTGGACATCTTCTCGATCTTGCCGGTCGACGGGTTCAGGCTGGTGATCATTCCCTGGTTGAAGAGCCGCTCGAATGGCTCCTCCAGGTGCACGAGCCCCATGTCCTTCAGGACGCGGCAGATGAAACGCGCGTAGAGAAGGTGCAGGATCGCGTGCTCGATCCCGCCGATGTACTGATCCACCGGAAGCCAGCGATCCACGAGCGGGGTGTCGACCATCTCGGTCTCGCCGCGGGGATCGAGAAAGCGGAAGTAGTACCAGGACGAGTCCACGAACGTGTCCATCGTGTCGGTTTCGCGGCGGGCGGGCCCTCCGCACTTGGGACACGTGACGCGCAGGAAAGCCTCCGACTTCTCCAGCGGATTGCCTTCGGCGCCCAGAAAGTCCACGTCTTCCGGCAGCCGGACCGGCAGATCCTTGTCCGGTACCGGAACGACGCCGTCGGTGGGACAGTGGATCGCGGGAATGGGAGTTCCCCAGTACCGCTGGCGCGAGATCAGCCAGTCGCGCAGCCGGTATCCGACCTTGCCGTGGCCGAAGCCCTGTTCCTCGAGCCACCGCACCGCGACTCGGATCGCCTCGGGCCCGTTGGGCGTTCCGTTCCACGTGCCCGAATGGACGATCTTGCCGCCGTGCGGCAGGGCTTCCGTCATCGCGTCGGGATCGATCTCCGCCCCTTCCGTCTGGTAGACGAGCCGGACCGCCAGCGCATACTTCCGCGCGAACTCGAAGTCGCGCTGGTCGTGGCCGGGAACTCCCATGATCGCGCCCGTGCCGTACTCGGGAAGAACGAAGTTGGCCAGCCACACCGGGATCGGCTGCCCGGTCGCCGGATTGAGCGCGAGAGCGCCCGTGTCCAGCCCTTCTTTCTCGCCGGTCTCGGCCTCCCTTTCGAGGCGCGACTCCCGGCGCACGCGCTCGACGAACTGTTCGATCTCGCGCCGCCGCGGCGAGCGCTCCGCCAGGACGGCCACCACCGGATGCTCGGGGGCGAGGGCCAGGAACGTCGCGCCGTAGAGCGTGTCCGGGCGCGTCGTGAAGACCGTGACGGGTTCGGCCAGGCCGTCCACTCGAAAATGGATCTCGGCGCCTTCCGACCGCCCGATCCAGTTGCGCTGCATCGTCTTGACGCGATCGGACCAGTGCGGCAGACGGTCGAGCCCGTCGAGCAGACGATCCGCGTAGGAGGTGACGCGGAAGAACCACTGGGTCAGGTCGCGGATCTCGACCGGATCGTCTGAGCGCTCGCAGCGTCCGTCGATGACCTGCTCGTTGGCGAGGACCGTCCGGCAGCCCGGGCACCAGTTCACGGGCGCGGTCTTCCGATAAGCGAGCCCCTTCTCCCACATGCGCAGGAAGAGCCACTGGTTCCACCGGTAGTACTCGGGATCGCAGGAAGCGAGTTCCTTGGACCAATCGTAGAGACAGCCCAGCCCGTAGAGCTGCTCCTTCATCCGGGCGATGTTCTCGAGCGTGTAGGTCCGCGGGTGGACGCCGCTCTTGATCGCCGCGTTCTCGGCCGGCAGCCCGAAGGCGTCCCAGCCCATCGGGTTCAAGGCCTTCCGACCGGCCATGCGCTCGCGCCGGTAGAGCGCGTCTCCGAGGATGTAGTTGCGCCCGTGGCCTACATGCAGGCGGCTGCCCGAGGGATACGGGTACATGTTGAGCATGTAGAACTCATCGCCCGGCACACGGGTGTCCACGTAGGCCACGCGCGCGTCGGCCCACCGTTTCTGCCACTTCCCCTCGATCTGGCCGGGGGCGTACTTCTCGGTCATGGGCGGGCAAATATACCCGACGGTCGTCCCGGAACCCGGAACACGAAACCGGGAACTACTTCCCGGTCGGCCGAACTCGGAGCGTGGCGTCGGGAAAGCGGCGCACCGGGTAGTCGAGGCGCCCGGAGGCCTCGACCTGTGTCAGCCGCAGCTGGCGCGGACGCTCGAACGCGCGGCTCTTGAACGGCACGTATCGGGCGTCGACACTGTTGATCGACGAGGACGGATCCGAGAACACAAATCCGGTGTCGGGGTAGTAGACCTCGATCCACCGGTGAAAGACGCCGCCGATGCGCTCTTCGTAGCCGTCGCTGTCGGGCTTCGTGCGAAGAACGCCCTGCACGGTGCGGGCGGTGATCCCGACGCGGCGCAGCAGGTCCACGGCCAACTCCGAGATGCCGACGCAATGACCCCGGCGCGAGGCGAAGACCGAGGCGGGGTCCTGGCGGCGCGAGCGGTCCGTGTCGTATCGGACGTACGAGGCGACACCGGAGAGGACCCGCTCGACGGCCTGGGCCTGCGTCGCGGCGTCTCCCGCCAGGGTCTTTGCGAACGCGTCCCGTTCCGCCGACCGAGTGAGCGAGGCATCGAGCGCCGCGCCCGTCGGGAAGGGCGCGCGGCTGGACAGCGGCATCGCCGACACCCGGACCGAGAGCTCCAGCTCCCCTCCTTGCCGCGGCGTGACCGCCAGCGAGTATCCGTCGTTGTCGTACTGGTCGAAGAGCCCCGCGTCGGCGCCCGCCGCCCGATAGATCGCCAACTCGTCGGCGCGCGAGGACAACGCGACGACCGCGCACGCGGCCGCGAGAAGCAAGACTCGGAGTCTCACGATTCGCGCGAGGCGCCCCGCGTCGACTTCAGGACGCCGTCGAGGATGCCGTTGATGAACTGGGAAGACTTCGGCGTCGAGAAGCGCTTGGCGATCTCGAGGGCCTCGTCGATGACCACGGGGCGCGGCGTCTCCGGCTCGTGCAGAAGCTCGAAGAGCGCCAGCCGGAGGATGTTGCGGTCGACCACCGGCATCCGGGCCAGCCGCCAGTGGTCGGCCTGGCGCGAGATGATCGCGTCGAGGTCCTTGCGGTGGAGGAGGGTCCCCGACACGAGCCGGCGCGCGAAGCTCTGGATTCCCTCGGGAGCCTGCTGCAGCTCGTCGGAGCGGCGGAACATCTCCTGGGGCTCGGTCCCCGCCACGTCGTGCTCGTAGAGCATCTGGAGCGCGAGCTCGCGCGCCTTGCGCCGCTGGCCCATGCTACTTGGCGCCCTTCAGATGCCGGCGCAGGTTCGCCATCTCGATGGCCGCCTCGGCCGCTTCGACGCCCTTGTCGGTCCGTTCGCGCGCCTGCTCCATCGTTTCGCAGGTCAGGACCCCGAAGCCGAGAGGGACCCCGGTCTGGACGGAGAGGGCCCCGAGGGCCCAGGCCACGGTGTTGCCCAGGATCTCGTGGTGCGTGGTCTCTCCCCGGATGATCGCAGCCAGGGCGATCAAGGCGTCGGGTTTGCGGGTGTCGAGCATCGCGCGAGCGCCGGAGGGAACCTCGAACGCTCCGGGAACCCTCGCCACCGCGACGTCGGCGACCCTCGCGCCGCGGCGCCGCAGCGTGTCCAGGGCCGACGCCAGCATCGCGTCGGTGATGGTCGGATTCCAGCGCGCGCAAACGATCCCGAAGCGCAGGCCGCGGGCGTCGAGGCTTCCTTCGAAGTGCCTCGGCGAGAAAGCCGCCGTCGCGCGGCGCGAAGCGCGCATGCTCAAGGATCGTTCCTCGTTGAAGAGACGCCATTGTAACCCGGCGACGGCCGGGCTCCAGTCGCGCCTAGGCGAAGAGGCGCCCGAGCTCCGGAGCGTCGCCGAAGTTGCGGCGGTAGCGCTCCAGGAACTCCGAGGGCGTGTAGCGCGGAGGCTGCGGCCCCAGGGCCTCGATCCCGAACACGGCGGCGACACTGCCGATGCGTCCCGCTACGGGCCAGGGCGCTCCGATCCGCAGGCCGCGCAGGAGTCCGGCGCGGTACATGTCGCCGACTCCCGTCGGGTCGACGGCTTCCTTTTCGACTTTCGCCGGTGGGATCTGGTGAGCGATGACCCCGGACCCGTCGCGGGCGTGGATCGTGGAGCCGTCGGCGCCGTGCGTGACGATGAGAGTCGGCACGCGCGTCTGGAGCTCGTCGATCGAGAGTCCGGTCTTGTGCGTCAGGATGCCGGACTCATAGTCGTTGACGATCAGGATCGCGGCGCCGCGGAAGCCCTCCGCCATCTCCTCGCCCGAGAGCCGCGTGACCTGCTGGCTTGGATCGTAGAGGAATGGAATTCCGAGGCGCCGGCAGTCTTCGGCATGGGCCGCCATGGCGGGAGGGTCGTTGGGAGAGATGACGACGAACGCGACCGAGGACGGATCCAGCGTCGAGAGAGGAAGGTTGCGGGCCCGCGCCATCGCTCCTGTGTAGAACGAGGCGAGCTGGTTCTGGTCCTGGTCGGTGGAGACGAAGAACGAGGCCGTGAAGAGGTCGGGCTCCAGCCGCAGCCACGAGACGTCGACGCCCTCCGCGGCCAGCCGGTCTCGGTACTCCGCGGCATCCTGCCCGGCGGTCGCCAACAAGATCGGCCGCTCCCCCAGGAGCGCGAGCCCGTACGCGATGTTGGGGCCGCAGCCTCCGGGAACTCGCCGCATCTCGTCCACGAGGAACGACACCGACAGCCGCGACATGCGGTCCGGGATCAGGTGCTCGGTGAACTTGCCGGGGAACGTCATCAGGTAGTCGAACGCCACCGAGCCGGTGACGACGATGCGTCCGTGGTTCTTCAGAGGTACCTCCCGATGACCGGCCGGAGCCGTTCCTTCGCCGCCGGGGAAATCGCGGCGCGGTCGGTGATGACGCCGAAGCGCATGGCGTCGCGGCAGGAACAGGCCCGGCCGGGATTCACGCGCGTCACCGCCCCGGCGAGGGAACGGCGCGCCGCGTCCGCGTTCTCCCGCAGAATCGACAGGATGACCTCGACCGAAACGTCTTCGGTCTCCTCCCGCCAGCAGTCGTAGTCGGTGACCAGGGCGAGGCTCGCGTAGCAGATCTCGGCCTCGCGGCACAGCCGCGCCTCGGTCAGGTTGGTCATGCCGATGATGTCGGCGCCCCAGGACCGGTAGAGGTTCGATTCCGCGCGCGTCGAGAACTGAGGTCCCTCCATGCACACGTAGGTGCCTCCGCTACGGACGTCGAGGCCACCGGCGCGGGCGGCCTGCTCGAGCGTCTGCGAGAGCGACGGGCACACGGGGTCCGCGAGGCCCGCGTGTCCCACGATGCCATCGCCGAAGAAGGTGTCGACGCGATGCCGGGTGCGGTCGATGAACTGGTCCGGAATCACGGCCATGCGGGGAGGAAGCTCTTCCTTCAGGCTGCCGCAGGCCGAGGCGGAGAGGATAGCGTCGCAGCCCAGCATCTTGAAGCCGCAGACGTTCGCGCGGTAGTTGATCTCGGACGGGCCGACGCGGTGACCGCGGCCGTGCCGGGACAGAAACGCGACGGGGACGCCGTTCAACGTGCCGCAGAAATACGCGTCGCTCGGTTTGCCAAAGGGAGTGTTGACCCGCTCCTCGGAAAGATTCTCGATCGAGGAGAGATCGTAGACGCCGCTTCCTCCGACCAGCCCGACGCGGGCGCGGTTCACGATCTCTCCCCTCCGGACCGCCCCCGGTGCTCGGCGATGGCCTCGCGCACGCGCTCGGCCAGGATCAGCGCGTCCCGCCCCACCTCACCGGAGACCAGGGGAGCGCGCCGCTCGCGGACGGCGGCCACGAAGTCCGAGAGCTCCCGCGCCAGGGGATCCCCCGGCTCGACGGGCACCGCCACCGGGACGATACGGGACGGCCCGCTTCCGTCACCCAGGGCGAAGGCCTGGACCGAGCGCTCGTGCATGTCGACGGAGCAGTAGAGCGACCGGCCGAAGACGCGGAGCTTGCGCATGCGCTCGGAGGACACCCGGGAGGCCGTCAGGTTCGCGACGCACCCTCCCTCGAACTCGATTCGCGCGTTGGCGATGTCGATCTTGGAGGTGACCACCGGCATCCCCGCCGCGCGGATCTCCCGCACCGGCCGGCGTACGAGATCGGTCACGATTTGCAGGTCATGGATCATCAGGTCCAGGACGACGTCCACGTCCAGGCTGCGCGGAGCAAACAGACCCAGCCGGTGTCCCTCGATGAAAACCGGCTCGGGCACGCGGGCCAGAACCGCCGCCACCGCCGGGTTGTAGCGCTCGACGTGGCCCACCCCCAGCACCCGACGGCGCTCGCGCGCCAGATCCACCAGAGCCGTGGCCGCGGAGACTTCCTCGGTGATCGGCTTCTCGACCAAAACGTCGAGGCCGCGCTCCAGGAAGAAGCGCGACAGCGCGCCGTGGGAGCTCGTCGGCGTCGCGATGACGACCGCCTGGGCCCGGCGCGCGACCTCCTCGGGCCCGGAGAGGACCGTCAGCCCCCGCTCCCGCGCGACCTCTTCGGCGCGCCCCTCGTGGTGGTCGTGGATTCCGACGAGCGACACTCCGGGAAGCTCCGAGGCGAGGCGGGCGTGGTGACGCCCGAGGTGGCCCACGCCCACTACGGCGAGACGAACCGGATCGGCCGCCGTCACGCCCGGGCGCCCCTCACTTGATGAAGCCCCGCTCACTCCCCTGGATGAACACGACGAGCTCCTCCACGTCGGGCTGCCCCGGAAGCTCCTCGGCGATCCGCGCGAGGGCCTGGCTGGTGTTCAGCTTGGACTTGACCAGGAGCCGGTAGGCCTTCTGCAGCGCCTCGATGCGCTCGTCGGAAAACCCGTGGCGCTTGAGACCCACGGTATTCAAGCCGTACGTCTTGACCTCACCCTCGGCGCCGTCCGTCCGGCAATACGGCAGCACGTCGCGCCGGAGCGGCGAGTACGCGCCGACGAAGGCGTGGCGGCCGATGCGAATGAACTGGTGGGCGCCGGAGTATGCCGAGAGAATCGCGTAGTCGCCGACTTCGACGTGGCCCGCGAGCACGGCGCCGTTGGCGAGCACGACCCTCGAGCCGATTCGGTTGTCGTGCGCCACGTGGGAGAAGTTCATGAAGTAGTTGTCGTCGCCGATCACGGTCTCGCCGTGGCCGCCCGGCGTCCCGCGGTGGACCGTCATGAACTCGCGGAACGTGTTGCGCGCGCCGACGACGAGCCGCGTCCGCTCGCCACGGTACTTCAGGTCCTGGGGATCGCAGCCCAGCGCCGCATGCGTGAAGATCCGGTTCTCCTCGCCGAAAATCGCGGGCCCCTGGATCGAGACGTGGGCGCCCACGCGCGTGCGGGCGCCGAGCACCACGTCGTCGCCGATCACGGCATAAGGTCCGATCGACACGTCGTCGCCCAGCGACGCCGAATGCGAGACGACCGCGCTGGGATGGATCTCGACGCTCACGGGCGATCCACCAGCACCGAAAGGAGCTCGGCCTCGGTGCAGAGGTTACCGTCCACCGTCGCCGTCACGCGGCACTTGCAGACCTTGGCCTTCAGCGACATGACCTCGGCCTCGATGCGCAGCTGGTCCCCCGGGACGACGGGACGCCGGAACTTGCACCGGTCCACGCCCGAGAGGTACAGGAGCTTCTTCTCCTTGTCCGGAACGACGCCGAGAAGCATCACGCCGGCGACCTGGGCCATCGACTCGAGGACGAGCACGCCCGGCATCACCGGGTTTCCCGGGAAGTGTCCCTGGAAGAACTCCTCGTTGAACGTGACGTTCTTGATGCCCACCGCCCGCTTGCCCGGCACGATCTCCAGGATCCGATCGACGAGCAGGAACGGATAACGGTGCGGGAGCGTCTTCAGGATCTCGTTGATTCCCAGTTCCACGCCGCCTCCTAACGCCGTCCCGCGAGCTTCTTCTCGAGGGCCGTCAGCCTTTCCAGCGCCGCCTCGAGCCGGCCCAGCAGTGCCGCGCGCTTGAGGAACTCGCGATGCGGAAGCGCCGGCATTCCGGACAGAACCGCCCCCGCCGGGACCTTGGCCTGGCGCGCGATGCCGGCCTGTCCGGTGAGGATCGCGCCGTCGCCGATGGTCACGTGGTCCGAGATTCCGACCTGCCCGGCGAGCGTGACGCCCCGTCCCAGGGTCGAGGAGCCGCCGATCCCGACCTGCCCGCAGAGGATGGCGTGCTCGCCCACGACGACGTTATGCCCCACCTGAACGAGATTGTCGATCTTCGTCCCCCGGCCGATGACGGTTTCCCCGAGAGTGGCCCGGTCCACGGTGGAGTTGGCGCCGATCTCGACGTCGTCCTCGACGCGGACGATGCCGAGCTGGGGGATCTTCCGGTGCGCCTGCCCGTCCCAGACGTACCCGAACCCGTCGGCCCCGACAACCGCGCCCGCGTGGAGGACGCAGCGCGCTCCGACCCGACAGCCGGCCAGGACCGCCGCATTGGGATGGAGGAAACAGTCCTCGCCGATCTCTGCGCCTTCGCCGACGTACGCGCCCGCCGAGAGGACGGTCCGCGCGCCCACGCGCGCGCCCGCGGCAACCGTGGCGCCGGGGGCGACGGAGACGCCGGCGCCGAGCCGCGCCGACCGGTCAACGACCGCTCCGCGGGCGACACCGGCCTTCGGCCGCGCTGCCGGAAAGCGAGCCTCCAGCAGCCGGACCAGGGCGACCTGCGGCGCTTCGACGACGACGCACGGGCGGCCGGAGGCCAGTGCTTCTCGATCGACCAGGAGGGCTCCGGCGCGGCTCTTCGCGGCCTCGGCGGCCCTCCGATCGTCCACGACCCACGAAAGGTCGCCCGGACCTGCCGAATCGAGCGGGGCAATCCCCGTCAGGCGCGTTGCCGGGTTGCCAGCGACGCGGCCGCCGACGAGGCGCGAGACCTCCGCAAGCGTGAAGCCGCCGCGTTCCGAACGGGCCCCGCGGCGCGGCCGGCTCGGAGCGCGGGTGGAACGCTTCGCGCGGGCCACGGCGATCGTCGACTCCCGGCTTCCGCGAACGCTACGGCTTCTTGGTGGGAGCGGGAGCGGGGGCCTTGGAGGCCGCGGAACCGGGCGTCGAACCGCCGGGCGCTGCTGCGGCGGCCGGCTTCGGAACCGCCACGGTGGTGTTGAACACCTTCAGGACTTCGTCCGTGACGTCGACCGAGTCGTCGGCGTAGACCAGTCCGGACTGGAACTTGTTGAGGATGATCGTGAAGCCCTTCTCCTTGCCGACCTGGTTGATCACCGGGAAGACGCGCTTCTCTAAGTCCGCGAGCTCCTTCTTCTGAGCGGTCTCGAGGTCGCGGTTGGCATCGTCCTGGAAGCGCTTGAAAGCGATCGCCTTCTCCTGGTACGTCTTCTGGAGGGACTCGCGCTTGTCATCGGCAAGCGACGATCCCTGGTCGGCCAGCTTCTGCTCCATGTCGCGGAGCTCCTTGGAGAGCTTGTCGGCCTCTTCCTTCTTCTGATCATTCAGCCGCTTGACCCGGTTGAACGCCTCCTTGCCCAGCGCCGACTCCTGCACCAGACGCTCGACGTTGATGACGCCGATCTTCTGCACGCCCGGAGCCGGGGCCGCCGTAGCGGGAGGCGGGGCCGTCGTTCCCTGAGCCTGGGCGGTAGCAGCCCCAAGGGCCGCCGCCGCGAAGAGAGCAATGCGTTTCATTCCCACTCCTTCTTCCCTTCTTCCCTTCTTCCGTCTTTTCGAAAGCGCGGAAGTGTAGCAAAAACCGCGGTCTCCGGTAACAGCCTGCTTGGAGCCACAATTCCGACTCCCGCTGCCTTCCAAAGCACCGTTCTTGTCTAGGGAGAGGGTCCCTACGAGACCTCCCCTCTCATTTCCGGGCCGTCGAGGCGCCCGGGGGCTCCAGTCGTACGGTCTGCCGTATCACCGTCGAATCCTGGGAGAGGGAACCCTTGCGACTTCCCCTCCCCCTTGCGCGCGGGTCGCGCGCTTTAAAACGTCCGGCCGATCGAAAAAGTGAATCCGGACGGTTTTTCGGTCAGATAGCTGATCGGGAACCCGTACTGGTCGATGGGCTGGATCGGATGGAGGTTGAAGGCGTAGATGAACCTGAGCGGAGCCTGGAAGATCGGCAGGAAGATGCGCAGCTCCGCGCCCGCGGACGAACGCACCCAGGACAGGTCGAACCCCTGCGTGTCGAAGTAGTTGTTCCCGACGTCGAGGAAGGCCAGCAGCTTGGCGGGCCCGATCGAGATGAACTGGTATTCGACGTTGAAGACGAAGAACTTGTTTCCGCCGAGCACGCGCCCCACCGGGTCCGTGAAGACCTCGTAGGTCTTGGGGTTGACGGGGACGATGGCGCCCTGCTGGAACCCTCGCAGACTCTGCTCGCCTCCGAGCTGGAACCTCTCGAAGATCGGGAGCTCGACGCTGTTGAACGCGCCGGCGTAGCCGATCTCGGCGTTCAAGGCGAGAACCGCGCCCCGCGGGATGCGCACCGGGAGGTAGATGGTTCCTCCCCCGATCGTCTTGATGAACGAGCTCGTTCCGCCCAGCAGGCTCGGAGCGATCTGCACGGAGGCCGAAAGCCGCAGTCCCCGGGTCGGGTCGAACGGATCGTTCCGGCTGTCGTACCGGTAGCCCGGCGTGAAGGACGACGTCGTGCCCTTGGTCTCGGTGAACTTCGTCGGCGGAGGCGGCTGACCCGGAGGCGTGGGGGCGCTGCGCACCGGGAAGTTGGCGGTGATGTCTTCGTACGAATACAGGATCGAGGCCGAATCGAAGAGGCCGATCCCCTTGGCGTAGAAGATTGAGCCTCCCAGCCGCTTCTCCTCCTGCGACAGGTAATCCACGTTGCGGCGGAAGAGCGAAACGCCCACGGACTGGTTCTTGTCCATGAACCAGGGAACCGTGTACGACAGGTCGAAGAAGTTCGAGACCTTGCCCAGCTGCGCGGAGGCGCCGATGATCTCGCCGCGGCCGAGGAAGTTGCGCGTCTGGAAGGAGAACTGGCCGAAGAAGCCGTCGAATCCCGAGTACCCGGCGCCGAACTGGATCTCGTTGCGCGAGGTCTCCTGGCCCTTGATCAGGACGTCGATCTTCTTCTCCTCCGGGCGCGGCGTGAACTGGGGCTCCTCGGCCATCTTGAAGTAACCCAGCTGCTGGATCTTGGTGACGCTCTTCTTGACGGCGTCCATGTCGAAGACGTCGCCCTCGTCCAGCGCGAACTCGCGGCGGATAACCTTGTCCCGCGTGTTGGTGTTGCCCGCGACCTCGAGGCGCCCGAGGTAGAACTTCTCACCCTCGAAGATCTTGACGTTGACGTCCACGCGGTGATCGCCGACCTCGATGAACTGGGGATCCGGAAATGCGTAGACGTATCCGCGCGACTTGTACTTCGTCTCGATCCCAGCGAGGGCTTCCACCAAGCGGTCCCGGTTGAGGACCGTGCCTGGCTTGAGCTCGAAGAAGAGCTTCTTGAGCTCTTGGGGCGGGAACACCGTCGTCTGGCCGGTTTCCGTGGGCTGGCCGTTCTGCTGGACGGCGGTGATCGTGATGTCGTTGGTGTAGAACTTGTCGCCCTCGACGATCGGGATCGTGATGCGGACCCTCCGCTTGATCTTCTTGGGATCCGCGTTGGGATTGACGACGTAGACGTCCAGGATGGCGT
Source organism: Acidobacteriota bacterium (assembly GCA_046724475.1). Lineage (GTDB taxonomy): Bacteria > Acidobacteriota > Thermoanaerobaculia > UBA5066 > Gp7-AA6 > DAHUXD01. Next base: position 10,522 of record JBKOVK010000317.1, on the reverse strand, counting down.
CCTTGATGACGACGTCCTTGTAGCCCTTGGACTGGTACAGGTTCTTGATGCTCTCGACGTCGGCCTCGTAGTTGGCCTGGTTGTAAACCGTGTTATCGGACAGGAAGCGCCAGAAGACCGCCACTTTCGTTTTCGTCATGGCGTTGCGCAGCGCCTGCGCGGACACGTGGGCGTTGCCGGTGAACTGGATCGATTCGATCTTGACCTTCTCGCCCTCATCGATGAGAAAGACGACCTTCTTCTCGGTCTTGGAGATGTCCTCGACCTTGTATTCGACGGTGGCGCTGCGGAAGCCGTTGGCCAGGTAGAAGTCGGCGATTCCGGAGCGTGCGCGCGCGATGTCCCGCAGAGACAGCGGCGCGCCGGCGTGGATCTCGATCTTGCTCTCCTTGAGAGCGTCCTTGATCTGGGAAGTCGAGAGCTTCTTGTTGCCCTCGAATTCGACTTCCTTGACGATCGGCCGTTCTTCGATGGTGACGACCAGCGTCACGCCGTCGGGACCGCGCTCGGCTTCGATCCGCGCGTTCTCGAGAAGCCCGACCTCCCAGAGAGCCGGGAAGTTCTTCTTGATGACCTCGGGGTCGTAGGGCTCGCCGACCTTGATGCCCAGGTAGTGGGCGATGGTGTCCGGCGACACCGTCTGGTAGCCCACCACGCGGATGCCGATGATCCGCTCCCCCGTCGGCGCCGGCGGGGCGGTCTCGGACGGAGGAATCTGAAGGGGCACCACCGGTAGGGCCGGCGGGGGCGTGGGCAACTCGGGAGGAGGAGTCGGCGACGGCGGCGCCTGGGCCCGCGCCACGCTGGCAGCGACCGCCGCCGCCGCGATCCACGCGGCGACGAGCGGACCCGAGCGTACCCCGCTACCGGCCCTGGGCGATCGGCTCGCTCTCGCGCGCCGTGACACGCAGCCCTTCGGGACCGACTCGGACCTCGATCGCCTCCACGCGCTCCTCCCGTGCGGCGATCAGAAGCTCGGAGACGGGGTCTTCGACGTGCTTCTGGATCGCTCGCCGAAGCGGCCGGGCGCCCATGTTCGGATCCTCCCCGCTCTGCGCCAGGAGCCACTCGATCGCGGCGTCGTCGGCGTCGATCGTGGCGCCCTTGGGCGCGATCGTCGCGTTGACGTCGTCGATCAGCAGGCGGCAGATCCGGGCGAGCTCCGGACGTCCGAGGGGGTGGAAGACGATGATGTCGTCGATACGGTTGATGAACTCCGGCGAGAAATCCCGCCGCAGCTCCTTCAACACCAGGTCCTCGATCTCCTTGCTGCTCTGGGCTTCCCGCGACCCTCCGAAGCCCACGCGCGTGCGGTTGACGAGGTGCTTGGTCCCGATGTTGGAGGTCATGATGATGAGCGTGTTCTTGAAATCCACCAGGTTGCCGTAGGCATCCGTGAGAATCCCGTCCTCCAGGATCTGGAGAAGCAGGTTGGCGATGTCGGGGTGCGCCTTCTCGATCTCGTCGAAGAGGATGACGCTGTAGGGATTCCGGCGGATCCTCTCCGTCAGCTGTCCGCCCTCTTCGTGGCCGACGTAGCCCGGGGGCGAGCCGATGAGCTTGGAGACCGCGTGCTTCTCCATGTACTCGGACATGTCGAACCGCACGAGCGACCGCTGATTCTCGAAGAGGAATTCCGCAAGCCGGCGCGCCACCTCGGTCTTGCCGACCCCGGAAGGCCCGAGGAAGATGAACGACCCCATCGGGCGGTTCGGGTTGTTGACGCCCAGGCGCGAGCGCCGGATCGCCTTGGACACGCCGACGATCGCGGCTTCCTGGCCGACGATCCGCCGCCGCAACGCGTCCTCCATGTGGAGGAGCTTCTCGGCCTCCTCCATCTCGAGCGACGCCACGGGGATCCCCGTCCAGGAGGAGATGATCTCTTCGATGTCGCGGCGCGTGACCTCCTGGGTCGCCTCGCTGCGCTCCGCGGTCTGGGCTTTGGCGCGCTCGATCTCTTCCTTCAGCTCGATCTCCCGCTCGCGCAGAAACACGGCTTTCTCGAAATCCTTGTCCGAGATCGCCTTCTTCATCTCCTTGACGATCTGGCGAATCTCAAGCTCGAGCTTGCGCAGGTTCTGCGTGTCGGCCACCCGCTTCAACTTCACCTTGGCGCCGGCCTCGTCGAGGATGTCGATCGCCTTGTCCGGGAAGAAGCGGTCGGTGATGTAGCGGTTGGACTGATATACGGCCGTCTTGATCGCTTCGGCCGAGTAGCGGACCTTGTGGAACTGCTCGTACCGGTCCTTTACACCCTCGAGGATCTCGAAGGTTTCGTTCTCCGACGGAGCGGTCACGTGGATCGCCTGGAAGCGGCGCAGGAGGCTGCGGTCCTTCTCGATGTACTTGCGGTACTCCTTCAGCGTCGTCGCGCCGATGCACGAGACTTCGCCGCGCGAGAGCGCGGGCTTGAGGATGTTGGCGGCGTCGAGGGAGCCTTCGGCCGAGCCCGCGCCGATCAGCGAGTGGATCTCGTCGATGAAGATGATCAGGTCGGGGTTCTCGCGGAGCTCGCGGATGATCCCCTTCAAGCGCTCCTCGAACTGGCCGCGGTATTTCGTGCCCGCCACGATCAGCGAGAGGTCCAGGGCCAGGATTTTCTTCGACGAGAGGAACATCGGGACCGCGCCCTCGACGATCCGCGTCGCGAGTCCTTCGACGATCGCCGTCTTTCCGACGCCGGGCTCGCCGAGGAGGATCGGGTTGTTCTTCGTCCGGCGCGAGAGGATCTGGATGATCCGCTCGACTTCCTTTTCGCGCCCGATCAGCGGATCGAAGGTGCCCGAGCCGGCCAGCTGCGTGAGGTCGCGGCTGTACTCGGCTAAAAACGGAAGCTCTTTCTTCTGCTTCGAGACCTCCCGCTCCTTGATCAGCGAGATGGTCTCCTCGCGCACGCCGTAGAGGTTGAAGCCGCGCGCCGTCAGGAGCCGGCCGGCCACGCACCCGTCCACGCGGAGCAGACCGATCAGGAGATGCTCGGTTCCCACGTAGGGGTGCATCATCGACTCGGCCTCGTGGGAGGCGTAGGCCAGGATCTTCTTGGACTCTTCCGACAGCGGGAGCTCCGCGGTCGAGGAGATCCTCTCGACGAAGATCCGGTCGCCTTCGATCTCGCGCCGCACGTCCTCGGGCTTGACGTTGAAGCGGGCGAAGATCTCCTTGATGATGTCCTCGCCCTCGCGGAGGATGCCGAGCAGCAGGTGCTCGGACTCGATCACCTTGGAGCCGAGCTTCGACGCCTCGTAGCGGGCGAAGAACAGGGCGCGCCGGGCCTTCTCGTTGTATTTCTCAAACATGGGTGGGATCGGCCATGGCAGGGAAGCTCGGAAGCTCGGCGCTCATCCTCGCTCGGACAAACCAAGTGACGGCGAGATTCCTTCCCGGGACATCGTGAAAAGTCTATCACAGCGCGACGCCAGATCCGGGTTGTGCGTGACGAGAAGCGTCGTCATACCGCGCTCTCGGTGAAGCTCGCGCAGCAGAGAAAACACGGACGCAGCGGACGCGGCGTCGAGGTTGCCGGTGGGCTCGTCGGCGAGCAGCAGGCCGGGCTTTCGGGCGAGCGCGCGCGCGATGGCCACGCGCTGCTGCTCGCCTCCCGACAGGGCGCGGGCTCCGTGATCCCGGCGGTCCGCGAGACCCACGCGCTCCAGCAGTTCCGCGGCACGGCGGCGCGCCACCCGCTCGGGCACGCCGGCGATGCGGTCCGGAAACGCGACGTTCTCCTCGGCCGTGAATTCCGGAAGCAGGTGGTGAAACTGGAAAACGAAGCCGATCTGCTCGTTGCGGAAGCGCGCGCGGGCCCTAGGCGACAGGGCCTGGAGTGACCTCTCGAAGACATGAATCGTCCCCGAATCGGGACGGTCGATGCCTCCGATCAGATGGAGCAAAGTCGACTTTCCGGATCCCGAGGGACCCATCACCGCCGCGAAGTCCCCGTTCGGGAGCGAGAAGGACAGGTCTCGAAATACGGTGACCGGGGCTCCCTCCCCCGTGTACGTCTTGGAGATATGTCTGGCCTCGATCGCGAGCGTCATCGCGAGAGCCGTATCGCCTCGCCCGGGGCCAGCCGCGCGGCGGCACGCGCGGGCAGGACCGAGGCGAGCATCGCGGTGGCCAGGGCGAAGACGGCAACCGCGGCGACCTCCGCGCCATGAACGGCAAAAGGGACGTGCGTCATGACGTAGACGTCGGAGGGCAGCGGCACGATCTGGAAGCGGTCGGCCGTCAGCGACAGGCCGACGCCGAGCACCACACCGATCGAGGTGCCCACGACGCCGATGACCGCGCCCAGCGTCAGGTAGACGCGCTGGAGAGAGGTCGGCGTCGCACCCATCGACGTGAAGACGCCGAGGTCTCGCTTCTTCTCGATCACGGTCAGAGCGATGTTGGAAACGATGTTCAGCGCCGCGACCACGATGATGAGAGCGATCGTCGCGAAGATCACGACTTTCTCCAGGCGCAACGCGAACGCGAGCGGCGCGTTGAGCTCGCGCCAGGTCTCGACGACGTATCCGGGGCCCAGGGTCGCGCGGGCGGCCTCGGCGGCGGCGTCGGCCTTGCGCGGATCCGCGAGCCGGGCTTCCCAGGCTCCGGCGCCTTCTGCGATCCCCGACAGCACGCGGGCCGTGTCGTCCGAGACCTCGACGTCGGCGCTACGGGAGAGCCCGCTCGAGCCGAAGACCTCGGAAACACGCAGGAGAACGGCGACCGGGATCGGCCCGATCGGCGAAAGGCGCGTTCGCGACGAGATCACGCGGAACATGTCGCCGCTGTTGAGGCGCAGCCGGGCGGCGAGTGAGCTCGTGATCCGCGCGTCGGAGCCCTCGGCCGCCGGTTTCGCTCCGCCGTTGCGATACCGGATGAAGAAACCGGACGTCCCCTCGAGGTCCGTCGCCCAGCCGCGCCCCTCGATCGCGGGACCCGCGGAGACGAAGCCCGGAATCCCCGTGAGCGCGCGCGCCACCTTCCCCGGGTCGGCCAGGCGGTCACCACGTGCCGGCGAGACCCGCAGATGCGCGCTCTTCTCCATCATCTGGGTGCGGATCCGGTCCTGGAAGCCCGACAGCAGAGCCAGCGAGACGATGAGGGCCATCACGCCCACCGCGATCCCCACGATCGAGATCAGCGCGATCAGCGCGACGTGGGCCCGCCGCCGCGACGTCGTCAGGTAGCGCAGCGCGACGAACGTCTCGAAGCGCAATCTAGCCTCGCGGCCGCAGCAGCGGGAACAGGATCACGTCGCGAATCGAGTGCCGGTCGGTCAGGAGCATCGTGACGCGGTCGATCCCGAGCCCCTCGCCCGCGGTCGGGGGCAGTCCGTACTCGAGAGCCTCGACGTAGTCCTCGTCGTAGGGCGCGGCCTCGAGGTTTCCGCGGGCGCGATCCTCGGCCTGCTTGCGGAACCGCGCGGCCTGCTCGGCGGGATCGGTGAGCTCCGAGAATGCGTTGGCGATCTCGATTCCGCCGGCGTAGAGCTCGAACCGGTCGACCCACTCCGGATCGCCCGGCTTCTGCCGCGACAGCGGCGAGATCTCGGTCGGAAACTCGCGGATGAACGTGGGCTGGACCAGGTGCGGCTCGGCCACGGCCTCGAAGACCTCCGCGAGGAGCTTGCCCTTCTGTCCGCGGAAACGGTCCGGCTTCTCGACGCCGTAGCGCGTCGCCGCCGAAAGGAGGCGGGCCTCGTCGGACAGGTCCTCGAGCGACAGGGGCCCCCGCGGATCCTCCTTCGTAAACGTCAGGACGGCTTCGCGCATCGTCAGCCGCCGGAACGGAGGTGTCCAGTCGATCTGCTGCTCTCCCCACGGCGTGCGCAGGCCTCCCGCCACCTCCGTCGCGAGGCCCGACAGGAGTTCCTCGGTCAGCGTCATCAGGTCGCTGGCCTCGGCGTACGCCTGGTAGAACTCGAGCATCGTGAACTCGGGGTTGTGCTGCGTCGAGATGCCCTCGTTGCGGAAATTGCGGTTGATCTCGTAGACCCGGGGCATGCCTCCGACGACCAGGCGCTTCAGGTACAGCTCCGGAGCGATCCGCAGATAGAGGTCCAGGTCCAGCGTGTTGTGGTGCGTCACGAAGGGACGAGCGATTGCGCCGCCGGCGATCGGCTGCATCATCGGCGTCTCGACTTCGAGGAATCCCCGCGCGTCCAGAAACGCCCGAATGTGCCGAACGATCGCGGCGCGGCGTTCGAAGACGTCGCGCGAGTCCGGGTTCACGGCCAGATCCAGGTAGCGCTGGCGATAACGCCGCTCGACGTCCTTGAGTCCATGCCACTTCTCGGGCAGCGGGCGGAAGCTCTTGCCCAGGAACGTCAACGTCCGCGCCTTGACCGAGAGCTCGCCCGTGCGCGTCTTGAAGAGCTCCCCTTCCACCCCCAGCCAGTCGCCGAGGTCCAGCGCCTGGTAGAGCGAGAACGCTTTCTCGCCGACGGCGTCTCGACGGATGTAGACCTGGAGACGGCCCCGCCCGTCGGAGAGATCGAGGAATCCGGCTTTGCCCGCGGTGCGCAGCGCCAGCACCCGGCCGGCGGTGGTCACAGCGAGGTGGCGAGCCTCGAGCGCGTCTCCCGGCTCCTCGCGGTGGCGGTGCCCGATCTCGCTGACGGTGGCCGTCACCGGGAATCGGAGCGGTGTCTCCGCGAGGCCCAGCTCCTCGATGCGGCGCAGGTTCTCGCGCCGGTTACGGAGCAGGTCGCTCTCGTCCTCGGCGGATTCCGGCGCCGCGGGCTTCCCGGGCTCGTTCATCGAACCGGGAGTATATGGGCGGAGGCGAGAAGGTCCGGGAGTTTACCCGCGACTCTCGCGGCGGTCGCTGCGGGGCGAGTCCTGCATCAGCCAGAGATCCGATGTCGCGCGCAGGAGCCGGAAGCGCGTCCGCGACCAGGCGCGAATCTCCTCGGAGGAGCTGACCGCTTCGGCCTCGTCGATCACGCTCGAGAGGGCGGCGTCGAGCGCGTGCGCGCGGGCCAGCGTCGCCTTGGCCGCGCGGAGCGTGTCGAGCGCCGGAGAGGCGGGGGCTCCCGCCCGGAGCGACTCGGTCTCCTCTTCGGCCTTCAGTCTCAGCGCCACCGCCTTCAGCAGCGTCCGGTCGCGCTCGGTTGGCGGCTCCCCGCCGGCGGCCACGGTCCGTCGCGCGGCCTTCAGCTCCCAGGTTTCCAGACGCAGATTCTCCAGGCCCGCGATGTCGGTGCGGAGAGCTCCCGCCCCGTCGTCGTACAGCTCGACCGCGCCGAGCACCCGGTCGAGGTACGGCTTCCAGAATCCGTCGTCGGTGGCGTCGGCTTCGACTTCCTCGACGAGCTCGAGCGCCTCGTCGATGTCCTCGGCGGCGAGACCGGCGAGCTCGAAACGCCCGAGCACCTGACCGATCGCCTCCTTCAGCTCGACAACCTGCAACGCCTTGACGTTCGACTCCTTGGCCTGTCGCTCGTACCGCTGCCGCGAATCGTGGAACCGGCGAAACTCCTCCGCTGTGGGAACCTCGAGGCCTCCGCGCGTCAGCTCCTTCTCCAGGTCTGCGATCCGGTCGGTCGCTTCCTCGAGCCTCTGCTCCTCGCGCTCGTAGAGGCGATGGAATACCGACCTCGTCCGCAGGTTGCACGAGGCCACCGCGGTCAGGACTTCGGGATTGGAGAGACCGCTCGCCACCCGGCGCTTGAGCGTCCGCACATTGTTCAGGAGGCGCGCCGTGACCAGGTCCTCGAACTCCTGCGCCCGGGCCATGTCGGCCGCGAGCTCCTCGAACGCGCGGACGATCGTGGGAGTGGCCGTCGACTCCAGGCGCGGCCAGACCGACGTCGCGGTCGCGGACTCGAAAAACTTGCGCACGTCAGGTCGCGGGCGCTCGTCCTCGCCCCTGCGCTCCCCCGAGGCCACGACCGTCGCGAGAAAGTCGACCTTGTCCACGACGTCCTCGTCCACCTCGGGCTGGGAAAAGTAGAAGCGCAGGAGGTGGAAGGCGATCTTCTCGTCCTGGGGCTGGACCTTCTCGAAGAAGCGGCGAACGTAGGACGGCGAGATGTGGCGATCGGCCTCGCGGAGCTTGCGCGAGAACGTGTCGAGCCTCTCGGAGAGCTCCCGGATCCGCGGAGCGACCTTCTCGGGCGACGTCGTGTCGATCGCACCGGCGACCGCGCGCACGTCGTCGTAGAGCTTGCCGAAATCCAGCGCGTAGCTCGGTTCCGTCGCGAAGAACGTCTTCTGGACGCCTCGCAGGAACTGATGGAACGTCCAGAGCGCCTTGAACCTCTCGGTCAGGCGAATGTAGTCTTCGTGAAGAAGCTGGATTCGCTCGACGGACATCGTTTTGTTCCGCGGTTCTGACTATTCTAGCCCGGAAATACGCACGCACGGATGGAGACGCCATGAAGACCATCGCCAGCGACGGTGCCCCGAAAGCCATCGGACCGTACTCTCAGGCGGTCTCCGACGGAGGGTTCCTGTTCGCCTCCGGACAGGTGCCCCTGGATCCGGCGACCGGAGAGCTCGTCTCGGGCGGCCTCGAGGCCGGCGTGGAACGCGTGTTCGACAACCTCGAAGCTGTGCTCTCGGCCGCCGGCTGCCGGTTGGACGACGTCGTGAAGACGACCGTTTACCTGATCCGCATGTCGGATTTCGCGGCGATGAACGCCGTCTACGCGAAACGGTTCGGAAACCACCGTCCCGCGCGATCGACGGTAGCGGTCGCCGAGCTCCCGAAAGGCGCGGCCGTGGAGATCGACGTCGTCGCCCGCGTGCGGGGCTAACTCCAGAAAGCCAGTCCGGCGGCGGCCGCGACGCCGCCGAGCAGCAGGATCCGCGTCGCGCGCCGGTGAAGACGATCGAATCGCTTCCTCCACGGATCGTCCGGCGCGGCCGCGTCGAAGGAGCCGACTTTCGCCCGGAAGTAGTCCATCCTCGGCCGGAGGACCATCGCGAGGTAGACGTTGGTCGCGACCGCGATGAAGATCGCAATGGCTCCGGCGGCCGAACGGCCCTGAAGACGGAGGCCGTTCTCCAGCTCCACGAAGACGCCGATGACGAGGGCCAGCGACAAGAACTGCTTGACGATCTCGAAACGCCGCAGGATTTCACCGAAGACCCCGCCGGCGAGGTCCCGCGAGGCGATCCTTCCGAAGACGACCGGCGCCGCCAGCGCGACGAGGAGGGTGCCTCCGACCCAGAGCGCAAGACTGAATCGAACGACCTGTGATGCGGCGGCCAAACCGCGGCAGTCTACTTGAGCCGTTCCCGAGGAGCGGGGCGACGAGGGATCCCGAGCGTGTTCGCCGTTGGAGCTCAACGCACGGGATCCCTCGCTGCGCACGGAATGACAGGCTATATCCTCCCGTCGTGTCACGCCGCTTCCGGCTGGCCCTCGCGGCGATCCTCCTGACTGCCGCGGTCATCCGGATCTACCGGCTGGATCACTTCTCTTTCGGCCTGGACGAAGTGATGGAGGGCTTCTGGGTCCGGGGCACCTGGAAGTTCTTCTGGAGGGCTCTGCGATTCGACGCCGTCCATCCTCCGCTCGACTACCTCGTCAACCGGTTCGTCGAGGCGCTCCACCCGGACGAATGGCTACGCCGCATTCCGGCGGTCCTCTGGGGTATCGGCACGGTCTGGGCAGTGGCGGTTCTCGCCGCCCGACGGCTCGGAGAGCTCGTTGGCCTGACCGCCGCCGCGCTGCTCGCGGTCGCACCGTTTCACGTCCGGTACTCGCAGGAGTACCGACCCTACGCGATCGGCCTCTTCTTTCTCTGCGTCTCCATGGTCGCGCTCGACAAGTTCCTGCAGCGGCCTTCCTGGCCGCGCCTGCTGACTCTCTTCGTACTCTGCCTGGCGACGGCCTACAGCCTCTACCTCGCCGCCGTGGTCCTCGGCATCGCGGCGCTGGCGCTGCTCGTCGAAGACGCGCTCACCGCGGACCGCGAGCGCCGCACCGCCGCGCGCTGGTTCCTGATCTGGAGCCCGTCGTTCGCGTTCGCCCTATGGCTCGCCTATCTGCCGTGGTGGCCCGTGGTGCTCGAAGCCGCCCGCCGGCCGGCACCCGTGCCGCCGGAACCACTGACGATCCACCGCGCCGGCCAGGTCCTGTCGTTCTTCGCATTCGCGCCCAAAGACGGATGGCCCTTCCGGCCCGGGACGGCGATGTACGTGGCGCTCGCCCTCCTGGGTCTGATCCTGGCGGCCCGCCGGAGAGGCGCCCGGTTTTTCGCCGTGTGGGTCGTCGCCGGATTTGCGGTGATCGAGGTGCTCGGCCGCCTTCATCCGCACTGGTACGGCACACGGCGTTATCTTCCGGCCGGCCTCGCTCTATCCATTCTTGCGGCGCTGCCCATCTCGGCCCTCCTCCAGCGGCGCGTCACGCGCGTCGTCGGTGCCGCGCTTCTGGCGGGATGCGTCTTCTTCGGCGCGCGCGGACTCTCCGTCTACTTTCGCGAGGGCCGCGCCGACTGGCGAACGCTCGCGCGATTCGTAGAGAGCCAGGCCGCACCATCCGAGCGCATCTTCACCGAGAACCAGTACGCGCAGCTCTGTCT
>JBKOVK010000184.1:0-8444 GCA_046724475.1 Acidobacteriota bacterium | reverse complement strand
GTCGTAGCGCTGCCCGAAGATTCCGTAACCTGAGCCGTCCTGGTAGCTCTGCCAGACGACGACGAAATCACCGGTGACGTCCATGGCCACGCTCGGCGCATACTGCCCGCTGGTCGTATAGGTGTTGACGCGGAACTCGCTCCCCTGCGGCACCCCGGCGCCGTTGAAGCGCTGGCCGAAGACGCCCTGAGCGGAGCCGTCCTGATTGTTGCTCTGCCAGACCACGACGAAGTTTCCCCCCGCGTCCATGGCGACGCCGGGATGACTCTGATCACCGGTCGTGAATGTATTGATCGGAAACTCGGCGCCCTGCGGTGCGCCCGACGCGTCGTAACGTTGCCCGAAGATGCCGCCCTGGAAGCCGTCCTGGCCCACGCTCTGCCAGACGACGACGTAATTCCCGGATGCGTTCGCAGCGACCTTCGGGAAGTACTGGCTCGAGGTCGTGTAGGTATTGACCTGAAACTCCGCGGTCAGCGCCGGCGCCTGCGCGAAAACTCTCGCCTCCGAGATGCCGCCGAGCACACCCACCAGGAGGAGCAGCCTGCGCGACATGAGCCCTCCGTTTTTCTGGCCGCGGACTCTAGCCTCGAAACCGGCGCCGGCCGTTTAGGTTGGATATAGGTGCGCGAAACGCAGTGATACGGATCCCTATCGGCTGGCCAGACCTCCGGCGATCTCGCCCCCGTCGATGATCACGGGATGGCCCGTGATGTACGGCGCCTCGTCGGAAGCCAGAAAGGCGTAGAGCGCCGCGATCTCGGCCGGGGTCGCGTGGCGGCGGAGCGGGATCTTGGCGTCCACGGCCGCTTTCATCTCCGGCGTGTACTCCGCTTCCTGCATCGACGTCCAGACGTAGCCGGGGCACACGGCGATCACGCGGATGGTCGGCGCGAGCTCGATCGCCATCGTGCGCGTCAGCTCGATCACGCCGGCTTTGGCGGCGTTGTAGTCGGCGTAGCGCGGGTAGCCGTTCATGCCCGACGTCGAGCCCATGTTGATGATCACTCCTCCGCCGCCCGCGAGCATGCGGCGGGCGGACTGCTGGGCCACGTAGAAGACGCCATCGAGATCGACGCCGACGACGCGGCGCCATTCCTCGGGCGTGATGTCCATGAAATCGTGCCGGATGCTGATGCCGGCGTTGTTGATCGCGATGTCCAGGCCGCCGAGAAGGCCGTCGAGCCTGCGAAACGCGCCATCGACCGCGTCCGCGTCCGCGACGTCGGCCTCGACGACCCCGGCGAGACCCGGATGGTTCTGCGCGAGGGCCCGACCTGCCGCCGCGTCGCGATCGATCACGGCGACGCGCGAGCCTTCCTCCAGGAATCGCGCGACGATCGCGGCGCCGATTCCGCTCGCTCCGCCCGTGACGATCACGCGCTTCCCGGCAAGACCCCTCATAGGTCCTCCTTCTCCACTTCGAGCAGGTATGTCTTATGCGGCGTCGTCGAAAACTCCGTCACGCCGGGCTCGGAATGCGCGACCCGGACTTGCCGCCCCGCGGATATGACGCGCAGGGGCTGCGTCGCACGGACCCGGCACGTGCCGGCGCGGTCGGAGACGATGGTCGCGCGCGTGAGCCGTCCGCCCTTCCAGCTCATGGCGACTTCGTAGCCGCCGCGCGCGCGTAGCCCGCGGACCTCGCCTTCCTTCCAGGCGTCCGGAAGCGCCGGAAGCAGATAGAGCTCCCCCTCGTGCGACTGGAGCAGCATATCGGCGATCGCGGCCGTCATGCCGAAGGACCCGTCCACCTGCATTGCTCCGGAGCAGATCGAGAACAGACTGTCGGTCGTGTAGTTGCGAAAGGCGTACGTGAAGTTCTCGCTCGCACGATTACCATCGCCCAGCCGCGCCCAGGACGCCGCCTTCCAGGCCGAAGACCAGCCGTTGCCCGGCAGACCTCGCTGCTCGAGAACGGCGCGCGCGGCGTCGGCGTACTTCGGTGTCCGGCGCGCGGAGATCTGATTGCCGGGATAGAGCCCGTAGAGATGGGAGATGTGGCGGTGGCTCGCCTCGCGCTGGCCCCAGTCCTCCAGCCATTCCTGCAACTGCCCGTTGCGGCCGATCTGCATCGGCGCGAGCCGCGACCGCGCATCGAGCAGCTTCGACCGGAAGTCCTCGTCGACTCCAAGCACGGCCGCCGCCTCGGCCACCCCGGCGAACAGATCGCCGAGGATCTGCATGTCGATCGTCGAACCGGCGACGAGCGTCGTGCCCGGGCTCATGCTTCCCGTGACTTCGTCGAAGAACGGGTCGTTGCCGGGTGCGAGCGGGAAGTTCTCGGGCGAGGTGGACGGATTCGTGACGAGCCAGCCGCGCTTCGAATCCGCGACGAGATAGTCCAGGAAGAACTCGGCCGAGCCTTTCATCACCGGGTAGTACTCCCTCAGGAATGCCTCGTCGCCGGTGAACAGGTAGTGCTCCCAGAGGTGCGTGCAGAGCCATGCGCCCGCCGTCGTGAAGGCGCCCCAGCTCGGACCGTCCATCGGAGCCGCGACGCGCCAGAGGTCGGTGTTCTGATGCAGAACCCAGCCTCGGGCGCCGTAGTTCTCGCGAGCCACGCCGGCTCCCTGATCGGAAACCTCTCGAATCAAGTGGAAGAGCGGCTGCGCCGTCTCGGAGAGATTCGTGACCTCGGCCGGCCAGTAGTTCATCTCGAGATTGATATTGGTCGTGTACTTCGAATCCCACATGGGATTCATGCTGTTGTTCCAGATGCCCTGAAGGTTGGCGGGCTGTGTGCCGGGCCGCGACGACGCGATGAGCAGGTAGCGGCCGAACTGGAAAACGAGCGCCGCCAGCTCCGGATCGTTCGTCCCGTCGAACGTCTTCAGCCGCTCGTCCGTCGGTCGTTCGGAGCTCGCCGTCCGCGACGCCCCGAGGCGCAGGCTCACGCGCCGGAACAGACGCTGATGCTCCTTCACATGCGCCGCGCGAAGCTGCTCGAACGATTTCCCGGCGACGGCTTTGATGACCCCGTCGACGCGCGCGGACGGGTCCCCGCTCACGTTCTTGTAGTCGACGAAGTTGGTCGCCGCAGCCACCAGGAGGAGCGCTTCGTCGGCCCCGCGAACGGCGAGCATGTCGCCCGTGACACGCATGTCACCCCCGCGCGGAATTGCGCGGAGCCGGCATTCGTAGCGCAGCCTGCCGGCGACGCCGAGGTAGTCGGCCGACCTGCCGCGAACGACCAGGCTGTCCTCGCCTTCGCCGTCCATCCGGAAGTAGTCGGTGGCGTAGTTGGAGTGCGCCTGGTTGCGCTGGCCCCGAAGCTGCGCCGAAAACGAAACCTGTCCCGGCCTGTCGGCGGTCAAGCGCACGACGATGACCTGGTCCACCGCGGTGACGAAGACCTCGCGCCGGAATCGGACGCCGTCGGCCTCGTAAGTCGTGGTCGCGATCGCGGTTTCCAGGTCGAGCTCGTTGCGGTAGTTCCGCACCTCTCCGGTCAGAGCAAGCTTCAGAACGAGATCCCCGAGCGACTGGTATTTCTGCTGCTCGACCGGATAGCCCATGAGCGAGCGACCGAACGCTTTGTGCGCCTGCACGAGCTCGCCCGCGAAGATCAGCCGCCGGATCTCGGGCAGCGCGCGGGAGCCTCCCGAGACCGTCGTCGAATAGGGACCGCCCGTCCAGTACGTGTCTTCGTTGAGCCAGATCTGCTCCTCGTCGGTTCCTCCGAAGACCATAGCTCCGAGGCGGCCGTTGCCGAGGGGCAGCGCGTTCTCCCACTTCCCGGCTGGGTGCGAGTACCAGAGGATCGTCGCCGGGTCGGTGGCGCCCGCGCTCCCGGAGCGCGCGAGCAGGAGACCGAGCGCCAGCGCGGCGCGGCCGATCCGGGAGCCCGTGAGCGAACGGCGGGTCAGTCGGCGACGCCCCCGCCGTCCACGACGAGCGCAGCGCCGGTCATGAACGACGAATCGTCGGAGGCCAGGAAGAGTGCCGCGCGCGCCAGCTCCTGCGGCGTCCCCACGCGGCCGAGCGGACGATTCGCGGCGCCCTTCATGTAGTCCGCGTAGGACAGTCCCCGGTTCTTCGCATCGACCTCCAGCATCGGCGTGTCGACGTCGCCGGGACAGAGGCAATTGACGCGAATGCCCTGCTTGCCGTGATCGATCGCCATGGCCTTCGTCATGACGACCACCCCGCCCTTGGCCGCGCAGTACGCGACCGCGAGGTCTCCTCCCTGGATGCCCCATCCGGAGGCCTGGTGGATGATCACGCCGCTCTCCTGCGCGATCATCGTCGGAAGCGCGTACTTGGACATCAGCCAGGCGCCCTTGAGACTCGAGTCCACGGTCGCGTCCCACTCTTCTTCGGTGCAATCGACCGCGTCGTGCGCGTAGTAGACACCCGCATTGTTGAAGAGGATGTCGAGGCGGCCGCCGAACGCGCGGAGCGTCTCGGAGACGAGGCGCTCGCAGTCGGCGGCCCGGCGCACGTCGGCTCGGACGAAAACGGCCGTTCCGCCGGCATCGGCGATCGCCGCCACGACCTTCTTGCCGCGCTCCTCGTCGCGGCCCGACACCGCGACCTTCGCGCCCTCCTCGGCGAAGAGGAGCGCCGCCGCCTCGCCGAGGCCGGAGGTCGCGCCGGTGATGATGGCCACGCGGTCCTTGAGCTTCATCGCGGGAATCTCGCGGGTAGCTTATCTCGCGCCTCCCCGGCGCCGCGCTTCGCGACGCTTCACGTTGGTTTAGAATTCCCGCGACGACCAGCTCTTGACACTCCCAACCGGTACTCGGCTCGGTGCCTACGAGATCGTCGCGCCGCTCGGCGCGGGCGGGATGGGCGAGGTCTACCGCGCGCGCGACCGGAAGCTCGACAGAGACGTCGCGGTCAAGGTCCTCCCCGAGTCCGTCGCGAAGGATCCGGACGCACTGGCGCGTTTCGAGCGTGAGGCGAAGGCGGTCGCGGCGCTGTCGCATCCGAACATCCTCGCGATCTTCGATTTCGGAACGCAGAACGGGACGGCCTACGCGGTCACGGAGCTGCTCGAGGGCGAGACGTTGCGCGGCAGGATCGACGGCTCGCCGGTGACACAGAGGCAAGCGATCGACTGGTGCCTGCAGATCGCGAAGGGACTTTCGGCGGCGCACGGCAAAGGCGTCGTCCACCGCGATCTGAAACCCGAGAACGTCTTCGTCTCGAACGACGGGCACGTCAAGATCCTGGACTTCGGTCTGGCCAAGCGCGTGGATGCGGCGCCCGAGGAGAAGACGAGTGCCCCGACGGGGTCCGGGCACACGGAGCCCGGCACGGTCCTGGGAACGATGGGCTACATGTCGCCGGAGCAGCTACGCGGGCTGCCAGTAGACCACCGGTCGGACATATTTTCGTTCGGCGCGATCCTGTACGAGCTGCTTTCCGGCAAGAAGGCGTTCAAGCGAGACACCGCGAGCGACACGATCGCGGCGGTGCTGAAGGAAGACCCGCCGGAGCTGACGCAGTCGGGGCGCAACATCTCGCCGGCCCTGGACCACATCGTGCGGCACTGCCTGGAGAAAGACCGGGAGAACCGGTTCCAGACAGCGAAGGACGTGGCATTCGCGTTGTCGGAAGCCTCGGCGCCGACAACTCTCAGCGCGGCCACCAGCGGCTCGTATGTGATCCCGACCCGCCGCGGCCCCGGCAAGGCGATCCTGTTCATCGCCGCCTTCGCCGCCGTGTTCGCTGTCGCGGCGCTTCTCATGTGGCGACGCCCGAAAACCTCGGCTTCCGCCGCCGGCGTCAAGCGCGTCGCCGTCCTCCCCTTCGAGAACCTCGGCGCGCCCGAGGACGACTATTTCGCCGACGGGATCGGGGACCAGATCCGCGGCAAGCTCACCGCGGTTCCCGGACTCGTGGTGATCGCGCGCGGGAGCTCGACGCCTTACAAGAAGACAACGAAGACGCCTCAGGAGATCGCCCGGGAGCTCTCCGCAAACTATCTCCTGACGGCCACGGTGCGCTGGGAGAAGGGCGGCGGACAGAACCGCGTCCAGGTCAGCCCGGAGTTAGTGGAAGTCGTCAGCGACGGGCCGCCGCAATCGAAGTGGCAACAGTCCTTCGACGCGGCGATCACGGACGTGTTCCAGGTCCAGTCGGACATCGCGACGAAGGTGGCCGGCGCTCTCGGCACGACGCTCGGAGCCGGCGAGGCCCAGCGGCTCGCGGAGAAGCCCACGCAGAATCTCGCCGCTTACGATGCCTACCTCAAGGGCGAAGAGACTTCGAAGGCGATGGCGGCCAACGACCCGCCCACCCTTCGAAAAGCCCTCGCGATTTACGAGCAGGCGGTGGCCCTGGATCCCGAATTCGCACAGGGCTGGGCCAGGGTGTCGAACGCATCGTCGCTGCTCTACCGCAACGGCGTTCCAACGCCCGAGCTCGCCGAGCGCGGCCGGAAGGCAGCGGAGAAGGCGATCGCGCTCGCCCCCAACCGGCCGGAGGGATACCAAGCGCTCGGCAACTATCAGCGCCTGGTCGCCCAGAACTCCGGCGCTGCCCTGGAAACCTACGCCAAGGGGCTTCGCCTCGCTCCGAATGACGTCACCTTGCTCGGATCGAGCGTCGCCGCCGAGCAGTCGGCGGGCCAGTGGGACAAAGCGCTCGCAGACGCCAGGGAGCTGGAGCACCTCGATCCGCGATCGGTCTCCGCGGCGAACCGCGTGAGTACGGTGCTGGTGGCGCTGCGGCGTTATTTGGAGGCTCGCCAGGTTGCCGATCGAGCCCTGGCTCTTTCGTCCTCGAACCTCCGGGCGGTCGAGTACAAGACCATCTCGTTTCTCGGTGTGGGTGACCTGGACGGCGCCCGAGCCACGCTGGAATCGGCGGCGAAGACCGTTGAGCCCACGGCGCTGGTCGCATACATGGCGACCTTCGAGGATCTCGGCTGGGCGCTGAGTGAACAGCAACAGCAGCTGCTCCTCCGCCTGACTCCGGATGCATTCGATGACGATCGCTCGGCGTGGGGGATCTGCCTGGCTCAGGCCTATGCCTGGAAGGGCGATCAGGCGAACGTGCGCGTTTATGCCGAGGAGGCACGGAAGGCCAACGAGGAGCAGCTTCGCGAGGCACCGAGCGACGCGCAGCGGCACGTCTTCCTCGGTCTCTCGCTCGCCTACCTCGCCCGCAAGGACGAAGCGATCCGCGAGGGGCTGAAAGGGGTCGAGCTGCTGCCGACGTCGAAGGACGCGATCAACGGCCCCTACTTCCAGCACCAACTCGCCCGGATCTACATGCTCGTCGGCGAGCCCGACAAGGCGATCGACCAGCTCGAACAGGTCCTGAAGATTCCCTACTTCGTCTCGCCCGCCTGGCTGAAGATCGACCCGAACTTCGATCCGCTCCGCAATAACCCGCGCTTCCAGAAGCTCGTCGCCGGCGCGAAGTGATTCGAGCACGCAAGCTCGGCCACGCGGTTCGGGTCCTGTCTCTCGGCGTACTCCTCTGGGACGCGGACTCGTCGGCTCAGGTTCCCCGGTATCCCGAGACGCCGCGAGGACAAGTCGTCGAGGAGATCCACGGCGTCCGAGTCGCGGATCCGTATCGGTGGCTCGAGGCCGCGAGTCCGCGCACGTCGGCATGGGCCAGGACGCAGGCTGCGTTCACGCAGGATTTCCTGAAGCGCCTTCCGGGCCGTGAGGCGATCCGGCGCCGGCTCACGTCGCTCTCGAGCTACACACGAACGGAGGTGCCCTGGCACGAAGCGGGGCGTCTCTTCTTCGTCGAGAACGCCGGCTCCCAGCCCCAGGGGGTCCTCTACTCGCAAGAGGGCCTCCAGGATCCGCCCCGGGCCATCCTCGACCCCAACACGATCTCGCCGGACGGTTCGACCGCGATTCGGGACTTCTCCGTTTCGCCGGAAGGGCGCCTGCTCGCTTATATCGCGTCTCGCGGAGGCGGCGGCGAAGGGCAGATCCGGGTGCGGGACCTCGCGACGGGAATGGACCGCGGCGACGTCCTTCGTGGCGTCCTGAATGCGGCCTGCTGGACTCACGATGGCCGCGGATTCTTCTACGTCGGCCGCGGAGTCCCAACGACGAGAGCCACTGGTGGCCCGCGCCTGGAGAAGCGGATCCTCTACCACCGTCTCGGATCCCCGCAATCGCGCGATTTGCCGATCCGCGAGTGGAAGGACGCGACGTGGGTCTACTGCATGGCGAGCCAGGACGGGCGTTTTGCGATCGCCGTCGCCGAGAAGGGCACCGAGAGCGAGATCTTCGTGGCCGACCTCGGCGATCCCAACCGCCCCGATCTCGCGGCGCGCTGGACACGAATCCTCGCGGAACCGGCGGCCTTTCACACGCCGATCGACGTCGTGGGCACGGTGTTCTACCTCCGGACCAATCTGGACGCGCCTCGCAAACGCGTGATCGCGCTCGACCTGGCCGATCCGTCCACCGCCAGTCCCCGAACGATCGTCCCCGAGTCCGCCGACGTGATCGCCGACGCCGTCA
>JBKOVK010000097.1:0-5815 GCA_046724475.1 Acidobacteriota bacterium | reverse complement strand
TGAGGGACGTACCCGATCCGGCGCCGCTCGGCCGGGAGAAACATCCGGCGCCCCGAGTCCATGACCGTCGTCCCCGACACCACGATGCGGCCCGAGGCCTTCCGGCGAAGGCCCGCGATGCATTCCAGAAGCGACGTCTTGCCCGCGCCGGAGGGCCCGAGCACGGCCACGGCCTGGCCCGAGAGCGTGGTCTCGATGCGCAGAGGAAACCGCGCCAGAGGCAGCGAAACGTCGAGGTCGATCACACCGCGGTCCGCTGGCTCCGCCGCCGCACCACGAGCTCCGAGGCAAGCACTGTGGCAAACGCGATCACCACGGTCAGGCCGACGAGGCGCATCGCGGCCTCGTCCTGGCCGATCTGTGTGCGCTGGAAGATCGCGAGGGCGAGGGTCTGGGTCTTGCCCGGAATGTTGCCGGCGACGAGGATGGTGGCGCCGAATTCTCCCAGCGCGCGGCAGAAAGCGAGCAGTGTGCCGGCCAGGATGCCTCGCCAGGCCAGCGGGAGTGCGACACGGCCGAAGACGCGCACGGGACTGCTTCCGAGCGAACGTCCCATCGCGAGAAGTCGCGGGTCGATCTCCTCGAAAGCGGTTCGCGTGGGTCGCACCAGCAGCGGAAACGACATGACCGCGCTGGCGACGACGACGCCCTTCCAGGTGAAAAGGAGCTCGATGCCCGCCGAGTCGAGGAAGCGTCCGATCGGGCCCGTGCGGCGCAGGGCCTGGAGCAGAAGGAGGCCCACGGCCGTCGGAGGAAGCACCAACGGGAGCGACAGCACCGTTTCGGCGACGGAGCGGAACGTCCCGCCGCGACGCGCGAGAAGCCATCCCGCGCCGATGCCCAGTGGAAGGATGACCAGCGTGGCGCACACTGCGACGCGCAGCGTCAGGAAGAGGATCGAACCGTCGTTGGGAGTCACCTCTTACTGCGCACCGAGGATGCGGAAGCCGCGCCTCTTGAAGACCGCCTTGCCTTCATCCGACTCAACGAACTTGACGAAAGCCCGGGCTTCCGCGGCGTGCTTGGATCCCGCCAGCACCGCGACGGAATAGGCGATCGGAGGACCGTTTGTGACCGTGAAGGCGATACGCACGCCTTTCGAGCTCGCGGCGTCCGTCGAATAGACGACGCCCGCCGGGACGGCGCCCGAGGCCACGGCCGCGAGCGCCGCGCGGACGTCGAGCGCGGGCACGACCTTCGGCGCGACCTGCTTCCAGAGACCTTCCGACTCGAGCCACTTCTTGGCATAAATGCCAGCCGGAACCGCGGCCGGATCCGCCAGAGCGATCTTCGGGAGGGAGGCGAGCTCCTTCGCGTTCGCCGGCAGGGTCGGCGAATTCGCAGGGACCACGACGACGAGAACGTTGGAAAGAAACTCGCGGCGGTCGGCCTTGCGTACGAGACCGGCCTTCTCGAGCGTATCCATCTTCGGCGTGTCGGCGGAAAAGAAGACATCCGCCGGCGCGCCCGCGGAAATCTGGCGCTGCATGTCGCTCGAGGGTCCGAAGGAGTAGACGACTTTCGTGCCGGTCTTCGCCTCGTACGCCATGCCGATCTCCTGGAGCGACTCCGTCAGGCTGGCCGCTGCGAAGACGAGAATCTCCGGCTGCGGCGCGGCTCCGAGAGTCAGAAGGCCCGCGAGGGCGGCGTAAGCACCGAAACGCGGCATGAGTCTTGCTCTTTTCACCCTCGAATCACCATGACTTCCGTCGCTTTGATGAGGGCGAAGGCCGGAGCGCCGACTTTCAAGCCGAGCTGCCGGGCCGCCGAGCGCGTGATGATCGCGGTCAGCTCCTGCCCGCCGACGTCGATGGTGACTTCCGCGAGCAGGCCCGAAACCTCGAGTCGCGTCACTACGCCCGCCAGCTTGTTGCGGCCGCTGATCGCTTCGAGGCCCGACGGGTCCGCGGGCGAGGCCGCGGCGGCCACGCCCGCCAGGCGCACGATTTCGGAGCGCGGGATCCGATGATGGCCTCCCGGCGTCGGAACGGAGCGGATGCGCTTCTTGTAGATCCACTGCTTGAGGGTCTGGTGGCTCACACCCAGACGCCGTGCGGCCTCGGCCGCCGTGAACGGTCCTTGAGAAGATGTGCTCATGAGGCCGCCGATTCTATACGATTCAATGTGATTTTCTTGAATCAAATCGTACTTTAACGAAAGGATAGCCCAGCATGACGCGACACCGATGGATTCTCCCGTGCCTGGTGATGCTCCTTTCCGCCGCAGGGCCGCTGTTCGCCGATGACGGGCCCGAGCCCGCCACGCCCCCTCCGCCTCCCAAGACCATCGAGTACGTCGAGTACCGGGGCATCGTCTTTCGCACGCCGGACGGTTTGTTCGAGGGGAGCATGGGCTTCAACCTGCAGTTCCGGTTCACCCACTTCGATCTCGACGCGGCCGCCGGCGGAGTCGACGCGAACGAGTTCCGGGTCCGGCGCTTCAAGCTCTTCTTTTCGGGGTTCGCGCTGGATCCGAGGCTGACCTGGCGGCTGCAGCTCGAGTTCGCGAGCACCGCGGCCAACCGCATCCTCGACGACGGGTGGCTGAACTGGAAGTTCTCCGATGCGGTTTCCGTGCAGGGAGGCCAGTACAAGACTCCGTACGCGCGCGAGGAGCTCTACAACGACGGCTTCGTGCAGTTTCCGGAGCGCGCCATCGCGGTCGACGCGTTCAAGCCCAGCCGCGACATCGGCGTGATGGGCGCGGGGTCTTTCTGCAACGGTCAGTTCGCCTACCAGGCCGGGGTTTTCGGCGGCGACGGCCAGAACACACTGCGTCCCTCGGACCACGTGATGCCGGTGCTGCGCATGGTCTGGAACCCGATCGGGACCATGGGCAACAGCGAGGGGGATCTGCAGGGCCACAAGACGCCCGCGCTCTCGATCGGTACCAACGGCTTCATCAACACGCTGAAAAAGCTCACGGCGACGAGCTTCGAGGCGATCCAGCTGAACTACGCGGGACCCACGGGCTGGCTCGGGCGCAACGTCGGCCTCTTCACGACCGGAGAGGATGTCGACATCAAGTCCTGGGGAGTCGACGCGCAGTTCAAGTGGATGGGCCTCGCGGTCCAGGGCGAAGGTTTCTGGGGACAGGCCAAGGGCGACACGAGCGGCACGCGGCTCTACACGTACGGCTGGTACGCGCAGGCCGCCTATTTCCTGATTCCCGGCAAGTGGGACCTGGCGGCTCGCTATTCCGCCATCGACTACAACCGGAGTGTCTCGCGCCAGTTCTTCTCGACCGTGAGCGGCGAGACATCCTGGTACTTCCGCAAAGGAAGCAACAGCTTCAAGGTCTTGCTCGATTACACGCGGACGCACCGTCAGCGCATCGACGGCTCGCCGGCGAACGACCAGGCGATCCTGATCCAGGCGCAGCTGATGCCGTAGGTATCAGCCGCGGAGGAAGAAGCTCACAGTCACGTCGAGATAGACCGTGACGGCGCGGCCGTCGCGCGTCGCCGGTTTGTAGCTCCACCGGCGGACCGCAGAAAGGGCGGCCGCGTCGAGGAGCGGGCCGGCGGACTTGACCACCTGGGCCTCGTCCACCGCTCCGGAGATCGTGATGACGGCGCGCAGGATCACGACGCCCTCCTGGTGGAGCTTGCGCGCGAGCTCGGGATACTCGGGCTCGATCCGCCGGATCAGCACCGGAGGAAGCACGCCGTTGACGCCGGGGATCAGGATCTCGTCGCCGCCACCGCTGCCGGGAACCGTTGGAACATCACCCGTTCCTCCGGGCATGCCGAAGGGGCTGCCCTGGGAGCCGCCGTCTCCACCGTCGCCGGTGACGTTCGCTTCGCCCACGACCTCGTGCGTCTCCGCGTCCTGGATCGCGGCCGGCACCTCGTCCGGAATCCGCACGGGTGCTACGTCGCGGCGAACGGTTGCCGTATTCGATCGGATGTTGCGGGGAAGAGCCGGCGGCGAGTCGTTGCCCTGAGGCGGAGGCGATCCGCCGAGAAAAGCCGGAAAGATGATCGTGACCGGAGGCTCCGGGTCTGCTCCCGTCGAGAGGAGCGCTGACAGGATCAAACCCGCCAGAACCGCGGCATGAAGGCCGATCGCGAGCGGCAGGCTGCGTGCCCGGCGCCCGTCGCGAATGGGATGTGCGGACTCGATCAGCGCCGTGTCGAACATGGCCTTCCTCCCTTTGATGAGGAAGGAAACCGGACACCCTCGGCGAGTTCCCTCCGCCGCTCAGTCCTCCCCGCGCTCGGTCCGGAACAGTTCCTTCTTGAGGTAATCGTCGTAGGCCTTCCAGGCGCTGCCCGAGCTGTGGAGCCGCGCCTTGGAGCGCAGCGTGTGCCCCGCGAGCGGTCCCTCGGTCCACCGATACGTGAAAGTCAGCGTGGCGGTCTGACCGGCGCCTCCCATCGGCCCGTCGTCCTTGACCGTGAGCGCCTGGATCTCGAGGATCTCGCGCCGCGCGTTCTTGCTGGGCTGGAAGGTCGTGTCGGTGAACACGATTCCCGCCTCAAGCGGCGCGCGGAACGCCTCCGACGCCTCGATCGCCGCGCGCGCCGTTTCGCGCGTCAGCTCGGGCGGCTTCCCGCAGGCGGTCGCGGCGGCCGCGAGGAACAGAGCCAGCAGTTTTCGCATGTGCGGGTTGGAGCCGACGACCGGACTTGAACCGGTGACCTGCGGTTTACGAAACCGCTGCTCTACCGACTGAGCTACGTCGGCTCGGAACGGCGAATCCTACGGGATGCGGGGCGACAGGTCAAACGCGAGTCGCAGTCATCCCGAGCGACAGCGAGGGATCCTGTGCTCGATCACCACTTCCGCAATCGAGTCCGGGATCCCTCGTCGCTGCGCTCCTCGGGATGACCGCAATCGACGTGAGCGGCTCTCACGCCGGAGGCCGCGTGGATCAGTCGAACTTGACCGAGACGATCTTGGAGCAGCCCGGCTCTTCCATGGTGACGCCGTACATGACGTCGGCGGTCTCCATGGTGCGCTTGTTGTGCGTGATCGCGATGAACTGCGTCTCCTCGGTCATGTCGCGCAGCAGGCGCGTGAAGCGGTCGATGTTGGCCTCGTCCAGCGGCGCGTCGACTTCATCGAGGATGCAGAACGGCGACGGCTTGTAGCGGAAGATCGCCATCAGCAGGGCGATTGCCGTCAGGGCCTTCTCTCCCCCCGACAGCAGCAGGATCGACTGGTTGCGCTTGCCGGGCGGGTGCGCGTCGATCTCGATGCCGGACTCGAGGATGTCGGTCTCGTCGAGGAGCTTCATCTCGGCCGTGCCGCCCTGGAAGAGCCGCGTGAACATCTCCTTGAAGTTGGCGTTGATGTTGTGGAACGCGTCGGCGAACCGCTCCGAGGACGTCGCGTTGATCTTGCGGATCGACTCCTGGAGCTCGGCGATCGAGCGCAGGAGGTCGTCGCGCTGCGTCGTCAGGAACGTCAGGCGCTCCGACATCTCCTTGTGCTCCTCGAAGGCGAGCACGTTGACCGGGCCCAGGCGCTCGATGGACGCGGCGAGCTCCGCGACTTCGGCCTCGAGCGTGGCCAGGCCCTCGGGCGAGATATCCTCCGGACCCTCGAGGGCGTCGGGCTCGACGCCGAATTCCTCCCGCGCCTGGGTCACGAGGTGCTGGAGGTCCGAGGCGCTCCGCGTCGCCGCGACCTCGGCTTCGAAGCGGGCTTCGCGGGCCGCGTCGAGGGTGCCCCGTTCCGTGCGCGTGGACGCCTCGTCGACCTCGACGCGCACGGAGGTGCGCCGGGAGATCTCGACGGCGTCGCCGTGCGCGGCCGCGCAGGTCTCGCGGGCGACGAGGTTGTTCTTCTGGCGCTCCCGGGCCTGCGCC
>JBKOVK010000140.1:0-4325 GCA_046724475.1 Acidobacteriota bacterium | reverse complement strand
ATCGAAGAGGCGCGCTCGCGGCTCGCCGCGCTGCGCGGACGCGAGTACTGGCGCAGCCTCGAGGAGCTGCTCGAGACGGAGGATTTCCGCGAGCACCTCCATCGCGAGTTCCGCGTCCCGATCGACTCGGGTCTGGACCGGCGCGAGCTGCTGACGCTGATGGGAGCCTCGATCGCGCTGGCGGGCCTGACGGGCTGCGTGCGCCAGCCGACCGAGAAGGTGTTCCCGTACGTCAAGGCGCCGGAGGAAATCGTTCCCGGCGACACGCTGCAGTACGCGACCGCGCATATCCACGGCGGCTACGCGCGCGGGATCCTGGCGGAGAGCTACGAGGGACGCCCGATCAAGATCGAGGGCAATGCGCTCCATCCCGCGAGCCTGGGCGGCACGGACGTATTCATGCAGGCGTTCATCCTGAACCTCTACGACCCGGACCGCTCGCAGGCGATGACGGAGCGCGGCGAGATCCGCCCCTGGTCGTCGTTCCTGGCCGCGGCACGGCTGGCGCTCGAGAAGGAGCGGCCGGGACGCGGCGCGGGCCTGCGGTTTCTGACCGGAGCGGTCACTTCGCCGACCTTGAAGAGCCAGCTCTCGGCCGTCCTCGCCGCGTTCCCCGACGCCAAGTGGGTCTCCTGGGAGCCCGTCGGCCGCGAGAACGTGCTCGAAGGCGCCCGGCTCGCGTTCGGCGAGAGGCTCGAGCCTCAACCTGCTTTCGAGAAGGCCGACGTCATTCTCTCGCTCGAGTCGGACTTCCTCGGTTCCGGCCCCGCGATGCCGAGGACCGTGCGCGACTTCGCCTCGCGCCGCCGCAAGCCCGACGGGATCAACCGCCTCTACGTCGTGGAGTCCACGCCGACTCTGACGGGAGCTCGGGCCGACCATCGCCGCCCGATGACTCCGGCGCAGATCGAAGAGTTCGCGCGAGCAGTGGCCGCGGCCGTCGGCGCGGGCACGGCGTCGGCCGGCGGCGACGCCTTCGTCTCCGCCGTGGCAGAGGATCTCAAAGCGCACCGCGGAACGAGCGTCGTCGTGGCCGGCGAGTCGCAGCCTCCTTCGGTGCACGCCCTCGCGCATGCGATCAATGGCTCGTTGGGCAACACCGGCAAGACCGTGACCCACACAGAGCCCGCCGCGGACGGCGGATCGCCCGGGGCGACCTTCGCGGCCCTGGTCGAGGACATGCGCGCCGGCCGCGTCTCCACACTCGTCATCGTGGGCGGCAATCCGGTGTTCGACGCTCCCGCGGACCTCGCGTTCGCAGAGGCGATGTCGAAAGTCGGCCTGCGCATCCATCTCGGCCTCTACGAGGACGAGACGTCGCGCCTCTGTCACTGGCACATCAACGCGGCGCATCCGCTGGAGAGCTGGAGCGACGCGCGGGCGCTCGACGGCACGGTGACAATCCTGCAGCCTTTGATCGCTCCGCTCTTCGCGGGCAAGACCGCCCACGAGCTCGTCGGCGCGTTCTCGGATCAGCCCGAAAAAAGCGGCCACGACATCGTCAAGGAGTACTGGAAGGGTAAGCTCCCGGGCGGCGATTTCGAGGCCGCCTGGCGCAAGGCGCTCCACGACGGCGTCGTCGAGGGCTCGGCATTCCCCGCGAAATCGGTCAGCGCCCGCCCCGCTCCCCCACACGGAACTCGGAACCCGGAACCCGGAACGGGTCTAACGCTTCTCCTCCGCCCGGACCCGACCGTCTGGGACGGCACCTACGCCAACAACGGCTGGCTCCAGGAGCTCGCAAAGCCGCTGACCAAGCTGACCTGGGAGAGCGCGGCGCTGATCGCTCCGGCCACGGCGCAGAAGCTCGGCGTGACGACCGAAGACATCGTCGAGCTGTCGCTCGGGAATCGAAAGATCACAGCTCCGGTCTGGGTCTTGCCCGGCCAGGCCCCGGACTGTGTGACGGTGCACTTCGGCAACGGGCGAACCTTGGGCGGCCGCGTCGCCTACGGGAAAGGTTACGACGCGTATCCGCTGCGGACGTCCGACGCCCTCTGGGCGGCTTCCGGGCTGCAGATTCGCAAGACGCTGCGCCGCGAGGCGCTGGCCACGACCCAGCACCACTGGTCGATGGAAGGGCGGGATCCCGTCCGCGCCGTGTCCGCCGCGGCCTACCGCGAAGACCCCGAGGTCGTGGCGAAGATGGGCGAGGAGGCTCTCGGACCTCACGACTCGCTCTACCCGCGGATGCCGACCGGCAGCTACGCCTGGGGCATGTCGATCGATCTCTCCTCGTGCGTCGGCTGCAACGCGTGCGTCATCGCGTGCCAGTCCGAGAACAACGTCCCGGTCGTCGGCAAGGACCAGGTCGCGCGCGGCCGGGCCATGCAGTGGATCCGGATCGACAGGTATTACCACGGCGACCTCGAGGATCCCGAGACGCTGCACCAGCCTGTGACGTGCATGCACTGCGAGAACGCGCCGTGCGAGGTCGTCTGCCCGGTCAACGCCACGGTGCACAGCGCCGAGGGCCTGAACCAGATGGTCTACAACCGGTGCGTCGGCACGCGGTACTGCTCCAACAACTGCCCGTACAAGGTGCGGCGATTCAATTTTTTCCTCTACTCGGACTTCAAGACCGAGATCCTGAAGATGGTGCGCAACCCCGAGGTCACGGTGCGCAGCCGCGGCGTGATGGAGAAGTGCAGCTACTGCGTCCAGCGCATCAACCGCGCGCGCTACGTCGCCGAGCGCGAGAACCGCCCGATCAAGGACGGCGAGATCGTGACGGCGTGCCAGCAGGCGTGCCCGGCGCAGGCGATTACGTTCGGGAACATCGACGATCCGCAGAGCGTCGTCTCGAAGCTCCGCGCGGAGAAGCGGACCTACGGCGTCCTGACCGAGCTCGGCACGCGGCCGAGGACCACCTATCTTGCCTCGCTGTCGAACAAGAACGCGGCTCTGGCGGCGGGCGCGCCCGCGGAGGAGAAGAAGGGCGCATGAACGACGAGACCCCTGCCCCGCTCGCCGAGACCGCTCGCGCGGCGCGCCCGGGGAGCCCCTTCCTCGCGCCCGGCTACACGTTCACGACGCTCACCGACAAGCTCGCCTCGATCGCGCTTTCGCGGCGTACGCCGAAGGCCTGGTTCTTCGGGGCCGCCGTCGGCTTCGCGCTGACGATGATGCTCCTCTTCGCCGTGACGTGGCTGCTCTTCCGCGGCATCGGCATCTGGGGCGTGAACCAGCCGGTCGGCTGGGGATTCGAGATCGTCAACTTCGTCTGGTGGATCGGGATCGGCCACGCGGGAACCCTGATCTCGGCCATCCTGCTTCTGCTGCGCCAGCCCTGGCGCAACTCGATCAACCGGTTCGCCGAAGCGATGACGATCTTCGCGGTCGCCTGCGCGGGCCTCTATCCCGCGCTGCACACCGGCCGACCGTGGCTCGACTACTGGCTCATCCCCTACCCCAACACGATGGGGATGTGGCCGAACTTCCGCAGCCCCCTGATATGGGACGTCTTCGCCGTCTCGACCTACGCGACCGTGTCGGCGCTCTTCTGGTACGTCGGGATGATCCCGGACCTGGCGACGCTGCGCGACCGCGCGAAGAAGCTCTGGGCCAAGATCCTCTACGGCGGCCTGGCGATGGGGTGGCGCGGCTCCGCGCGACACTGGCACCGCTACGAAACGGCTTCGCTGCTGCTCGCGGGCTTGGCGACGCCTCTGGTCCTCTCGGTCCACACCGTCGTGTCCTTCGACTTCGCCGCGGGCATCGTGCCCGGCTGGCACGCCACGATCTTTCCTCCCTATTTCGTGGCCGGCGCGATCTACGCCGGTTTCGCCATGGTGCTGACGCTCGCGATCCCGCTGCGAAAGATCTACGGCCTCCAGGACTTCATCACGATGAAGCACATGGACAACATGGCCAAGATCCTGCTCGCGACGGGCCTGATCGTCGGCTACGGCTACGTCGTCGAAGCCTTCATGGCGTTCTACAGCGGCAACACGTACGAGCGCTTCATGATCTGGAACCGGCTGCACGGACCGTACAAGCACATGTACTGGGCGCTCTTGTTCTGCAACCTCGTGGGGCCGCAGGCCCTCTGGTTCCGCAAGGTCCGCCGCAACGTCCCGGCGCTGTTCGTCGTCGCGATGATCGTCAGCGTCGGGATGTGGCTCGAGCGCTACATCATCGTCGTCGTCAGTCTCTCCCGCGACTTCCTGCCCTCGTCCTGGGGCCTGTACAGCGGGACCATCTTCGACTGGATGACCTACATCGGCTCGATCGGGCTCTTCATCGCCCTGCTCTTCCTGTTCATCCGCATCCTCCCGATGATCTCGATCTTCGAGATGCGCGCCCTCCTGCCGGAGGCGAAGGTC
>JBKOVK010000297.1:0-5265 GCA_046724475.1 Acidobacteriota bacterium | reverse complement strand
CTCTCGGGCTGGGCCACGGTGTCTCGAGCGAGGAAAGATTGGTCGTCGAAGCCATCACCTCCGCTCTCCGAAGACGGGCGCCGAACGACCGCAGCGAGAAGTCGCCGCCTGGAACGTCTCACTAGAGTTGGTTGGCCCGGTTCCCTGATCGGGACCGACTACCGGCTAACCCGGCGCATCTTTCAGCGCGGACTCGCTCTCGTCTATCTCGTCGCGTTTCTCGTCGCAGCCAACCAGTTCGTGCCCCTCCTGGGTGAGCACGGGATCCTGCCCGTTCCCCGCTTCGTCGAAGCCGTGCCGTTCGCGGCCTCCCCAAGTCTCTTCTTCTTCCTTCCGCGGGACGGCGACTTCGTGGGGGCGTCGTGGCTCGGCATTGCTCTCTCGCTGGTGGCCTTGAGCGGCCTCTCGGAGAAGCGCGGCTGGCTTTTGTCGGCGCTCGTATGGGGAGCGATGTGGGTCTTGTATCTGTCGTTCGTCAACGTCGGTCAGGTCTTCTACGGTTTCGGCTGGGAGACCATGCTCCTCGAGGCCGGCTTTCTCGCCGTCTTTCTGGGAGGCGAGAGGACGGCGGCGAGCGGGATCGTGATCCTGCTGATTCGATGGATGCTCTTTCGGACGATGTTCGGAGCGGGCCTCATCAAGATCCGGGGGGATTCGTGCTGGAGAGACCTGACGTGCCTCTACTACCACTATGAGACCCAGCCGATGCCCAACCCCTTTTCGTGGTACTTCCACTGGCTGCCCAAACCGGTCCATCAGTTCGGCGTACTGTTCAATCACTTCACGGAGCTCGTGGTCCCGTTCGCGTATTTCGCTCCACAGCCCTTTGCTGCGCTGGCCGGCCTCGTGACGATCTACTTTCACCTGTGGCTGATGGCGAGCGGAAACTTCTCCTTTCTCGGTCTCCTGACGATCGTCCTCGCGACCTCGACTCTCGACGATCGAATTCTCGTCAGACTGCTACGAACGACCCCGCCCACCGTCGTCCGCCCGTCGCGGTTCCAGCGGTATGCAGTCGTAGCGCTGGCGGTTCTGGTGGTGGTTCTGAGCATCCGTCCCGTTCTCAATCTCCTGTCTCCGAGGCAGGCGATGAACACCTCCTACGATCCACTCCATCTCGTCAACACCTACGGCGCGTTCGGCTCGATCACACGGCCGAGGTACGAGGTCGTCGTGGAGGGAACATCGGCCGACACGCTCGGACCCGACACGGTGTGGCGGGAGTATTCGTTCAAGGCCAAACCGGGCGACCCGAGCCGGAGACCTCCCCAGTTCGCTCCGTATCACCTGCGGCTGGACTGGCTGATGTGGTTTTGCGGGTTCTCGCCCTGGTACCAGGAGCCCTGGTTCGTGCACTTCATGGCGTTGCTCCTGCAGAACGACGAGGGAACGCTCTCTCTGATGGGCGAGAATCCGTTCCCCGAGAAGCCACCCAAATTCGTGCGCGCCCTGGTGTACGAGTATCGGTTCACGACCTCGGAGGAGCGCCGGAAGACCGGCCGATGGTGGAACCGCGAAGCGAAAGGAGAATATTTTCCTCCGGTCTCCCTCGACGACCCCGCCTTTCTCGGTCTGCTCGAACGCGCGGGCTGGCTTCCGCCTTCCGTACCGCGGCGGTGATGCGCCGGCCGCAACCAAGTGTTCCTCTGAGGCGTTCTAAGGTCCGAAGAGGAGGCGCGATGAAGACGCTGGTCCAGGCTGCCACGAAGCGCTACGTCGCGAAGACGGTAGATTCGCCGATCGGGCGGCTCACGCTCGTCGCGACCGACGAAGGTCTTGCGGCCGTTCTCTTCGAGAACGACCGGCCGGGTCGTGTGCCGGTCGAGTCGGGCGCCAAGGATCCGACGCATCCGATATTGCTCGAGGCCGAGCATGAGCTCGAGGAGTACTTCGCGGGCCGGCGCACGGCCTTCGACGTTGCGCTGGACGTATCCGGCACTCCCTTCCAACGAAAGGTCTGGAGCGCTCTGCTCACGATTCCGTTCGGCGAGACGCGTTCCTATGGTCAGATCGCGAGGCAGATCGGGAGCCCGACGGCCGCGCGGGCCGTGGGCGCCGCGAACGGCAAGAACCCCGTCGCCATCGTCGCGCCCTGCCATCGTGTCGTCGGCGCCTCGGGCGAGCTGACCGGATTCGCCGGCGGTCTCGCGGCGAAGGGGCGGCTGCTGTCCCTCGAAGGCGCGCGGAGGTCTGCGACCGACTGAGGGATCAGGCGGCGGGCTCCACCAGAAGCAGCGACGGTGAAGCCGACGGATCGTCCGCGCGCAGCAATGCGTATCCGATCCCCGCGTGACCGAGCATGAGGGACGGGTTGTTCCAGCCGGAGGCAACTCCGCACGGCCATTCGGAGGGCTCGGTGAAGAACCGGCGCACCGAGCTCCTCCACGCGCGCGTTGCACGAGCGGCATGTTCCGGATCGCCGAGAACGTGCGTCGCGTAGATGAGAGTCTCGGCGAGACCCGCCCGGCCGTGGCACGGCGACGCATCCGCCTCGGCGGGGAGAGACTCCAGTTGCGCGGTGGTCGCGTGTATGGCGTTCCGCGCTGCCGCCATGAGCGTGTCGCGATTCTCCGAGAGAAGCTGAGCGGCTCGCAGGCGCGCGAGCCCGATGCCCGGGGCGCCGTGACACCATGCCTTCATGAAGGACGGCGCCCGTTTCGCGGGTTGCGGCCGGGTCCCGTCGCGAGGCTCGGGAAACTCGCGCAGGTCCGGCCAGTTCTCACGCTGGGCGTCGTAGTGGCGATCCTCGTACGCGAAGGCGGCGAGACCTCCTTGGATCCAATCGGTCCGGTGAAACGTCGCGCCCATCTCGATCAAGGCGAGACCCATGCCGGACGCACCGTGCGCGAGTCCGCAGAGTGACGTGGGGCCCATCCCTCTCCCGCACGCCCGGTCGTTTTCCCAGCGCCAGATACCATCCTCTTTCACCGCCGCCGCGGCGAGCTCGGCGGCCAGCGCGACCGCTCCCTCGCGAAGCCGCTCTGCGCCCGGAAGTCCACTCATCCACAGGAGCGGCGCGACGGCCCCGGCGTTGCCGCCGATCACGTCGAGCAGATGCTCGCCGTTCGAAGAGACAGCGCTCGTCGCGAGATCCACACCCGCGCGAACGAAATCGGATTCGCCGAAAATCAGGCCCACGCGCGTCGCGGCGTACGCGATGCCGAGAGCTCCGCTGTAGAAGCTGCGCCTGTTCGAAGGAGACATCTCGCCGCTCTTCGAGAGCGCGTGCCGAATCGCACCCGACGCGGTGTTCCGGAACTCCGGCGAGGTGCTCCTACGATGCAGCTCGGCGAGAAACAGCCCGATGCCCGCGGTGCCCGAGTACAGCTCGGGACCCAGCGCGGCCACCGTCGGCGTCAGAGGCTTGCCGGGCTCCGTCATCTCGCGCGGCGATCGCCCGACCCAGTTACACCGTTCCTCGTGCCAGTAGGCGCGTGCGCAAAGCGCTTCACCGATCCGGACCGCGGCGTCGAGGAGGCGGTTACGGGCGCGTGTCATCTCAAACCGGACTCGCCGCGCGGCGCGTCGGCGACGCCGGCCATGCATAGGTGTCTGGCGAGCCCGCGTTGAGCCAGGGCCGCCTCGCGTCGAGCCCGGCCTCGGCGAAACGAGCGACGACGGCAGTGGCGGCGCCGCGCGCCGTGTTCCCGCCGGTCTCGAAGTGGCGAACCAGTGCCTCCGCGACGAGCCCGCAGCGATGCTGGCCGAAGCTTCGTCCGTCGCCCGGATCCTCGGCAACGGCGAGTCCGCGCGCCAGCCGCTTCGTGAAGATCGGCGTGGAGGAACGAAGGTGGCGCGAAAGGGCGGCGTGGACCGCCGGCAAAATCGCCATCGTGCGGGTCAGATCGTTTCGCGAAACATAGAGGACGGCGGCGTCCGCGCGCACATACATCGCGGGATCGCTGTGAAGCTTGGCGTGAAACGGCACGGCGGCCGCGTTGAGTCGCCCCGTCAGCTCGCGGACCCAGAGCTCCGCTCCGGTTGAGGCGAGGTGGAAGTAGAAACGGACCGTCGACGGGTGCGTTTCCGGATCGTAATCCTCCTGATCCGCATCCCCCATCGCCATGTAGTAGCCCGGAAGCATTTCGCGAAGCTCCTTCCCGAGCCAAAGCCGTCCGACCTCGCCCGGGGCGGCCGCTCCCGATCTCGGACGAAACTGGCTCGGCCGCGCCCAGAGCGTGAGGTCGTCGGTCTGCTTGTGCACGACCAGAGCGCCGTCGGACTCCACCCCGCGAATCACCCAGCCCGGTTCCCACGTCCCTCGGCCCGAGTTGGCCTCGGAGAGTCGTTCCACGAACGAGCGCACCGCTCGATGGCCGGGTGGTGCCAGAGCGTGACCTCGCTGAGGCCTGCAGTAAAGACGGCGATAGAGCGCGCTCGCGAGACAATCGGTCAGCACCCGCCCGCGGGACGGGTCTTCGACGGCGGCGTCTGCGGTCGGCAGCTCCAGCGTGTCGTCTCCGACGGTGAAACTGGTCGGAGATCGAATCGTGACGGCGCCGACCATCGCGCGAAGGTCAGCGGACGAGCCGGACATTACCGGGCCTCCCAAACGGCACGGGAACGCCGAGCAGATGGAGCGAGGCCGCCGCCGGCTCGGCGAGGATGTTGGCGGCAACCTGCAACGTCACCACGGCGAGGTTCGACGCCTGCCCCGCGCCCACCGAAAGCTCGTATGCGCCCTGGGCCATTCGCGCGGCCGCATATCCGAGCGCGCGCAAGAGAAAGGCGCCCGACGCCTCGCCATCGAGCCACGCGCCCGTGCGATAGGCGTTCCAGAACGACCGCGCGGCGGGATGGAGGGCTGAGAGGGGGAGCTGCGCTCCGTCTAGCATCTGCTCGGGTGTGAGGTCGCTGCTGAGCGGGACCGTCATCAGCCAGTAGCCCAGAAAATCTCGGAAGACGTTGCCGACGTCCCAGGCAGGGTCGCCGATCTGGACCAGCTCCCAGTCGATCATCGCAACCCGGATCTGCCCGTCGCCGTCCTTGCGGACGAGAAGGTTGTCTCCCTTGATGTCGTTGTGAACGAGAGTCTCCGCCGTCCACTCCGAACGCAGGCGGTCCAGGCCGCCGGCGATCGCGGGATCTTTCTGCATCAACTTGAGCACCTCGGCATTGGCCGGGCTCAGACGAGCCAGCATCTCGGGCGTAGGGCGATGGGCGAAGAAGATCCAGGGAGGACCCGACGGCAATCCCGACATCCAGGAGTCTCGTGACGGGGGCTCTCGAAAAATGCGGTGGAAGGTTCCCATCGCGCAGCCCAAG
>JBKOVK010000200.1:0-4198 GCA_046724475.1 Acidobacteriota bacterium | reverse complement strand
CCTGCAGGAGTTCGTGGACATCTTCTGGAAGAGACGCAATCCGCACCCGGAAAACCCCGACAACGTCTTCCGGACGTCCTTCGACCGGCGCGTAGCCTTCGCGGACGCCACCTTCGTGGCGGCCGACGGAACCCGAGGAAGCCTGTCGGACCGGGGGATGGTGTTCGTGCTGCTCGGTCCGCCCTCGTACGTCGGACGCAAGCCCATTCGCAACGGCGAAGACGTCAACGACGACGCGGGTCTCTCGACGGTCGGCTCACATGCGACGGACTATTACCAGCGGGCGCTAAGTTCGATCGGGGAGCCCGCGGGCTTGACCGGCGCAGGCGCCACGGACCTCTTTTTCAGCCCGGCGGCGAGGGTCTCGGAAGCGAGTCCGGCCTGGCGCGAGGTCTGGCACTACCGGAGCGAGCTCCCGTCGAAAGGGGGCGGTCAGCAGGTCGACATCGAGTTCATCACCCGAACCGGCTACGGGGTCAATGTCCTGCAGCGGGACCAGACCACTCTCGCCACGCTCGACGCGGCCAGGGCGGCGGCCGCCGGGCAGGTCCGGTGACAAATGAAGGACACCCCCCTGCGCACTTAACGGACGTAAGATCGGTTCGGGAGGCCCGCCATGACGCGACCGGCTCGCATTCTCGCTCTCGTTCTCCTGCCGCTCGCCAGTTCCCTCGCTGGAAGTGCCCAGACGCTGCCCGAGTTGTTCCAGAAAGCCAAGGCACAGGTCAAGGGCGAGGCCTGGCACGAAGCCTTGAAGACACTCGACGCGCTCGATGCCGAGGCCGCCAAGCCCGGCAACGAAGGCGCCAAGAAGCAGCTCGAAGGACCTTCCGCGTTCTACCGTGCCGTTTGCGACGCCAATCTCGGCAACCCCGAAGCGGCGAAGCAGGAGTTCACGGCCTTTCTCAAGCTCAATCCCAACGCGAACCTGGATCCGAGCATGTACTCGAAGAAGGCCCTCGCGGCCTTCGATGAGGCACGCAAGGGCTCGGCGCCGGAGGAAACGGCTCCCGCGATCGACGGTTCCGGATCATCCCTGTTCACCAGGTACCAGGAATTCAAGGCGCCGGCCAACATCAGCGAGCCGCCCGGCGAAAAGTGGGGCGCCGGTCCCGTCCAATGGATCATGACGGCCGAGGAAAAGAGGACATGGTCCTCACTCTCGAGCGCCTCCGAGCGCGCCGAGTTCGTCCAGAAGTTCTGGGCGTCGCGCAACCCCAAGCCCGGCTCCGATGACAACGTCTTCCAGACGACGTTCGAGCGGCGCGTCTCGTTCGCCGACCTGTATTTTCCGCAGGACGAGAAACAGCGCGGCAGCCTGACGGACCGGGGAATGGTCTTCGTCCTTCTGGGACCGCCGACCTACGTGGGGCGCAAGCCCATCAATACGGGCGAGGACGCCAGCGAGGCCGAAGGCATGTCGACCGTGGGCTCGCTCGACGCCGCCAACGCCCAGGCTCAACTGGGAGCCGGAGGCGCCAAGCCCTCGTCGGCGAAGCGCGCGCAGACCTCCGACCAGTTCTCCGGGCCGGGCACCAAGGCGATCGACTCCAACACCAACTGGCGCGAGGTCTGGCACTACCGCAAGGAGCTGCTGCCGAAGGCGGTTCCGTACCTCCAAGTGGACATGGAGTTCATCACGAAGAAGGGCTACGGACAGAACGTCCTGCAGCGCGATCACGTGACGATCACGACGCTCGAGAAAGCGCGCCAGCCGGTCTCGGCGCCGACGACGGCGTCCCTGCCGGCGCCGGTCCCGCAACCCTAAAACTGCCAGCCGACCGAGATCGTCGGGCCCCAGTCGTTTTTCGGCGTATCGGTCGACGGGTCCTTGCTGTCGAAGCTGTCGAAGATCGAGATCGCCAGGTAAAAGTCGCTGATGATCTCGCGCTTGACGGATGCGTCGGCCTGAACGCGGACGCGTCCCGATACGGTCAAGCTCGGAAAGACCTGCGCGCTTGCCGAGACCGTGAGCTTGGGGAAGTCGTACATGAAGTACGTGTAGCGGGAGCCGACGACGGCCTCGGCGCTGTCGATGTCCGCGCCGTCCACCGGCACTTCGTGGTTGGCCGTGAAGCCGGCGTAGGTCAGCAGCTGGGACTGGTTGGTCTGGACGATGTACCGGCCGGCGCCGACTCCGACGAACTCGCGAAACTTCAATCCGAGCTGAATGTTGCGGTCCACGCCGATGCCTCCCTCCAGCACCCAACGGTTTCCGAGGAAACGGTCGTAGAGAATCCCGAAGTCTCCTCGCTCGGCGCCCGTGACGCCGTTCTGGCGGCTGAAGAAGGCCGAGAGGTTCGTCGAGAACTGGCCGTCCTTCATCCGGTAGATGCCTGAGAAGTTGAGATTGAACTGCGTCAGGTTGCTCGACTGCGTGTAATTGAACCCGAGGTCGAGCGAGCCCTCCCAGCGCCTCCAGAAGGTCTGGTAGACCGGCGACAGGTCGAAGACGTCGAAAAACGCGACCGTGATCGGCGCCGTTGCCTCGACGATCGTGAGCCGTCCGATCGGCTCCGACGGCGCGAGCGAGCCGAAGTGGTGGACGCCGTCGACCGTCTCGACGTCGAAGATCTTGTCCGACGTGATCGAGACGACCAGGCTCCACTTGATCTTGATCCAACTCGAGTGCGACGTGTCGACGGTCAGCCGGCCCTGGTCGTAGGACTTGATCTCTCCCGTGATCCGGTCGCCCCCCTGGAGGACGATGACGTCGGTCTTCTGGGCGAGGGCGGGAGCGGTGAAGAGGCACACGAGCGCGGCCAGGCCGGCCCGTGCCGGAGTGAGACGAATCAAGCGCGCATTCCCTGGCCGAAGGATCGCACGGATTGGATCGATCGTATCGGCGAACCTGCCGGTTTGCCCGGCGCGCGGTGCCGGCGATAAGCTCGCTTCGCCAGGACTGGAGGTCGCCATGCGGATGCTGCAAACGCTCCGATTCCGACTCCGAAGCGCCCCCGGGATGGTTCTCACCGCGGCCGTCGCCGGAAGACGTTCGACACGCCGCAGGCGGCGGCCGAGGCCCTGGTTGCCGCGGCCGAGAAGAACGACACGGCGGCTCTGCTCGAGATCCTGGGCCCCGACGCCAAGGACCTCGTGGATTCCGGCGACGCCGTCAAGGACAAGAAGGACGGCGTCGTCTACCAGAAGGATCTCGGACCCGAGACGGCTAAGCTCGCCCAGGCCATCACGCGCTACAACCCGGACAAGACCTGGACGATTACCGAAGACGAACCCTAGAGGTAGGTTGTGGTTGTTATCAAGGAGGTTTCCATGAAACGGATCGCGCTGGTTTCCCTTCTCGTCTTGGGTTTCGCCGCTTTCGCATTGGCCGCCGACGAGGGCTCGCTCGTCCAGACGCTTGCCAAACAGCTCAACATCACCGACGAGCAGGCGGCCGGAGGCGCGGGCGCCATCTTCAACTACGCGCAGACGGCCCTGCCCAAGGACGACTACGGAAAGGTCGCGAACGCGGTGCCCGAGGCCGCGGAGCTGATCAAGAAGGCGCCTCCCTCCGACACGGCTTCGGACGTCGCGGGCTCGGCGATGGGCAAGGCCGGGGGCACGGCGGCGGGTCTGGCGAGCCTGGGCTCGAGCTTCGAGAAGCTTGGGCTCAAGTCGGACATGGTCGGAAAGTTCACGCCGATCGTCGTGGACTACGTCGACAAGAAAGGCGGCGCCGAGGTCGGAGGCATCCTGCGGAAGGTCCTGACTCCGTAGACGTCGACGGCGAGTTTCCGCAACGCCCTCTCTCTCGTGACGGGAGAGGGGGCGTTTTTCTTTCTCAGTGAGACGTCGGCTTGTCCAGCCACGCCTCGGCGGCCTCCCCGTTTCGGAAGACCGACGTGCGCGCGAAGTACCGGTCCGTGAATGCCTCGAAGACGCGCGCCATGCCGAAGAGCGCGTCGCTTTTGACGACGATGGCGACGGAGCCGAAGCGCACACGACGCGCGGCGTCGCCGGCGCGATCGGCCGCCGTGCGGATCTGACCCACGTTGGGGAGATTGGTCATCCCCGTCAGATCGAGTAGCACGTCGGCTCCCGGCGGACAATTCGCGTCGAGCTCGAGCTCGTCGAAGTGCGCGAGAACTTCGGCCAGCGTGGCGTTTCCCTCGCAGCGCGTCAGGATGCGCTTGCGCTCCGGGTCGATCCGATAGGTCACCGGCATGGGCCGGGATGATAGCTCCCGCGAGGGCTG
>JBKOVK010000080.1:0-6529 GCA_046724475.1 Acidobacteriota bacterium | reverse complement strand
GCCAACGCTCACCGCGCAGGCGACGCAGGCCGGCGTCGTGATCGGGACGGCGGCCTACATGTCGCCCGAGCAGGCGCGCGGCAGGCCCGTCGACAAGCGGTCCGACGTCTGGTCGTTCGGCGCCGTGCTTTACGAGATGCTTACCGGACGCCGGTGCTTCGAGGGCGAGACGGTCTCCGACGTGCTCGCCGCGGCCGCGATCGCCGTCTCTCTCGCGGCGGGATTCCTGGCGGCGCGCCGGCTCGCGACGCCTCGCGCGGTCCCGCCCGGGGCCGCCGTCCACTCCCTCGTGCCCCTGCCCGCCGGCACGCGCCTCACCGGCTGGGCCTCGCCCGTGCTCGCCATATCGCGCGACGGCCGCACCCTCGCGTTCGTCGCGGAGAAGGAGGGCGAGCGCGGCATGCTGTGGACCTACCGCCTCGACACGGGAGAGGCGCGGGTGGTGCCCGACAGCTCCTCCGCGGAGGGTCCCTTCTTCTCGCCCGACGGCCAGTGGCTCGGGTTCGCGACGAACGTGTCGGGCGAGGCGGCGAACGGAACGGGCGCCGTCCGCAAGTTCTCGCTCGCCACCGGGCTGACGCAGGTCGTCGCTCGGATCCCCGACTACTACGGCGGCAGCTGGGGCGACGACGGGTCGATCGTCGTCGCCCCGTCCACGACCGAGGGGCTCTGGCGCATTCCCGCCGACGGAGGGAGTCCCGACACGTCTCTGGAGAGCGTCGTCTGGAAGGGCAAACCGGCGCGCCGGGCGCTGCAGTGGCCGCAGAGGATCTCCCCCGAGCTCGTGCTGCTCTGCGAGGAGGGCGATACCCCGTGGGGCGGCGCGGCGCTGCTCGACGTCGCGACCCGGAAGCTGGAGGCGCTCGCGCCGGAAGTCTCGTTCGCGCGCTACACGGCCGACGGGCATCTGCTCCTCGTTCGGCCGGATCGCACGCTCATGGCGGCGCCCTTCGATCTCGCGCGGAGACGCCTGGCCGGCCCGCCCGTCGCCATCCTGAAGGACGTCGCGAACGGGGGCAACGGCGCCTCGGCGCTGGCCGTGTCCGACGGCGGCACGCTCGTCTACGCGACGGGATACATCCGGGGGAGCGGGATCGAGCAGATCCAGATCGGCCGGGTCGACGAGAAGGGTTCGCTCGAGCTCCTGCCGTTCGCCGCCGACGCGTTCGGCGTCCCCATGCCGTCTCCCGACGGGAGGAGCCTGGCGGTCATCACGTTCGACGGGTCCGTGTGGATCTACGATCTGACCCGCCAGATTCGCTCCCGCCTTCCGCTCGCGGGGCGCCGCGCGCAGGGATTGACCGTCGTCTGGTCTCCCGACGGGAGCGCCGTCGCCTACTCGGCCTCGGCGGAGGGAGAGGCCGGTTGGAGCGTGTGCCGCCAGCGTGCCGACGGCGGCGGTCCACCGGAGCAGATCGTCGCGCCCGGGGAGGAGAAGTACCCGCTCGCGTGGACGCCCGATGGCAGGTCGCTGGTCGCGATGCAGTACGGGAAGACACCCGGCCTGATCCTCGCGAGCGTCGACCGGTCGGCGCCGCCACGGAGGATCGTCGACGGCAACGTCTCCGGAGCCAGTGTGTCTCCCGACGGGCATTGGCTCGCCTACGACTACCGGGACACGGAGGGATGGCACTCGGTCGTCGACCGCATCGACGGAGCCGGACCGCGCGTTCTTCTCGCGGCGGGGGCGCGTGGCCCGCGCTGGTCGCCGGACGGACGCTTCATCTACTGCTGGCGTGAGGACCGGCTGCTCCGCGTCCCGGTCTCGACCGCGGGCCGGGTTTCGCCGTCGGCGCCGGAGGAGCTCTTCCGCGTACCGAACCTGCGCGGCTACTCGGTCGCTCCCGACGGAAAGAGCTTCTACGTGGTGGTCGAGCCGCCCGACTCCGGTATCGTCCGCGAGCTCCACCTCGTGACGAACTGGTTCACCGAGCTCGAGCGGCTGTCGCCGACCGGAACGAAATGACGCTTCCGAGCGGCACGCGCCTCGGCCCCTACGAGATTCTCGCGCCGCTGGGCGCGGGCGGGATGGGGGAGGTCTACAAGGCGCGGGACGCGAAACTCGGACGCGATGTTGCGGTCAAGGTGCTGCCCGAGGGGCTCACGGCGAATGCCGACTTCCTGTCCCGTTTCGAGCGCGAGGCGCGAGCGGTCGCGGCGCTGTCGCACCCCAACATCCTCTCGATCTTCGACGTCGGGCGGGAGGAAGGCCTCGCCTTTGCGGTCATGGAGCTCCTCGACGGGGAAACGCTGCGGCAGCGCCTGTCGGAGGGCGCGCTTCCCACGCGCAAGTCCCTCGAGTATGGGGCGCAGATCGCCCGCGGGCTCGCGGCGGCGCACGAGAAGGGGATCGTGCACCGGGACCTGAAACCCGAGAACGTTTTTCTCACCGCCGACGGCAGGGTGAAGATCCTCGACTTCGGCCTGGCGAAGGTTGCCGCGCTGGAGTCCGACGTGACCAAGTCGCCGACGGCCGTGGTCGTGACCGAACCGGGCACCGTGATGGGCACTGTCGGCTACATGTCGCCCGAGCAGGTGAGGGGCAAGCCGGCGGACCAGCGGTCGGACATCTTCTCGTTCGGATCGATCCTCTTCGAGATGCTCACGGGCGATCGGGCCTTCCGCGGCGATTCGGCGGCGGAGACCATGGCGGCGATCGCTCAGAAGGACCCCCCGGAGCTCTCGGGCGTCGAGACGGCGCTGGCGCCGGGACTCGACCGGATCGTGCGGCACTGTCTGGAGAAGAACCCGAGCGAGCGTTTCCAGAGCGCGCGGGACCTTGCCTTCGACCTCGAGTCCGCCGCGGGCCGGTCGTCTTCCGCGCCGTCCGTCGCGAGCGCGGCTCCACGGCGGCAAGGGTGGCTTCCTCTCGCCCTGGCGGCGATCGCGATCGCCGGCCTCGCGCTCGGCATCGGTTTCTATCTCGGCCGGAAGACCGGCCGTCCGACGTCCCCGCGCTTCTCTCCGCTGACCTTTCGCCGCGGCACGATCCGCTCTGCGCGTTTCGCGACGGACGGCCTGACCATCGTCTACGGCGCGGCCTGGCAGGGGGCGCCGATCCGGCTGTTCACGGCGAGACGGGACAGCCTCGAAGCCGGCCGCATCGAGCTTCCGGACGCCGACATCTTCGCCATCAACCGAAACGGCGAGATGGCCGTCTCGCTCGGCCGTCATTTTCTGTCGACCCATCACGCGATCGGAACGCTCGCCGTGGCGCCCCTCTCGGGCGGGGCGCCGCGGGAGATTCTCGAGAAGGTCGAGGACGCGGACTGGTCGCCGGACGGCAAGGAGCTCGCCGTCATCCACGAAGTCGCGGGGCGCTACCGGCTGGAGCTCCCCATCGGAACGGCTCTGTATGAATCCGTGGGCTGGTTGAGCCACCCGCGTGTGTCGCCCGACGGCGCGCTCGTGGCGTTCTTCGATCATCCGCTCCGCTTCGACAATCGGGGGACGCTCATCGTCGTGGATCGGTCCGGGAAGAAGAGGATGCAGTCGGCCGAGGAGAGCTCCGAGTCAGGACTGGCCTGGTCACCGGATGGGAAAGAGATCTGGTACTCGGCGGGCTACGGACTCTCGGGGAGCGAGGTATTCACCGTCGACCTACGCAGTCGCCAGCGCTCCCTCTACCGGGCGACCGGCGACGTGACCCTGCTCGATGTCTCGAGAGACGGGCGGACACTCCTGGCGCGCCAGAGCAACCAGCGCGAGATGCGGTGTCTTCGTCCCGGGGAGGCGCAGGAGCGGGATCTCTCGTGGCTCGACTGGACCTACCCGCGAGAGATCGCGAGGGACGGGAATCTCGTTCTCTTCGACGAATCGGGATACGGCGGCGGTCCGGGCTACTCCGTCTTCGTGAGGAAGACCGACGGCTCGCCGGCCGTGCGGCTGGGAGAGGGCAACTCGCAGGCTCTATCACCGGACGGCAAGTTCGTGATCTCCATCCCGATCACCCGGCCCTATCGGGTCGTGCTCCTCCCGACGGGAGCGGGTCAGCCGCGACGACTGGAGGGCAACGTCGAGGTTTCCTCCGCTCGTTGGTTTCCGGACGGAAGGGGGGTTCTGCTCGAGGGAAGCGAGGGCGCGCACGGCGTCCGGCTGTTTCGACAGGACCTCGACGGAGGCTCGCCCAGGGCCATCACTCCCGAGGGCGTGCGCCTGATCTCGGGCGGCGAGATCTCGCCCGATGGCCGGTGGATCGCGGCGATCGGGCCCGACCAGAAGGCCTATCTCTATCCCGTGGAGGGAGGGGAGCCGAGAGCGATTCCCGGGTGGGGCGAGAATGACGAGCTGAGCGGCTGGACCGAGGACGGACGCGGCCTCTTCGTGTACGCGCACGGCGAGCTCCCGGCCAGGGTCGTCCGCCTCGACCTCGCCACCGGAAACCGGCAGCCGTGGCGAGAAGTCCTTCCCACTGACCCTGCCGGTGTCGTCACGATCGTGCCGCTCCTCTTCACGCCGGACGGCCGGTCCTACGTCTACAG
Organism: Acidobacteriota bacterium; assembly: GCA_046724475.1. Taxonomy (GTDB): domain Bacteria; phylum Acidobacteriota; class Thermoanaerobaculia; order UBA5066; family Gp7-AA6; genus DAHUXD01. The sequence goes on along the minus strand of JBKOVK010000080.1, from coordinate 2,048 downwards.
CTACCCCCGGATCCTCTCGCAGCTATATATCGGTGAGGGGCTTCAGTGATCGCGCGAGGATACTGATGCTCTCCGCCGGCTCGCGTCTGGGCCCCTACGAGATTCTCGCGCCGCTCGGTGCCGGGGGGATGGGCGAGGTGTTTCGGGCGCGCGACACGCGACTCGGCCGCGCCGTCGCCGTCAAGGTCCTGCCCGAGCGCCTCGCCCAGGACGCCGACGCGCTGTCGCGATTCGAGCGCGAGGCGAAAGCCGTGGCGGCGCTGTCGCACCCCAACATCCTGGCGCTCCACGACGTCGGCCGCGAAGGCAGCGTCGCGGTGATGGAGCTGCTCGAGGGCGAAACGCTGCGGGACGCGCTCGCGTCGGGCCCTCTTTCGCCGCGTCGCGCGACCGACTACGGGATCCAGATCGCCATGGGCCTCGCGGCGGCGCACGAGAAGGGGATCGTTCACCGCGACCTCAAGCCCGACAACGTCTTCGTCACCGCCGACGACCGCATCAAGATCCTGGACTTCGGTCTTGCGAAGCCCAACGCCGCGACCGATCCCGGCAACGAGACCCAGTCACCGACGGTCTCCGGGTACACGGAGCCCGGCAAGGTCATGGGCACCGTCGGATACATGTCGCCCGAGCAGGTGCGCGGTCTCGCGGTGGATTCAAGGTCCGACGTCTTCTCTTTTGGGTCCGTTCTCTATGAGATGCTGGCCGGACGCCGGCCCTTCCAGCGCGAGACTGCGGCCGAAACGATGACGGCGATCCTCAAGGAGGAGCCGCCCGATCCGGCCGGAGGAAACGGAAACGTGTCTCCGTCGCTCGCGAGCGTGCTTCGCCATTGCCTGGAGAAGAAACCCGAAAAGCGATTCCAGTCGGCGAGAGATCTGGCGTTCGCGCTGGAGACCTCGGCGGCTTCGACGGGCGCAGCGCCGTCGGTAGCGGTTGCGCCTCCCTCGGCGCGCTTTCCGAGATGGCTGGCCGTGGCCGCGCTGGTCGCGGCCGCCGCGGGCGCCGGTTATCTTCTCCGCCCGCGCGTCGCTCCGGCGAGCCTGCCGGACTGGGCCGACGTCACGGTGACGGCCCTGACCACCGATCCCGGCTACGAGGGGGAGCCGACGTTCTCGCCCGACGGCCGAACGATCGCCTACGTCGCGGACCGCGACGGCAACTTCGAGATCTACCTCCAGCAGATCGACGGAGGTCCCGCGATCAACCTGACGAAGGACCCCGCAGACGACATCCAGCCCGCCTTCTCGCCTGACGGCCGCGAGATCGCGTTCGTGTCGGATCGATCGAGCGCCTCGAGTATCTTTCATGCGGCGCCGGGCCTGCCGCATACCGGCGGCGACATCTGGGTGATGCCGACCCTCGGCGGTACGGCACGAAAGATCGTCACGAACGGAGACTTTCCCTCCTGGACCCCCGACGGGTCCGGGATCCTTTACGTTCACGGGACCTTCCGCAACGCGCACATCGCGCGCGTGGCATCCACCGGCGGCGAGAGCCGCGATATTCCGATCGACGACGCGTTCGTAGCGCGGTATTTCTTTCCGAGGCTTTCCGAAGACGGCCGTTGGCTCGTCTATCAAAACGGCAGGCAGATCGAAGTCGTCGCCGCGCAAGGAGGCAAGCCTAAGGTCCTGGCGCAAGGCGAATATCCCGCGTGGGGCCCGGGCTCGACCTCGCTGGTCTTCACGAGCAACGTGCCGGGTCGTGGTCGTACGCTGTGGACGGCTCCTTTCTCGCTCGCAAGCGGAGATCTCGCCGGACCTCCGCGGCCGCTGACCTTGGGACGCGGCCCCGATCTCGGCGCCGCGGTTTCGAAAGACGGCCGGGCGATCGCGTTTTCCGCGGTGAGCGAGACGCAGAACGTCGAAGAGCTTCCGTTCGATGCCGAGGCGGGCCGCGCCACAGGACCGCCGAGAGAACTCACGGTCGGTAATAACTATGTGAGCTTCATCTCCCCTAGCCCGGACGGGAGGGCAGTCGCTTTCGGCGCAAGCCGAGGCGCGGACTCGCATATCTGGCGCGTCGATCCACCGGGACCGCCCGCC
>JBKOVK010000063.1:0-5709 GCA_046724475.1 Acidobacteriota bacterium | reverse complement strand
CCACGTCAATGCGACGCCGAGATCGGCAGCGCACTGCCATCGCGCCTCCGGGTCCTTCGCGAGACAGCGCGCGATGACGCGGTCGACGGCGGCAGGCGATGCCGGTTGCAGCGCTGAAATCGGCTGCGGCGCTGCCGACATGATCGCGGTGATGAGGCTCGCGTGCGTCTTGCCGGCAAACGCTTTCCGTCCGGCGAGCATCTCGTACAGCACCGCGCCGAACGCGAAGATGTCGGTCCGCCCGTCGGCCTCGCCCCCCTCGAGCTGCTCGGGCGCCATGTACTGCAGAGTGCCGAGGATCGTGCCTGCCTCGGTCAGCGGCGTTTCGGTCGGGAGGGCAGTCAGGGATTCGGCCGCGGGCGACGGTCCGATCGCCCTGGCGAGACCGAAATCGAGAATCTTGACCCCCGAACCCGTCAGCATGATGTTGCCGGGTTTCAGGTCCCGGTGCACGATCCCTTGGCGATGCGCCTTCTCGAGCGCGTCGGCAATTTGAGTCCCATACCGCAGCGACTGCTCGAGCGGCAGCGGACCTTTCGCGAGTCGCTCCGACAGCGTCTGCCCCTCGAGAAGCTCCATGACGAGGTACTCGACGCCGTCCTGGCGGCCCACGTCGTGAAGCGCGCAGATGTGCGGATGGGAGAGCTGCGAGATCGTCCGCGCTTCCCGCTCGAAGCGCTGGCGCGCCTGATCAGAATTGGTGAGGCCGGGCGGCAGCACCTTCACGGCTACCTCCCGTCCCAGACGCGTGTCGCGCGCGCGGTAGACCTCGCCCATCCCGCCCGCGCCGAGCGGCGAGAGGATCTCGTACGGGCCAAGGCGAGAACCGGCGGCGAGGGTCACTTCAGCCCTTCGACGACGTAGAGGTCCGACAGAACCCGACCGTAGGTGTACGCCCAGTTCCGGCCATCCGGCGTCACCATGACGGGATGGATCCGGATCAGTCCGGCCGCATCCTCGAGCATCAGCTCCCTCCAAAGCTCGACTTTTCCGGATTCGATGTCCAGCTGCTGCACCTTCTCCGGCACGTCACCGATGCGGTACAGAAATAGATGACGCCCGTCGTCGGCCCAGCCGATGATCTCGTACCCGGGCGCCACGGCGGGAAGGCGCTGCACCGGCCGGCCGTCGGCCGTCGAGAAGATGCGGACGTCGCCGTTGTCCTCGATGACGGCGATGCGGTTCCCGTCGCGCGAGAGCATCTGCGTCTCGGATGTCAGCCGAGTGTCCGGCGGCAGGGGCAGGTCGCGCAGCTTTCCGGATCCGGGCTCGAAGACGAAAAGGCGTGTTCGTCCGCTCGGCTCCCGCAGTCCTCCGAGGATACGCCTTCCATCCGGAAACCATTCCGCGGTGTCGCATTCCGGTGCGGTCTCGACGCGCCGGACATCCCCGGCGCCGGTCGGAACCAGTACGAGCTTGCGGGGGCCGGATGCAGGAACCGTCAATACCCACTTGCCGTCGGGCGAAAGGCGCGCCAGGTCGAAGGAGTATCCGCTTCCCAGCCGAACGGGGGGAGACCCATCCGCGCGCCGGAGGAACAGGGAATCCTGGTCGGTGAAGACGACAGTTCCTCCGTCATGCGAGATGTCGCCGAGGAAGCTGTTCTCGAACCATGACAGATCGTGCTCGGTCCCCGCTTCGGAACCCTGTGCCCGAAGACCGTGGCGCACGTCCCAGTGCGCGAGCAGCGCGCGGCCGTCCGGCGCGACGTCGAAGAGGCGAAGCTGCCCGGGGACGCGCACGACCACCCTGGTCTTGCCGTCGAGGCTCGCGGCATGGATGGGAACATTCCGGTTGTATTGAGGACTCTTCACCGGCGTGAACCACACCTCCGCACCGTCGGGAGACCATGCGAGGCCCCCCGAAGAGACGGACCAGGGGCCGGACAGCACCCGCTTGTTGCCGTCGGACACGCGCACGGCCATGAGGTTCGCCGCCGTGACCCGCATGCGCCCGTGCTCGAAGAAGGCGATCCAGGCGCCGTCGCGCGAAACGCGGAGGCTGCTGATCCGCCCCTCCGTCTCGTACAGAACCTTGCCGATCGGGTACTCGAGTCGTGTCTTGCCGGCCACCCAGCGGGCCACGGCGAGCTCGCCGCCGTTGGGAGACCAATCCGCGGCATCCACGTCCTCGAGAAGATCGCGCCCCACGCCTCCTTCCAGGGATGCGCGAGCGAGGGTTCCGGGCTGCAAATAGAAAAAGATGAAGCGAGGATCGCGCAGGAACGCCATCTCGCCCTTGGGCGAAATCGCGAGGATCTTTCCCGAAGGAAGGTCCAGGGTTCGCGTGTCCGATGCGCCCGCGCGCGTCGAGAAGACGCGCACTCGGTCTCCGTCCCACGCCGCGCTGTAGACGACGGTCTGTGCGTCCGGCGCGAAGCGTCCGGACCAGATCATCCCGCGGCGAAAGGAGACCCTTTCCCAGGTGGGCCACTCGGCTCGGGCTCTCCTGGGCAGGAAGGAAGACACGAGAAGCCCCGCCCCGAGTGCCGCGGCGGCGACCGCGGCAAGCACGAGGCCGCCGTACCGGCGGCGCGCGGGTCGGGGAGACACCGCGGCCGCGATGCCTCCTGCCTCGGAAAGGCGATCTCTCAGCGTCGAGAGATCCCGGGCCAGGTCCTGAGTGGAGCCGTAACGCTCTTCGCGGCTCTTCGCGAGACACCGTTCCACGATCCATCGAAACGGCGCCGGCGCCTCCGGGGCGCCGGACGAGAGAGGCTCCGGTTCTTCCCGGATGATCGCCGAGAGGGTCTCGGGCGCCGACGCGCGGGAAAAGGCGCGGCGCCCGGTCGCCATCTCGTAGAGGATCGAACCCAGCGAAAACTGGTCGGAGCGGAAATCCAGCTCCTCGCCGAGCGCCTGCTCCGGCGACATGTACCCGACCGTTCCCAGGATTCGGCCCGGCTCGGTCCCGCGCGTCACGGTCGGCGCCTGCGTCCCTCCGCTCGATCCTTCCGGAAGCGTCAGCTTCGCGAGGCCGAAGTCCAGGATCTTGACGAAGCCGTCGCTGCTCACCATGATGTTCTCGGGCTTGAGGTCCCGGTGCACGATTCCAACGGCGTGCGCCTTGGCGAGTCCGTCGGCCACCTGGGCGGATATCGCCAGCGTCCGCTTCACCGGCAGCGCGCCCTCGTCAAGCAGGTCCCGAAGCGTCTTTCCTTGGACCAGTTCCATCGCGATGTAGGAGCCGGAGGCGGCCTCGCCGAAGTCGTAGATGACTACGATGTTGGGATGGTTCAGCGCCGACGCCGATCGCGCCTCCTTCTCGAATCGGCGGAGCCGATCCGCGCTGGTGGAGAGGGAATCCGGCAGGACCTTGATGGCGACCTCTCGGCCCAGACGCGTGTCGCGCGCGCGATAGACCTCGCCCATGCCGCCCGCGCCGAGTGGAGACAGAACCTCGTAGGATCCCAGTCGGGTTCCGGAGGCGAGAGTCACTGTTTCATCTCAGCGGCCGCGACGACTCGTTCGAACGCCAGCCGAGGATCGAGCTCCTTCTTGTCGTAGATGTTCCAGCCGGTGAAGACCGCGATCAGGTCGAGCTCGGGAACGACGATGAGAAGCTGTCCCCCGTAACCCCATGCGAGGAAGGCGCCGCGAGACGCGGTGCCAACCGGCGGAAGCGTCCACCATTGATACCCGTATCCGATTCCTTTTTCGTTCGTGGCCGTGAGGGTCGACGTGGAAGCCTTCACCCAGCCTTCCGGCAGGATGCGCTTTCCGTCCCAGACACCGTCTTTCAGATACAGGTATCCGAATTTCGCCAGATCGCGCGCCGTCAGGTACAGGCCGCCCTCGGTGTCGGCGAGCCCCTTCGGCGTTCGCTTCCAGTAGAAGGCGATGCCGAGCGGAGCGAACAGATGCTCTTTCGCGTAGTCGTCGGCCGGCTTGCCGGTCCTCTTCCAGATCAGGTACGACAAGAGTTCCGTGGCTCCGCTGTTGTAGACGAACCTCTTTCCGGGTTCCGCCGCCATCGGCTGATCGAGGACGTACCGGATCCAGTCCGCGCTGCCTTCCATCGCCGCGCAGTTGTTCGCGGGATCGGTGTAGTCGGCGGTCTCCTCGTCCCAGCGGATCCCGGTCCGCATCGTCAAGACGTCGGCGAGCGTCATTCGGTCGCGGCGCGAGTCGGCGGGGACCGGGTACGCGGCGAAGTAGGGCATCACTTTCGCGTCCACGCCCGGGATCTCGCCGCGCCCGATCGCGATCCCGATCAACGCCGACGTCACGCTCTTTGAGACCGACTGCATCGTGTGCAGCGGACCGCGCTGGTAGTAGGGGTGCCAGCCTGGGTCGTAGTAGTTATAGATCCCGGGCGCGCCCTTGCCTGCGAAGAGCCGTTCGTAATCCTCCGCGTGGTCGTACGTCTTCTCGTAGACGACCGCGCCGCGGCGGATGACGAGCATCCCGTCCACGTAGCCGTACTTTCCGGCGGCGAGCTCGCGATCCAGCGCTTCCAGCGCCGCCCGATTCATGCCCGCGGCCTCGGGCGTGGAATCCGGCCATCCCTTCGTCGGAAATGCCGCCGCGCTGAGAGCCATGGAGACGAGCAGGACCGGCGTCACTCGAAGCCTTCCATCGTCCACACGTCGCCCCCCTGGGGACGGAAGCGGTCGAAGAGAACGCGCCGGCCGTCGGGCGACCAGTTCGGGTAGTCGATGCGCGCGTCGGCGTCGTCGAACTCGAAGACTTTTTCAGGCTCGCCGCCGGAGAGAGGAGAGACCCAGAGCTCCTTGTGGCCGACGACGTCCATCACGCGGGAGAGGTCCGGCGAGAACGACATGTGGGCGCCGCCCGCGACGCGCGCCGTGGGCTCGGGCTCGCCGCCCTCGATCGAGACGCGCATCGTGCGCGACTCGGCTCCGGGCGTGCGGTAGAGAAGCGCCTTCGAGTCCCGGGTCCAGAGGAGAAAGTGGCCGGCCACACCGGTCGAGGTCAGCGCCCGAGGGTCCGAACCGTCGGCGTTCATGACCCAGACCTCGAGGCGGCCGCTGCGATCGGACTGAAAAGCGATCGAGCGGCGGTCGGGCGAGAAGAAGGGATTGATGTCGAGGGAATCCGACTCCGTCAGGCGCCTCATGTCGCCCGACGCGGCGTCGACGGACCAGATGTTCGGGATTCCCGAGCGGGAGGAGAAAAAGAGAATCGTGCCGCCGTCGGGAGACCAGTTCGCCTGGTAATCGCCGCCGGCGCCGTGCGTGAGCTGCCGTGCGGATGCTCCGGAAAGCTCCTGCACCCAGATGTTCATGTCGCCGCCGCGGTCGGAGTTGAATGCGATCGCGCGCCCGTCCGGAGACCAGGCGCCGCGGCTCTCTTCGCGATTCGTAGCGATCGCCTCTCCGGGCGGGGCCGAGGGGCGTCCGGTCGCCGGATCCACCGGAAGAGTCCAGAGATCGGCGTTCTGGCGCCGGATCGAGAAGGCGAGACGGGAGCCGTCGGCGGAGAGCACCGGCTCCAGATCCTGCCCCGCGCCCGTCGTCAGCTGCTGGGGAACGCCGCGCGGCTTTCCGGCGGAGGAGACGGGGATGCGCCAGAGGTTCAAGCCGCCGCTCCGGTACGAGGAGAAATAGATGAAGCGGCCGGACGGCGACCAGACCGGTTGAAGATCCTGGAAGAAATCGTTGGTGACCCAGAGCAGCTGCTGCGTAGCGAGCTCCACGACGCGCACGTCGAACTTGGTGCTCTCCTTGTTCTGAAAGACGATCCGGCG
>JBKOVK010000102.1:0-2791 GCA_046724475.1 Acidobacteriota bacterium | reverse complement strand
GAGAACGCCCACGACCAGAGCCCCGGGTCCGCGGCGGCGCGGCGCCTCCAGGCGCAGATGCGGCCCGCTGCCCGGCCCCGGCGGCGCCGGGGAGTCGGGTGCGGGCGGCGACGGCGTGCGGGAGGGCGGGGGAGGGCCGGCTCCGTCGAGCGAGGCCTCGCGTTTGCGGGCGCGCGTCTCAGCCTCGATCTCGTCGCGAAAGAGGTCGTTGAGGAAGTAGGCGAGGTTGAACGTCGATGGCGAGTACGGGCCCGAGAACAGGAGCTTCCCGAGCTCGCGGCGAAGGTCCCCGCTCGACTTGTAGCGGCTGTCGGGCGTTCCCAGCGTCAGCTTCAGGACCGACTGGATCTCGGGGAGGATCGGCACGCCGGCTCCGGAGCCGGTTCCCTTCAGGACCCCGAGCGGGTCGGGAGGCGGCGGAGTTCCGATCAGAAGCTCGAAGAGGATCGCTCCCACCGAGAAGACGTCCGAGTTCCGGCCGATCGTGGCGCTGGCGCGCTCCTCGGGAGCCAGGTACGGAGCGACCTCCCGGGCGAGGCGGGGCTTGGCGATCGCGGGGAGCACGGCCGGCGCCAGCCCGAAGCCGGACAGGCGAATCTCGCCGTCGTCGGAGATCACGATGAATCCCGGCCAGACGAGACCATGCAGCGTCCGGTCACCGTCGATCGTGGTGTTGTACGCGTGGTCCAGAGCCGTCGCGATCTTCTCGGCGATGAGAAGAGCGTGCTCGACCGGCACCTTTCGCGACAGAGACCGACACTTCCCTGAAAGCGCCGACAGGGTCCGGCCGCTCGACTCGTTCCACGCGATGTACGGCACGCCGTCGACCGCGTCCATGTCGACGCCCCGCGCGATCGCGGGATTCTTGAGGAATCCGTGGATCTCGCCGTTTTCTTCGATCGCGTCGATCAGGGCGTCGGCGGACAGCTCGGGAGACTCCAGGATGCGGAGCCGCACGAAGCCGGAGTCGCCGGAGGTCCGCAGGGCGCGATAAACACGCCCGAGCGCGTCCTCTCCGAGCGAGGCGGTCAGAAGGTATCCGCCGAATCGGCGCGGCAGTTGTTCTGTCGGCATCTGGGGCTTCGCCCTAGTGTCGCGCCGCCGGCGCGTACGGTCAACTACTCAGACTCTGAGCGGCCCGCTTCGCGGGCCAACCGAAGGGAGAGGGGAAGTCGCATGTGGATCCTCTCCCGAGAAACTCACATGGCGGCTTGGTAGCGCCTCGGGATGACAGGGCGCTTCGCGCCCAAGGTCAGTTTGGCGGCGCCTCCACCGGGACTTCGGGCGCTTCCGGGTGGTCGTACGCCACGGCGTCCTTCCGGCGGCGTGCGGCGGCGATCGCGTTCAAGTGCTCCTCGAACGTGCGTGAGAAGGCGTGGCCGCCCATGCGGTCGGCCACGAAATAGAGGTATTCGGTCTGCGCCGGCGCGACCGCCGCTCTCAGCGCGGTCTCCCCGGGATTGCAGATCGGCCCCGGAGGGAGGCCTCCGTTCAAGTACGTGTTGAAAGGCGACGGGTAGGCATAGTCGGAACGGTAGAGCGTGCCGGTCCACTTGCCGTCCAGCTTGAGCGCGTAGGCCACGGTCGGATCGGCCTGCAGCCGCATCCCCCGGCGGAGCCGGTTCAAGTAGAGCCCGGCGATGACGGGCGCTTCGCGGGACAGCGACGTCTCCTTCTGCACGATCGAGGCGAGCGTCACGGCCTGCGGCAGCGTCAGGCCGAGAGCCGCTGCGCGGCCGCGCATGTCGGGCGTGAAGTGCTTGCGGAAGTTGACCAGCATCTGCTCGACGATCTGCCTCGCGGAGGTCGAGCGCGTGACGACGTAGGTGTCCGGGAAGAGAAATCCCTCCAGGTCCGGGGCTCCGCGCGCGATGGAGGCGATGAGCTGGGGATTGCGGAAGGCGTTTCGGAAAGCCTGGGGGCGGCTGATGCCCTGGCTCCAGAACAGCGCGAAGGTCTCCTCGGCGGTCAACCCTTCGGGCACGACGATGGTGTGCTTGACGACGTCGCCGCGTCCCATTCGCGCCAGCACTTCCGACAGGGGAGTGGGCCGCTCGAAGCGGTATTCGCCCGCCTGGAGCGGCGTCGAGCTGCCGGCCAGGCGGTAGTACGCCTCGGCGAGCCAGGCCGGCGAGACCACGCCTTCGGCTCCGAGACGGCGAAAGATTTCGCTGGTCGGCGTTCCGTACGGGAAAAAGACCGTCACCGTGCCGGGAACCGCGGGCGCCGGGGGATGCTCCAGCTGCCGATAGAGGTAGACGGCTACGGCCAGCGCCAGGAGGGCCATCAGCAGGCCCAGCCTCAGGACGCGCCGGATCGCGCTCACCGGCCGGGCTCCTCCGCGGCGAGGTAATCCTCGAGAAGGACTGCGGCCGCCGCGGCGTCGAGGGCCTCGGGCGGAGACCCCGGGGAAAGGCGCCTCGCCGCTTCGACCGAGGTCAGCGTCTCTTCGTGGAACTTCAGCGGCAGACCCGTTTTCGCGTGCAGCTTCTTCGCGAAAGAGCGAATGCGCGCGGCGAAGGGGCTCTCGATCCCGTCCGGCGAGCGGGGGATGCCCAGGAGCGTCACGCCAATCTCCTCTTCGCGGCAGAACCGGACGATTTCCTCGAGGGCCGCTTCGTCACTCTTCCGCGAAAGGGTGCGGCGCGGCGTGGCGAGCCGGCCCGACGCGTCCGACGTCGCCAGGCCGATCCGCTTCTCTCCGAAGTCGATCGCGAGAATCCGTGCCACCCGAACAGAGTAACCCGGCGCCGGCTTATGATTCGTGATGGCGATCCTCGAAAGGAGGCCG
>JBKOVK010000340.1:0-8186 GCA_046724475.1 Acidobacteriota bacterium | reverse complement strand
GGGCGGCTCCGCGCGAAAGGGGTCGAAGTGGACGACCTCGACGTAAAGCGTCTCCGCGTGGGGGAACTCGTGGTCACGGGAGAGCTGAAGCTGCCCGAAGCCCGGTGAGCCCCGGCGGATGCTGCTGCTCCGCCAGCTCCTCGCGGTCCTGATCCTGCCGTTCACCGTGGTGGTGCTCGTGCCGCGGTGGCTGCTGCGGAGCGAGGGCGCGCGGCTCCCGTGGCCGCCCTCGCCGCTCACGGCGGCGGGCGCGGCTGTCTTTCTCCTGGGCTTCGTGTTCTTCGCCTGGAGCGTGGCCCTCTTCACCCGCGTGGGACGGGGGACGCTGGCGCCCTGGGACCCGACGCGCCGGCTCGTCGCGGTCGGCCCGTACCGTCACGTCCGCAATCCGATGATCAGCGGCGTCGTGCTGATGCTCGCCGGCGAGGCGCTCGTTTTCGGGTCGCGGTCCGTCGCGCTGTGGACCGCGACGTTTCTTCTCGCCAATCACGTATATTTCGTGCTTCTCGAAGAGCCCGGCCTCGAGGAGAGGTTCGGCGAGGAATACCGGGCGTACAAGGCGCATGTGCCGCGCTGGCTTCCGCGGCTGCGGCCGTGGAAGGGCGCGTAGCGCCGCCGGCGGATCGAGGAGGTCGCGCATGGCGTTGAAGGTGGAAGGGTTCGCTCCGCTGATCCAGGTCTTCGACATGTCGACGGCGGTCCGCTTCTATCGCGACGTGCTCGGGTTCGAGCTCGTGGCGCAGTCTTCGCCCGGTGACGATTTCGACTGGGGACTCCTTCGCCTCGACGGCGTCGAGCTGATGCTCAACACGGCCTACGAGAGGGAACATCGTCCGACCCGGCCCGACTCCGCGCGCATCGCGGCGCACGACGACACGGCGCTCTTCTTCGGGTGTCGCGACGTGGACGCGGCGTACCGGTACCTCCGTTCGAAGGGCGTCGAGCTCGGCGCGCCGAAGGTCGCGCCGTACGGCATGAAGCAGATCTATTTCAAGGACCCCGACGGGTACCAGATCTGCTTCCAGTGGCGCGCGGAGGTTGAGTCGTGAGCCGGGAAACGGTCGCGGCCTTTCGCCGCCTGCACGAGAAGGGATGCTTCGTGATGCCCAACCCCTGGGATCTCGGGAGCGCCCGCGTGCTCGCGCAGCTGGGCTTTCCGGCGCTCGCGACGACGAGCGCGGGCTTCGCCTGGTCGATCGGCCGCGCGGACAACCGAGTCCGTCTCGAAGACGCCCTCGCCCATTACCGGGCCATCGCGGCGGCCGTCGAGCTTCCGGTCAACGCCGACTTCGAGGGTGCCTTCGCGGTGGATCCGTCGGCCGTCGCGGCTAACGTGGCCCTGGCGGCCTCCACCGGCGTCGCCGGGCTCTCCGTCGAGGATTCGACCCGGGATCGCGACGAGCCGCTCCATCCGTTTTCGCTGTCGGTCGAGCGCGTGCGGGCCGCTCGCGAAGCCATCGACTGCGGCGGAACCAGGGTCCTGCTCACCGGGCGATCCGAGGGATTCATCGTCGGCCGGCCGGATCTCGAAGAGACGATCCGCCGGCTGGCCGCCTACGCCGAGGCCGGTGCGGATTGTCTGTTCGCGCCAGGCATCAAGTCGCCCGAAGACGTGAAGGCGGTCGTCACCGCCGTCGCGCCGAAGCCCGTGAACGTCGTCGTCAGCGGCGACTTCACGACGGTCAAGGACCTCGCGGCGCTCGGGGTCCGGAGGATCAGCGTCGGGGGAGCGCTGGCCCGCGTCGCGTGGACGGGGTTCCTCGAAGCGGCCGGCGAAATCGCCGAACAAGGCACGTTCACGGCACTCGGCCGGGCCGTCCCGGGCGCTGCGATCAACGCGAAGTTCGCCGGAGCCTGACGCCGGTGTCTCTTCTCACGCTTGAGGAAGCCGTCGAGCGGCTCCGCGAAACCTACGGGCCTCCCGACTGGCCGCCGTCGGACGATCCGTTCGATCTCGTTCTCTGGGAGAACGTCGCGTACCTCGCAGATCCCGTTCGCCGTCGCGAGGCCTTCGAGATGCTCGAGGACGAAGTCGGAACGAGCCCGCACGAGATCCTGGAGGCCCCTCGCCGCGATCTCGAGCGCGTCACGTCAAAGGGCATCCTCGGCGCGAAGTTCGCCGAGAAGCTCCGGGAATGCGCGCGGATCGCCGTGGAGGAATTCGACGGCGACCTCGACGATGTGATCCACGAGCCGCTGGCGGTCGCGAAAAAAGCCCTCCAGTCTTTCCCCGGGATCGGGGAGCCGGGCGCCGAGAAGATCCTCCTCTTCTGTGATCGGCAGGCGCTGCTGGCGCCGGACTCCAACGGCCTGCGTGTCCTCGTGAGGTTGGGACTGGCACGCGAGGATCAGTCCTACGCGAAGACCTACGCCTCAGCCCGCGAGGCGGCGAAGACTCTTCCGGCGAGGCCGCACGCTCTGCAGGAGGCGCACCTGCTTCTGCAGCTTCACGGACAGACGCTCTGCAGGCGCACCGATCCGCGCTGCGGGGCATGTCCGCTCGCGAGTGGATGTGCTTACGCCCGCGGCGGAGTCGCGCCGCGAAGGAGTCCGGCCGGAACGTCCGCGAGGAGATGACCGCATGAAGCGCGCCCGCAGAGGAAAGCACTCTTACGGGTTCGACTGCACGCTGCCTTGAGATCCGGACTCCTCGCGGCCGCCGCGTGCGCTCTGGGGTGGCTCGCTGCTCCCGCCGCCGGCGCGCCGGCTCCCGGGGATTCGGCTACGCAGACGGTCACGGTCGAGAGCGGCGCGCTGCACCTGACCGGCCTCCTCTGGAAGCCCGCGGGCCGCGGACCGTTTCCGGCGATTCTCTTCAATCACGGATCGGGCCCGACCGACCCCGCGACGGCCGGCAAAATCGGTCCGCTGTTCGCGCGGCATGGATACCTCTTCCTCTACCTCTTTCGGAGGGGAGACGGCCTGTCGAAAGACCAGGGCGCGTTCCTCGGAGACGTGCTCGCGAAGGAGCGCGCGTCGAAAGGCCAGGAGGCGCGCAACCACCTTCAGCTCGTCCTGCTGACGACCGACCACCTCGACGACGTCCTCGCGGGCCTCGCCTACCTCGAGAAACGGCCCGACGTCGATCGCCGGCGCATGGCGGTCTCGGGGCACTCCTTCGGCGGCCAGCTCGCGCTCCTCGCCGCCGAAAAAGACCATTCGCTCAAGGCCGCGGTCTGCTTCGCGCCGGCCGCCGTCGCCTGGGGCGAGAATCCCGAGCTCCGCCAGCGTCTCCTGGAAGCGGCTCGCAGCGTCCGCGTGCCCGTCCTTCTGATCTTCGCCGCCAACGACTTCTCGACGCTTCCGGGCGAGACGCTGAGCGCCGAACGCAAGCGCCTCGGGTTGCCCGGCGCTCTGAAGCTGTACCCGCCGGTCGGCAAGAAGCCGGAGGAGGGGCACGGTCTGGTCTACAGCTCGACGGAGCTGTGGGAGAAGGACGTCTTCGATTTTCTGGACGCGAACGTCAAACATTGAGCCGGAAATCCGGGGGGCCGCTGTGAAGCACTACATCATTCGCGGGGGTGTCGAAGGGAAGAAGCGCCTCGAGCTTCTTGGCCGCGCCATGTGGCCGACGACGTCTCGCGCGCTCGAATGGGCGGGTCTCTCGCGGGGTATGACCTGCCTGGACCTGGGCTGCGGCGGTGGAGACGTCACCTATGAGCTCGCGAGGCTCGTCGGTCCCGAGGGCCGGGTCATCGGTGTGGACTACGACGAGGTCAAGGTCGACCTCGCCCGGAAGGGAGCTTCGGAGCGCGGGGTCCGGAACGCGGAGTTTCGGACCCTGGACGTGTTGACGTGGGACGAGGCTTCCCGCTACGACTTCATCTACTGCCGTTTCCTTCTCACACACCTGAAGGATCCGCTCGATGCCCTGCGGCGGATTCTGCGGGCGCTTCGCCCGGGCGGGGTCGCGCTGGTCGAGGACATCGATTTCACCGGCTCCGTCAATCATCCCCCGAGCGCAGCGATGGATACGTACGTGCGCCTTTACCGAGCGGCCGCGGCCCGCCGCGGCTGCGACGCGGACATCGGCCCCAAGCTGTACGTCATGCTGCGCGACGCGGGCTTTCCGTCCGTGGAGTTCGAGATCGTGCAGCCGGCGTTTGCCTCCGGGGAGTGCAAGCAGCTCGCGGCCATCACGCTCGTAAACATCGCCGACACCGTGCTCGCTGAAGGACTCGCGTCCCGGGAAGACCTCGACGACGCCATCGAAGAGTTCGGCCGCTACACCGACGACGACCGGACGATCATCAGCGCTCCGCGCGTTTTCCAGGTGAAGGGCCGTCGTGCGTGATCGCGCGACGCGATAGAGTTCGGGAACTTTCCCGAGGAGGTGCCGTCGTGGGAGAAGGTCCTTGGCGATGAGCTCGGTGAACGGCGGCGGGCGAGCTCTCGGGGCGATCTTCCTCGGTCTCTGCGTCCTCGCGGGTCTGGCGATCGGCGGGCTCCTCATCGGGCGAGGGGCGGCGCGATTCCGGTCCGACATCCGCACAGTCACGGTCAAGGGGCTCGTCGAGAAGGAGGTCAAGGCGGACCAGGCCATCTGGACGCTCAACCTTCGCCGGGCCAGCTCCGACCTGAAGGACGCCGAGGCGAAAATCGCCGCCGATCGCGAAGCCGCGCTGGCTTTCCTGCGCAAGCAGGGCTTTCCGGACTCCGCCATCGAGCGCCAGCCGATCAAGGCAATCGACAAGTGGGCTCGCGAGTACGGACAGCCGCAGGGAAACGACCCCATGCGTTACATCCTGAGCACCGCGCTCGTCGTCACGACCCCCGACGTCGACCGCGTGCGGACGGCGATCGGGCTGACCGACGAGCTGTTGAAATCCGGAGTCGTGCTCGACGGAGGAGGAGAAGGAGGCAGCGCCGCGAATCCGCGCTTCGTCGTCTCGAAGTTCAACGACCTGCGCCCGCAGCTGCTGGCCGAGGCCACGAAGAATGCCCGCGCCATGGCCGAACAGTTCGCGGCCGACTCGGGAGCGAAGGTCGGCACGATCCGGTCCGCCAACCAGGGCATGATCCAGATCTTCGGCAGCGACGGTAACGACGAGTCCGGCCCGTTCAGCCCGACGAGCACCCTGATGAAACGCATCCGCGTCGTCAGCACGTTCGAATTCGCTCTGGATTGACGCTCCCCGCCAGGCGTGCCTTCGGTCCTCTCGCATCCCGCCGTCCCCCTCGCGCTGACCGCGGCGGCGGGCACGCGGGTCATTCCGCCGAGCCTGGCGGTCGCGGCCTGTGCCGCGAGCGTGCTCCCCGACGTGGATGCGATCGGGTACTGGGCCGGCGTTCCGTACGACTCGCCCATGGGACATCGTGGCTTCACGCACTCTCTCTTCTTCGCCTGCGTCGTGGCCATCGCGGCTGCCGCAGTCCTCTCGAGGCGGGACGTTCCCGCGGGCCTGGCGTTCGGCGTGGTTTTCGCCGCGGCGGCGTCGCACGGGATCCTCGACGCGATGACGAGCGGGGGAGGGGGAGTCGCGTTTTTCAGCCCGTTCTCGAGCGCGCGCTACCACCTGCCCTGGCGTCCCATCCGCGTGTCTCCGATCGGCGTGGCCTCGTTCTTCACGGCACGGGGCGTCGCTGTCCTGAAATCGGAGCTGATCTGGATCTGGACGCCCGCCGCGGCGTTCGCCCTGGCCGGCTTCGCGCTGAGAAAATTGTGGCCGGGGACTTCGCACTAATGAAGAAAGCGACGGGCCGTTTCGGCGTGGCCGGGCTGGCGGTGGTGATGTTGTGTCACCGCGACGCGTCCGCGCGTGCGCCGCTGTCGGCGGAAGCCCGATCCGCGGTCTCGGCCGCGACGCTCGCCTATCGAGACGCCTGGCTCGCGAACGCACCGGAAAAAGTCATGGCGACTCTGAGTTCCGACGCGACCCTGATTCCGAGCGGCATGGAGCCGATCTCGGGCGCCGCCGCGATCCGCGCGTTCTGGTGGCCCGCGGGCGGCCCGGCCACCACGATCACCAGGATGGAGCAGTCGATCGACGACGTCTCCGGCGAGGGCGATCTCGCGATCGTTCGCGGCCACGGCTCGCTGACGTTCACCATGAGGCAGGATGGACGAGAGACTACGCGGACCCAGCGCTCGACATTCGTCAACGTCATTCGCCGGCAGCCGGACGGTTCGTGGAAGATCACACTTCGCATGTGGAGCGACCTGAAGTGATCGGCGGAGGAAGAATCGATGGCCTATGACGAGAATCTGGCTTCGCGGATCCGGAAGGCTCTTGAGAGTCGTTCCGGCGTCGTCGAGAAGCACATGTTCGGCGGCGTGGCGTTCATGGTTCGGGGACACATGAGCTGCGGAGTCGCCGGTCACAGCCTGATGGTGCGGGTCGATCCGGCGCAGAGCGACGGGCTCCTCGGGGAGGCCCACGTTCGGCCCATGGACTTCACGGGAAAGCCGATGCAGGGATTTCTGTTCGTCGACGGGCCGGCGATCGCGACCGCGGGTTCGCTGCGGAAGTGGCTCGATCGCGCGGTCGGCTACGCGGAGACGCGGCCTGTGAAGGCCACGAGGAAACCGGCGCGGCGGTCGCGCCCCCGTTCGAAGCGCGCATGAGCTCTCCCGAGCCCGCGGGGATCCTGTTCTTCTCGTCTCCGGCGAAGCTTCGCGGCTGGTTCCGGAAGAACCACGGCGCGGCACACGAGCTCTGGGTCGGGTTTTTCAAGAAAGGGTCGGGAAGGCCCAGCATCACCTGGCCGGAGTCCGTGGATGAGGCTCTGTGCGTGGGCTGGATCGACGGAATCCGCAAGAGCCTCGATGCGGACCGATATGTCATCCGCTTCACTCCCCGCAAGGCCGGAAGCATCTGGAGCGCCGTCAACGTCGCCCGCATTCGCGCGCTCGACGCCGAAGGCCGGATTCGTCCCGCCGGGAAAAGGGCCTTCGATGCGCGCAAGGAGAACCGCTCCGGCATCTACTCCTACGAACAGCGTCAGGCGCGGCTTCCTCCGATCTGCGAACGACGTCTCCGAAAGAACCGGCCCGCCTGGCAGTTCTTCTACGCGCAGCCTCCGTCCTACCGAAAGGCGGCGTGCTGGTGGGTCGTCAGCGCGAAGAAGGAAGAGACGCGGGACAAACGCCTGGGCCGGCTCATCGACCTCTCGACGCGCCGTCAGCGCATTCCCCAGTTCACGCGCCCGACTGCGGGGAAGCGGCGGTGAGCGACGACCTCGCGATCAAGCTCGCCGTCTACCGCTTCTTTGCGGAGACGGGGCGCCGGCCGTCTTCCGAAGACGTCGCCGGTCGAACCGGCGTCCCGGCGCAGGAAGTGCTCGAGGCGTACCGACGTCTTCGTGCGCAGCGGGTGCTCGTGCTCGAAGACGACGGGATGTCGATCCGCATGGCTCCGCCTTTTTCCGGCGTGGAGACCCAGCACGTCGTCCAATCGGGTGGGGTCTCCTACTTCGCCAACTGCGCATGGGACTCGCTCGGGATCCCCGCGGCCCTCCACCGGCCCGCGACGGTGCTCTCGCGCTGCGAGCAGTCGATGGAGCCCCTGCGGCTGCGAGTCGGCCTCGCCGGTCCCGAGGGGCCGGAGTCGGAATCCGGGTGGCTCTTCCACTGCGCCGTCCCGGCCGCGCACTGGTGGGACGACATCGTCTTCACTTGAAGCCGCATGCTCTTCTTCCGGTCGGAAGAGCGGGTGCGCGAGTGGTGCGAGGCCAACGGCTCGCCCGTTCGTCCGCTCGTGAGCCTCGCGCAGCTCTGGGGTTTGTCGGTGGCCTGGTATCGGACTCGCCTCCAGCCGGACTCCCGGCGTCCGCAGCCCGCGGAAATGCGCCAGATCTTCGCGAGCCTGGGCCTGGCAGGCGGTTTCTGGGACCCGCAATCGGACGCTTTCGGGTGAGGTCGGCATGACGGATTCGCACAACGCCAGCGAGCGCGTGCTCGCTCGGCTGCCTTCCACGGTGGCACCCCCCTTGCACTAAAGGTGTTGAAGCCCGGGTTGGGGCCCGGGCGCACCGTAACCGCCCTGCCTCCGGGCGGGCAAGACAGAAAGGAAACCGATGAAGCGACCAACCGCAGTCCTATGTGCATTGGGGATTTCGGCTCTGGCCGCCGTCGCTCTGGCGCAGGACTCTTCCTCGAACCAGAGCACGACGACGACCAAGCAGACGACGACCCAGGTCTCGCCGGACGGCGTGACGACGAAGACCACGACGATCGAAGGGAAGGT
>JBKOVK010000044.1:0-5094 GCA_046724475.1 Acidobacteriota bacterium | reverse complement strand
GTCGACGCGCGACGTGGACGCCTCATCCGTCGTCCACGTGATCGTCTCCGTCCCGGCGCCTCCCGGCACCGCGTTCACGGAGGAGATGACCGGCGGCGTCTGGTCGACGGCGTACTGGGCCTCGTAGGCACCGGCGAGCGCCGGCACGAACGCGTACCCGACGCCCTTGATCGTCTGCGTCGTGTAGGCGACGGGCGATCCGTTGCGGTTGATCCCGGTCAGGGCTCCCGCGGTGGACGCCGTCGGCACCATCGCCTGCAGGTTGGCGGCGCCCGCGCCGAGCGAGATGGTGAAGGACAGCTTGCTGTTGGAGAACGAGAGGCCCTGGAAGCTCGAGCCGTTGCGGCCGTCGAGCCAGGTCAGCATCTGCCGTGAGGACACGACGGGAACGTTGTGAGACTTCGCCGAAGCGATGATCGCGTCCGAGCCCGGGCTCGACGCGGAGTCGGTGTGCATGTTCGCCGTGAAGGCGCCGTAGTAGGCCTCGACGCCCGTGGCCTTGTCGAGGAGCGCGTCGATGTTTTTCGGGTAGGTCTGGCCCGACTCGTCCGTCATCTGCGTCGTCGCCTGATAGACGTCGATCATCGTGCCGTCGAGATCGGCAAATCGCATGGGCATGCCGGAGCCGGTGAACATTCCCGGACGGTCGTTGATCCAGCTCGGCGGCCAGTAGTAGTAATTGGTGTCCAGCCGGATGCCGTGCGCGAGCTCGGTCTTCGGGTGCGTGGACCAGTCGCTCCACGGGATGCAGTGCGTTCGGTTGGTGGCGAGCGGAGAGACGCTCACGTATTTGGCCGTGAAGTCGGCGATCTGAGAGCTGAAGTCATCCTCGAGCGACGACGGCGTGAAGTCGACGCAGCCGGTCGTCACGTGCAGCGCCACCTCGAAGCCGTCCGCCTCGTAGCCCGCGGCCTGGGCATCCGTCAGAGGGCTGTTCGGATAGATGTACGACGTGCTGCGGATGCACTCCCAGTCCGCGACCGAGCACCCGGCCGTGCTCGCGGTCTTGTAGGAGTCGAAGCGTCCGGCCGTGCCTCCGTTCGCGTGGTCGTCGCCCGTCATGATCACGACCGCCGTCTTCCCCTTCGGGAAGTACCAGAAGCGCGGCAGCGGCTTGTGCGCCAGGTCGATCGCGCCGATCAGGTTGGCGAGGAGCCTCTGCGCCTCGTCCGCCTGCGGGATCGCGACCTTGTTGAAATCGATCCAGTCCGGCTGCACGTCGCCGGGCTTGGCCCCGAAGTAGAGGTTGTCGGCGCGGATCGGCCCCTGCTGTCCGTCGCGCGAGTCGCCGGCCCACGCCGGATTGCCCTGGCGCGTGTAGACAGCGGATCGCGCGAGGTCGAAGGCGAACGCAGCGGCATGTCCGCCGTTTGAGCCCACCGAGCGCACCGTCACGGCCGGGTTCGCGGTCGCCGTGTTGGCGTCGGAGTAGAGCGTCGCGACCGCGGTTGTGCCCGACAGGAGCGTGTATTTGTCCGCCGTGCCGTGGAACTGCATCGTCTGCGAGACGATTCCCGCGCCCGGCGCTGCGCTCGTGTCCACCTTGAAGTAGGCGTTCGAGAGCGTCCCGCCCGGGGCCGTGATCCCGAGCAGCGCATAGAGGTCCGCGTCGGGCCGCATGGCGACGAGGTTGCCGCCCGAGTTCACCCAGTCCGAGAACATCGTCGCCTGGCTGGGCGTGAGGGATTGCTCGCCGAGGATCACCACGTCGTAGCCGCCGAGCACGGCGGCGGTGACGGTGCCGATGTCCTTGACGTCGAAAGCGTTCAGGCCCTCGGTGCGCAGGATCTCGGCGTAGTACCGGCCGAACACGTTGGAGCCGGCGACGACCAGGATGGGGCCGCCGGGGCCCTGGTCCGGGGGCGGCGGGGGAGGCCCGGCGGTCGTGAACGACCAGACATAATCGCTCGCGAGCGCGTTGCCGGCGAGGTCCTTGATCCCGCTCGCTCCGGACTTCAGCGTCGCAGTGTAGGTCGTGGCGAACGCGAGCGAAGCGCTCGGATCCAGCGTCGCCTTCAGGGTCGAGGGGTCCCAGCTCACGGTGGCCGCGACCGTGCCGCCCGGGCCCTGGAGCGTGAACGTGGACGTCGTGACGGTGGAGGGGTCCAGCGGCTCGGTGAATGTCGCGCGGACGTCGGAGGTCGCGGCGACCGCAGGCGCGCCGGAGACGGGGACGACGCCGACAACGGCCGGCGGCGTGTTGTCCGTTCCTCCGGAGGGCGAGAAGATCACGTCGACCCAGTAGTTCGTCTTGTTGAACGTGTCGGTCGGGAACCCGCCGCCGTACTTGTAGACGCCATTCGACCCATCGACGCCGTCGGCGAGGGCGTGCAGGGGAGGGCTATCGAAACCGGACGCGAAGTAGTTGCTGTCGAATGCGTACTGCCCGACCGGGGCGAAGTACGAGGCGACGTAGGTCGTGTTCGCGGAGATCGGGATGGCCGACGAGAAGGCGACCTGCTGCCACCCCGTTGCGGACTCGCTGGAGAACGTCGCGGTGCCGAGAAGGCCTCCGCCCGAGGCCCACATGTGGGCGACGTGCGTGCCGGTGTTCGACGGTCCTTTGTAGAAGCGGAGGCCCGTGACGAACCCGGCCGAGTCGGAGCGGAACTTCAAGCCGAGCTCGACGGCCTGATGATCGTTCGGGTCGAGGTTCGTGGGCGTGAACGAGTCGTTCCAGATCGAGCACGGGCACGATGGCGGGCCAATCGTGACCGAAACGCCGGCCGACGGCGTCTCGATGTTGCCGCTGTCGTCGACGGCGCGGCTCCGGATGACGGAGTTGCCCGGCGCGCCGGGCGTCCACGGGTAGCTCCAGTTCGAGCGGCCCGAGGCGCGATGCCACGTCGCGCCGCCGTCGGTCGAGACTTCGACCCCGCCCACGACACCGCCCGAATCCGCCGCGGTGCCGGAGATCTGCACCGAGGATCCGGACGAGACGCTCGAGCCGTCTGCCGGCGACGTAACCTGAGAAGTCGGCGGCGTGGCGTCGGTCGATGCCGTCGCCGTCACGAGCCCCGACTGGAGCGAGCCCGGCTGAACCCCGAAGTCGGCGAGAAGGTTGACCGTGGCCTGCTGCATGCTGGCGTCTGGCGCATTGCTGCCGCGGTCGTGGTGCAAGTCGAGCCCCCAGCTCCACTGCACCGTGCCCGCGCCGAACACGAGCGCGCCGCTCGAGTGACGGTAGAGCGTGAGGCTGTGCGTGGCGGTGCCCGGTCCGTAGTTCGAGCCCTGGTCGAGGATGCGCTGCGGCACGTCGACCGTCGTCGTGGAGAGGCGGAAGGTGCCGGCGGGGCGAGCGCCGTTGTCGAGGTCCTCGTTCCACTCGTAGCCGAGCGTCCCGTCCGGAAACGTCGCGGTCTGCTCGGGGCTCAGGTTCGCGACGCTGGTGTTGCGCCAGAGGCGCAGCTTGCCGTCCTCCGAGCCGACGGTCATCGGGTAGCTGCAGCAGTTGACCGTGAAGATGTTCCCGGTCAGCGCGTTCTCGGGGTTCGGGCTCGGGTTGATCGGGCGGTTGTCGCGCCACGTACCCGTCCACTCCGGGCTCGGATCGATCTTCGCTCCGGCGTGCGTCTCCTTGTAGCAGACGAGCGTGCGATACGGAGTCGCGCTGGGGTCGATCGACGCTTCCCACCGCGTCTTCCAGAAGACCTCGTTGCCCGAGAAGAACGCGAGGTGTTTTCCCGCGGCGCGCGCGGCCTCCACGTTTGCTCTCTGCCCTCCGGACCAGTACTCGTCATGACCCACCGAGAGGAAGACCTGGTGCTCGAGGATCTCGCTCCCGATCCGGTCGCTGTCGACGCCCGTGAAGTAGCTGACGTTGTACCCGTTGGCCTCGAGCCAACGGATCATCGGGTACTCGGCATTGAACAGCCAGTCCTCGTTCGAAGTCCCCCGCGTCGTGAACGGGCGGTTGTAACTGACCTTGTACGCGCGACCCGGATTGGTTCCCGGTCCGCCGGCGTACAGGCTGTTGCCGCCGTACTGGTTATAGGCCTGCCACGTCGTGTCGGAGGTCTGGAACAGGATCGGCGAGTGCCCTTCGTCGTCACGGACGATGAACACCATGTGGCTCTGGCCGGGCAACGCGTCCTCGCGCACGAGGCGGGCGATGTAGATCCCCGACACCGCGTCCGCCGGCACCGCCCAGGACGCCGACTCCGCCCAGTTCCCGCAGTCGTTCAGGCCCGTCGCCGGATCGTTCAGGCAGGCCGGCTGAGTCTGGGGTAAAACCGCGGAAGGCTGGACCGTGGCCACCTTTCGCGCGCCCGAGCCTCCGTAGTACCCCAGACGATAGATGTCGATGCGGTAGTCGGAGGAGTTGGTGTCGACCTTGAAGTGGACCGTCGTGCCGTGGTTGACACTGATGTCGGTGGCGAAACCCTGGATCGAAGGATCTCCGGCGCCCGACACGTCCCATTCGGTCGAGGGGTTGCCGGGCTTCGTGTTCTCGCACAGGATCGGGTTGGGTATGGGGGGATCGCAGGGAGCGGCGATCAGCGTGACGGGCAGCAGGAGAAGGGGAACCAGAAGACCGCCGGTTCGCAGACGAGGCTTTCCCCTTCGATACGCCCCGAAGCCGGGTCTTCTGTCCATCTTTTTCTCCGCTGGGCCGCGCTGACCACCGGGGGAGGTGCCGGGGACGCCGCTGCGGCAGCCGCGAGTTCCCGGCGAGCCATGCTGCGCTTCTTGGTGAAGTGCCTAGCTGCGCTTCGTGGTGAGGGAAGCGGAGGGTACATCGGCGAGAAGGCCGCCACAGGTAGGTCTTTGGACCGTTACGGCGTGAGAAGTCGACCTAGGACTTTAGACGGATTTAACGTCTCTCTAGGGCCACGGGTCGATAGGGACGCCGCAACCTTTCGCCGCACCGGCGGGTTGATGAACTCGGGAGGTACGGCCATGGGCGATCGACTCGCACCTGTTCTCTTTTCGCTCGATCCCGGCATTCGTTACGTCGCCGTGAATCAGGGCGGCGCGATCCGCGAGATGGTGCACCGGGCGGATTATCCGACGCTCAACTCGCACGAAACGGATCGCATGGAGGAGCTGATCGTCAACCCGATCGTCCTCGAGGCGACCCGCGGGCGCGGGAAC
>JBKOVK010000164.1:0-19469 GCA_046724475.1 Acidobacteriota bacterium | reverse complement strand
CTGCCGAGGCGGACCATGGCCTTCTCGCGCAGGAGGACCTCGAGGGCGCCGTCGTCCTCCACGTTGGCGACGAGCAGCTTGATGCTGTTGGTGCCGATGTCGATGGCGCCGAGGGTCCGCATGGCGGGCGCATTGTCCTCTTGGCCCCCCGGAACAGCGTGAAGGCGGCGTGAAGTGCGCGTGAAGTCGTCTTTGTTCGGCGTGTCCCTATAATAGCGCCCCGTGCGGGAATCCGGCGAACTCTGGAAGATGCGCGAGCGCTCTCTCGACCGCGCGCGCAAAGCGGCGCGCCGCGGTGATCCCGAGGGCCTCCACGACCTGCGAGTGGCGCTGCGCCGCGTGAGCACGACGGCGGTCGCTCTCGGACGTAAGAACGTCGCGCGCCGGGCGAAGAAGATCGTGCGCTCGCTTTCCGAGCAGCGGCAGCTCCAGGTCGATCGCCAGCTCCTCGCGCGGCTGGGCAAGCTCGGCTTCCTCTCGCCCGACGCCGTGACGGCCCTCGCGGCGAGATGGGAGAAGCTCGCGATGCGCGGCGAGCGGCGCGTCCTGCGGGCGGCCGACGGCCGCGTCGTACGAAGGCTCCTGCGGAGACTCGACCGTCTTTCGCGGCGCAACGACGAAAGCGCCGTGGTCCGTCTCGAGCGCGCGCGCCGCAAGGCGGAAGCGAAGCTGGCGCAGCCGATCGAAGGCAAGGACGACTACGGGCTGCACCGGCATCGCATCGCGGTCAAGAAGGCCCGGTATCTCGCCGAGGATCTGGCGACGCTGGGCCTGCGCCGCTGGATCAATCAGGTCGAGCGCGAGAAGGACACGCAGGAAGCGCTCGGACGCTGGAACGACCTGCGACTTTTCCGAAAGAGGCTGGCCGAGAGCCGGGACGAGGCCGAGCAGCGCGGCGCGGTGACCCTGGCCTCCGAGCTGGAACAGGTCCTGGCTCTGCTCGAGCCGGCCGTCGCCGACATCCGTCGCGAGGCGGTGGACGTGTCGCGCAACACCGCCGGGGTCGTCCCGATCCGTCGTTTCGCCGCAAATTGAACCCTCGCGGGAGCTTGCGCGAGGCCTGCGCCTGAAAGGCACACCCGCGCGTCTCGGGGCCGGACCTGCCCGCGGGTGCTACAATTCCGTGGCACAAAGCCCAAGAAATCCAGCGTTTGCCGCGAACACGGGAGGTTCGCCTGACCGAATCCGCCGACTTCGCCTCCGAAGCTCCGTTTCCAGAGGAAACGGCCGGGGATGACACCGCTCCGGTACCCCGCTTCCAGCCCGAGTTCCGGAGCCTCGTCGAGCAGTCCCCGGTGGGCGCCTACCTCGTCCAGGGTGACCGGTTCGTCTACGTCAATCCCAAACTCGCCGAGATCCTGGGTTACTCGCGGGGCGAGCTGATCGCTCTCGAGTCGGTCAGCGCGATCGTCGCTCCGGATGATCAGAGGCGTGTCCGGACGAACCTGCGGCGGGCCTCCCAGGGAGCTCCGGCGGAGGCGCCGTACACGTTCCGGGCGATCCGCAAGAACGGGGACACGGTGGAGGTCGAGGTCCACGAGTCCGCGATCGAGAGCGGCGGCCGACCGGCGGTCGTTGGAACGCTCCTCGACATCACGCAACGCCGGATGGCCGAGTCGGAAGTCTCGGAGCGCGCCTACATCGACCCGCTCACGAGGCTGCCCAACCGTATTCGATTCATGGAACGCCTGGAAGTGGAGCTCGCCCAGGCCCGGCGGCACAAGCGTCGCCTGGCCATCCTGTTTCTCGACATCGACGGTTTCAAGTTCGTCAACGACAACTGGGGGCACTCCGCCGGGGACCGCCTCCTGCAGTCGCTCGCGCTTCGGTTGAAGCGAGGCGTGCGAGAGGTGGACACCGTCGCGCGAATCGCGGGAGACCAGTTTCTGATCCTCGTGCCCGAGCTGCGTCCGAACGAGGACATCGGGCGCTTCGCCCAGAAGCTGCTCCTGCTCACGCGCCGGCCTTTCGAGACCGAGCACGGCAGCCTCGAGGTGACCGCCAGCGCCGGTGTGGCGACGTATCCGGAAGACGGACAGGACGCCGAGGCGTTGCTGCGCAGCGCCGACACGGCCATGCACCGCGCCAAGCAGATCGGCAACAACACCTTCCAGCTCTGCACGCCGGAGCTGACAGCGATGGCGCTCGAGCGCCTGGAGCTGCAGGGAGGCCTGCGCCTGGCTCTCGAGCGCAATGAGCTGGTCAACCACTTCCAGCCCCTGATCTCGATCGTCACGGGCCGCATCGTGGGATTCGAGGCCCTTGTGCGCTGGGAGCACCCGGAAAAAGGCCTCGTCATGCCGGGCACGTTCATCCCGGTCGCCGAAGAGACGGGCCTGATCCTTCCCCTCGGGGAATTCGTGCTGCGCGACTCCTGCACGCGGCTGAAGGGATGGCACGCGACCGGGCTGGACCTGCGCATCTCGGTGAACTTTTCGGCGCGCCAGTTCCGCGAGCGCAGCCTGGTCGCGACGGTCGAGAAGGCGCTCGAAGACTCGGGGCTCGCGCCGCATCACCTCGAGGTCGAGATCACCGAGTCGATCGCGATGGAGGGCGCGGAAATCGTCTCGGCGAACCTGAGCCTGCTGCGCAGCATGGGAGTCGGCATCGCGATCGACGACTTTGGCACCGGCTACTCGTCGATGAGCTACCTGAAGAGCTTCCCGCTCACCTCCCTGAAAATCGACCGCTCGTTCGTGACGGACCTGCCGACCAACCCGGCCGACGCGGGTATCGTGCGCGCCATCGTCGAGATGGCCCACGGCTCTCAGTTGACCGTCATCGCGGAGGGCGTCGAGACGCAGGAGCAGTTCCAGAGACTCCAGCAGTACGGCGCCGACGAGATGCAGGGGTACTGGTGCAGCCGTCCGCTGACACACGAGGGCGTGGACAAGCGACTGCAGGAAGAGCTCCAGCTCTGGTCGCCGAACGCGTAATCCGTCGCGAATGGAAGAGTGCCGCTGATACATCGCCGCACGCGCTCCCATGGAACCCTCTCCCCCGTGAGAGGGAGAGGGCGAGGGTGAGGGGCTCGACCTCCACTGACGGGCGCCTAGTTTGCGAGGCTCACACCTGACGACGCGATCACAGGCCGAGGCAACAAGCCCGCCGCCTCGACCAGCCGCAGGATCGCGTCCTGCCCGTGGATCGAGATCAAGTGGACTCCCGAAACCCCCCGGATCTCGCGGACGGCCGCCACGGTCTCGAGAGCGAGCCGGAAGCCCTCCTCGGCCTGCCGGGCCGGTGGAATCCCGTCCAGCCGCGCCATCAACTCGTCGGGAACGTCGATTCCGGGAACGACATCGCGCAGGTAGCGAAGCGCCCGCGCCGAGCGTGTGACGTAAACGGACACGAGAATGAAGAGCCGTTCGAGCAGTCCCATCTGCTCTACACGCGCCATGAACTTTTTCAAGCGCGGGACGTTGAAGCAGAGCTGGGTCTGGATGAACTCGGCGCCCGCCTCGACCTTCTTCGCTAGGCGGATCGGGCGGAAGTCGTGCGGCGGGGCGAACGGGTTCTCCACCGCGCCGACGAAGTAGGACGGACGCGACGAGAGCGCGCGGCCCGACAGATACATTCCCTCGTCCCGTAGAACGCGCGCCACTCGCAGCAGGTGCAGCGAGTCGAGGTCGAATATCGGTTTGGCTTCGGGGTGGTCGCCGGCCGAGACGTGATCCCCCGTCAAGAGCAGCACGTTTCGGGCGCCGAGCGCGGCCGCGCCGAGAAGATCCGCCTGCAGCGCGAGTCGGTTGCGATCGCGGCAGGCCAGCTGGACGATGGGCTCGACGCCGGCCTCGATGACCAGCCGCCCGGCGGCGAGCGAGGAGAGGTGGGGCCTCGCGGCCGGATTGTCGGTGCAATTCGCGGCGTCGACTTTGCCCTCGAGGGGCGCCGCGAGCCTTCGGACCTCGTCGGGATCGGCGCCGCTGGTCGGCTGCATCTCCGCCGTGACGGCGAACTCTCCCGCGCGCAGGAGCGCCTCGAGATGGCTCCGCGGCGAGCTCACGGCGCCGTTCATGGAATGGTGGCGGCGCTTCCGTCGGCTCCGGCGCCGTTCCACCCTACCGGCGCTTGGCGGTCACGCCCGCTCGCCAGGTTCGTCCACGACGAGGTTCCCTGGAGCCGCCAGTCCACGGGACGCTGCAGCCGGACGATGTGGTCCTTCCACACCGGGAGCCGCTGCGATCCCTCCCACGCCCTCACCCACACGCAGGGGCGGTCCGGGTAGACCTCACAGTTTCCGTCCACGAGGACGCCGCCGCAGGGGCCGTTGCGCAGGTTCTTGGGGCAATTCATCGGACAGACCAGACCGGTCTCGTGCAAGATGCACTGACCGCACATCCGGCAGCCGAAGAGCGGCACCTTGACCGCCTTTTCGATCGCGACCAACGCCTGGCCGAGGAAGCTCACCGAGCGCCCCGACCCCGATCTCTCCGCCTCGTCGCGCCGCTCCTCTGTCCTACGACACCGGGATCCGCTTGTCGGGATCCACGAAGGGCATCGGCGTGACCGTCGCCGTGCGCGGCCCCCACTCGCTGTCGACCTTGAGCTTCGTGCCGTCCTTGGCCATGTCGGCCGGGACCCAGCAGAACCCGATGTTGTTTTTCAGTCGCGGCGAGTAGATCGCCGAGGTGACCTTGCCGATCGGCTCGCCGCCGCTCTCGCGGCGCGCCGGCCACTTCACGTTGTTGAGTGCCGGAAAGGCCTCCCCGTCCATCACGACGCCGACGAGCCTCTTCTTCACGCCCTGCGCCTTGATGCGCTTCAAAGCGGCGATCGAGATGCAGGCGTCGTCGGGCAGGTTGAAGTCGACCAGGCGCTCTAAGCCCAGCTCGATGGCGTTGTTCTCGTAGGTCATGTCGGCGCCCCAGTTGAGGATGCCGCCCTCGATGCGGCGGATGTCCGACGGGCCGGTGGGCTTGACGCCATAGGGCTTGCCCGCCTCCATGAGCGCTTCCCAGATCACCGTGCCCTTGGTCGGATCGAGCAGGTAGACCTCGTAGCCGACCTCGCTCGTCCAGCCGGTGCGCGTGATGACCACCGGGACGCCGCGGATCTCGGCCTTCCTCCACCAGTAGTACTTCATGTCCAGGATGTCTTTGCCGACGAGATCGCTCATGAGGTTCTTGGACTTGGGTCCCTGGACCTGCAGCGGGGCGACGTCGCGCTCGCGCAGCGTCACGTTGAGCTTCGGGTACGCGTTCTTGAGTCCCTTCGCGAAGAGCAGCACGTCGGAGGAGGCCAGCGCGAACCAGAACGTGTTCTCTTCCATCCGGGTCATGACCGGGTCGTTGATGACGCCGCCGTCCGAGTCGCAGATCAGGACGTACTTGCCCTGCCCCACGGCGCACTTGGAGAGGTTGCGGGGTGTCAGCAGCTGGGCGAACTTGAACCCGTCGGGGCCGCTGACCTCGATGCAACGCTCGACCGCGACGTCCCAGATCGTGACGTCGTGCAGGAGCGCCTGGAACTCGTTTTCGAACGTGTCGAAGCGGATCGGGAAGTACATGTGGTTGTAGACCGTGAAGGCCTTCGGCGAGTACTTCTGCGTGGCCTCGTAGTACGGGGTGCGGCGGTTGCGGGCGCCGCGCTGGACCAGGCTCATGTCGAACGGGGGCATCGGTTCCTCCCTATCGGTTTCTTCCATTACCGGATCGGCGTTGCGGTCTTCCGGGCCGGGTTGAAAAACGGCGTCTTCACCACGGTGGCCGACACGCGGTGCCGGACGGCCTCGACCGTGTACTCCATCTCGAGCCTCGAGCCCGACTCGTTGTGGCCCCGGGCGACCGTGGCGAGGGCGATCATCTTCTTCAAAGTCGGCGACCAGGTGGTGGACGTCGCCTTGCCGACCTGCTGGCCCCCGTCGAAGACCGGCACGGCGACGCGCGAGGCAGCCGCCGGGATCTGGGGCGCCAGGGAGAGCCGGTCGTAGATCGCCTCGATCGAGTCCCAGTCGATCTCCATGCCGACGATCTCCCGGACCGGCCCCTTCTTCGCCTCTTCGCGCAGGGCGTCCTGCCCGACGAACCGTCCCTTGTCCAGGGAGACCAGCCGGGATAGGCCCATCTCCAGCGGCGAATAGCGCTGGAGGTCGATGAAGGCCTTCTTCGATCCGGAAAAGTCGACGTCGATCAGGAGGAGGCCCGCCTCGATGCGCGCGACGTCGAGAGCCAGCATTCCGGCCGCGTGCACGTCGAAGGCCCGGCCCTTTTCCATCAGCACGTCCCAGACCTTCACGGCATCTCCCCAGGAGCTCCAGATCTCGTACCCGAGGTCGCCCGTGTAGCCGGTGCGCGAGATCTCGACGGGTACGCCGGCGATCTTGCCGGTCGTGACCTTGAAGTACTTGAGGTTCTCGATGTCGGCCTCGGCAATCGCCTTCAGCATCCGTCCCGAAGTCGGGCCCTGCAGAGCGAGCGCCGCGGTTTTCTCGGAGATGTCCTCGATCTGGACGTCCAGGCCGCGGGCGTTCTGCTGGAACCAACGCAGGCTGGGATCCGCGGCCGTCCAGCGATAGACGTTCTCGGACAGGCGCGACACCGTCCCGTCGTCGATGGTCTTGCCGCGCTCGTCGCACCAGGGCGTGTAGATGACCGAGCCGACGGAGACTTTCCGCAGGTCGCGCGTCACCACGCGGTCCACGAGCCGCGTCGCGTCCTTGCCGGACACGCGGTACTTGAAGAGCGGGGAGATGTCGATCAGCGCCGCGGCGTTGCGGATGGCGTTGTACTCGTGCTCGTGGTGCGCCTCGTACGCGGAGACGGCGTAGTAGCCCGACCACTCGCGGTAGTTCAGGCTCTCGCACAGAGGAAACGTTCTTTCGTGGACGGCGGACCCGATCGGCACGATGCGACCTCTCGTCTGACTTCGCGTCACTTCCGACGCGCGGCGCTTGTCGAAGCGCGCGATTATAAGTATGCTCCCGCGCTCGCGGTCAAGTTCGCGAAGAGAAACTCCCGGTCACATTCGAGG
Organism: Acidobacteriota bacterium; assembly: GCA_046724475.1. GTDB lineage: Bacteria > Acidobacteriota > Thermoanaerobaculia > UBA5066 > Gp7-AA6 > DAHUXD01. Next base: position 12,497 of record JBKOVK010000164.1, on the reverse strand, counting down.
TCGAGCCACGGAGAAATGAGCGAGAAGTTCGACGTCGTCGTCATCGGCGGCGGCCACAACGGACTGATCCACGCCGCGTATCTCCAGCGCGCGGGGAAGAAGGTGCTCGTGCTCGAGCGCCGCCACGTGCTCGGCGGCGCCGCGGTCACCGAAGAAGTGTTTCCGGGATTCAAATTCTCGGTCTGCTCTTATGTCGTCTCGCTGCTGCGGCCCGAGATCATCCGCGACCTCGACCTTCCCCGCCACGGGCTCGAGATCCTGCCGCTCGACGGCACCTTCACGCCGATGTTGAACGGCGACTATCTCTGGCGCGTCAACGATCACGCCAAGACCCGCAGAGAGATCGCCCGCCACTCCCGGGTGGACGCCGAGGCCTACGACGAATACGGCAAGGCCATGGCGGACATGGGCCGCTTCGTCAAGCCGATCCTCGGAATGACCCCGCCGGACCCGACGAAGCTGAACTGGAAAGGGCTCCAGGACCTCCTGTTCCTGGGCAAGCGCTTCCGCAGCCTCTCCGGCGAGGACAAGTACAACCAGGTCCAGCTGATGACGATGTCGGCCGTGGACTTTCTCGACCAGTGGTTCGAGACGGATCCACTGAAGGCCACGATGTCGGCGTCCGGGATCATCGGCACCTTCCTGGGCGTGCGCTCCCCCGGCACCGCCTACGTGCTCCTGCACCACTACATGGGAGACATCGACGGCGCGTTCCGAGCGTGGGGCTTCGCCCGGGGCGGCACGGGGGCGATCTCCAACGCCATCGCCGCGGCGGCAAGCGAGGAAGGCGTGGAGATTCGGACGAAGGCCCCGATCGCGAAGATCAAGCTGCAGGCCGGACGGGCCACGGGAGTGGTCCTGGAGAACGGCGAGGAGATCGATGCCCGAATCGTCTCCTCGAGCGTGGACCCCCGGCTGACCTTCATGAAGATGGTCGGCGAGAAGGAGCTGCCGGGCGATTTCGTCGAGGACATCAAGCGCTACAAGTTCCGCGGCTCCTCGGGCAAGGTCAACTTCGCGCTGGACGCGCTGCCGGACTTCCGCTCGCTTCCCGGGCCGGGGGCTCATCTGCGCGGCGCGATCTCGATTTCCCCGTCCGTCGAATACATGGAGCGGGCGTACGACGACGCCAAGTACGGCCGCTACTCGCGCCGCCCCTACATCGACATGGTCCTGCCGAGCCTGACCGACCCCTCGGTCGCACCTCCCGGAAAGCACGTCATGTCGTGCTTCGTCCAGTACGCGCCCTACCACCTGAAAGACGGGGACTGGGACACCGAGAAGGAGAAGTTCGGCGACACCGTCGTCGACACGATCGCCGAGCACGCGCCCAACTTCAAGAACATCATCCGCCATCGCCAGGTGGTCACCCCGCTGGATCTCGAGCGGGAATGGGGACTCTCGGAGGGCAACATCTTCCAGGGCGAGCTGACACTCGAGCAGCTCTTCTTCCTTCGTCCGGCGCCGGGCTGGGCCCAGTACCGCACGCCGATCCGCGGGCTGTACATGTGCGGATCGGCCACGCATCCCGGCGGCGGCATCATGGGCGCGAACGGCCGAAACGCGGCGTTCAAGCTCCTCGAAGACTGGAAGCGCGGAAAGGCCTGACGTGGCAGCGCAGCGCGACGTCGTCGTGATCGGCGCGGGCCCCAACGGGCTGACGGCCGCCGCCTCCCTGGCGAAGGCGGGCTTCCACCCGGTCGTGCTCGAGCGGCGCCCGGTCGTCGGCGGCGTCGCCGTGACCGAGGAATTCGCTCCGGGTTTCAAGGTCTCCTCCCTTCTCCATGCCGCGGGCCCGTTTCTTCCGTCGATCGCAGCCGAGCTCGACCTGGCGAAACACGGCCTCTCCTTCATCCAGACCGAGGTCCGCGTTCTCTCGCCGGGCGGCGACGGGAAGGCCATCGCTCTCTACGGCGATCCTCACAAGACGGCCTCGGAGCTCGAGCGCGTGTCGTCGCACGACGCGAAGGGCTACCTCGACTTCCACGCGACTCTGGGGCGGATCGGGCGCGTCCTCGAACCGCTGCTGACGATGACGCCGCCGGACCTGGACGATCCGGGCCTCGGCGCCGTGTGGGATCTTCTGGGCGTCGGAAAGAAGTTCCGCGCGCTGCCCCGCCGGGATGCGTTCCGGCTCCTGCGCTGGGGCCCGATGGCCGTTGCGGACCTCGTCTCCGAGTTCTTCGAGACCGAGCTCCTGCGCGCGACCGTGGCTGCCCGTGGGATCTACGGCGCCTTCGCGGGCCCGTGGTCGGCAGGGACGAGCCTCGGCCTGTTGCTCCAGGCGGCGACCGACGCGAATGCGGCCGGCCCGGCGTCCTTCGTGCGCGGCGGCATGGGCGCCCTGACGCAGGCTCTGGCCTCGGCGGCGAAGGCGATGGGCGCCGAAGTGCGGACCAACGCCGATGTCGCACGCATCGCCACGCGCGACGGCGTGGCGGCGGGCGTCGTGCTGACGACCGGCGAGGAAGTCCCGGCCAGGGCCGTGGTCTCCACCGCCGATCCCAAGCGCACGCTCCTCGCCCTGGTCGATCCGGTGGACCTGGATCCCGCGTTCATCCAGAAGGTCCGCAACTACCGGGCCCACGGCGCCCTCGCCAAGGTTCACCTCGCGCTCGACGGCCTGCCCGAATTCCATGGCGCAAAGGCGGCGGGCGGTCCCAACGCCCTTTCGGGCCGCATCCACATCGGTCCCGACGTCGACTATCTCGAGCGTGCCTACGACGCCGCGAAGTACGGCGATTTCTCTCCGCACCCGTACTGTGACGTCACGATCCCCACGCTGACCGATCCGCAGCTCGCTCCGTCCGGCAAGCACGTGATGTCGATCGCCGCGCAGTTTGCCCCCCACAAACTCAAGGGCGGCTGGAACGGGAAGCGCGAAACCCTCGGGGACGCCGTCGTCGAAACGCTCGCCGCGTTTGCGCCGAATCTGAAGAGCATGATCACCGCCCGCCAGGTATTGACGCCTCTGGACCTCGAGGAGACGTACGGGCTGACGGGAGGGCACGTCTTCCACGGCGAGCACGCTCTGGACCAGCTCTTCACGATGCGCCCGATCCTCGACTGGGCGCAGTACCGGACCCCGGTTCGCGGGCTTTACCTCGCGGGCTCCGGAGCGCATCCGGGCGGCGGCGTCACCGGCGCGCCGGGCTGGAACGCGAGCCGCGAAGTCGCGAAGGCGCTTCGGAGGTAGGTCCCAGGTCGCAGGTCCCAGGTCCCAGGTCCCCAGGTCCCAGGTTTTCCCAGGTCCCAGGTCCCAGGTCCCAGGTCAGCGGAGCCGACGCAAGAACCCTTTCGGGTTGAATGTCATCAGGAATTTCTCCCGCGAGGCGTCCGCCTCGAACCCGGGGTGCGAGGCGAGGAACTCCTCCACGGCTTCGTAGGGTCCGGGTCCGAAATCCGGCAGAACCGGGTGGCCGTTGACATTGGTGTCTTCCACGATCAGGTAGCTTCCGACCGAGACGCGCGGAGCAAACGCCGCGAGCTCCCGGGCGACGTGCGCCTTCGAATGGTCCGAGTCGAGGATGACGAGGCAGGTCTCGCCGTTGCGCCGCCCCGCGAAGACAGACGCGACGACCTGCGGGTCGGCGCTCGAGCCGGTGACGTAACGGATCCGTGGGTGAACGGGCCGCGCCGGATCCGGAAGGACGTCGATCGTCGCGATCTCGCCCCTGCCCAGCAGGTCCAGCATCCCGGCCAGAAACAGCGCGCTGCCGCCCTTGTGCGTGCCGGTCTCGACCACGAAGTCGGGCTCGACCTCGAACAGGATCTCCTGGTACGCCCACAGGTCGAGCGGGCACTTGAGGGTCTCGACACCCATCCAGCGTGTCCGGTGATGGACGCGGCCCTCGCCCGCGGGACCGTCGAAGTACAGCCGGTGGAAGGCTTCGATCGCCGCCTTCTCCGAGGGCGTCACGGCGAGCCCCGCACTTTCCAGTTGCCTGTCGCCGGAAGGCGTAGCGTCTTCTGCGCCCGGGCGTCGGAGACGAGCATCTCGCGGAGGTTGCCTTTCTCGGCCAGCCTCTGCGCGCGACTCCACATAGGGTATCCCCCGCCTCCCGACGCCCGGTGCGAGTTGAGCGCGACCGTGAACACCTCCTCGTCGGCGACGTTTTTCCCACGGCGTCGGAGAAAGACAACGCGCCGGCCGACCGGCCTGGAAAGGTCGATCTCGTAGTCGGCGCCTTCCAGCGAATCGCAGGAGCGAGGCCGTTCGTCCCGTTCCGCCATGCATTCGGCCGAGCGTTCCAGCGCCTCGCGCACGATCTTCCCCGTCGCTTTCAGCGTCACGAGGCTGTTCTCGTACGGATAGAACTGCCAGACCTGGCGGAGCGTCAGCGGTCCCGCCGGCCACTCCAGACTCGACTCGAAGCCGAGGACCGACGCGAACGACAGATCGGCCCCCGACTCCGAGAGCTGCACCCGGTGCGTCCAGTCCACCATCCCCGAATCCTGCGTCCGCGCGTTCCGCGCCGATGCCGCGGCCGGGAGTACCGCCAGCGGCTCGGCGAGCAGGCGCATCGCGTCGGCGTGCTCAGGATCGATCTCCGCCACGACGCCGGCGTCGGGCGCGATACCCTTCATCGAGAGATTGCGTCCGCGAACGTCCGCGAGCTTCCACTTCCCGCTGGAGGTTTTCTCCAGAGTCGCGTCGAATCGCGTCAGCGCGTTGCCCCAGCGCCCGGGCTGCGAAACCCAGGTCGAGCCCAGCCGCTGCGGCGTCACCACGGTATGGGCGTGGCCGGTCAAGAGGAAGTCGATCCCTTCGACCTCGGTCGCGAGCGCGTAAGCCTGGTTATCGCCGGACGCTCCGGGACGATCCTGTCCGGTCTTCAGATCCTTCTCGAAGCCCTCGTGCGCGAGAACGACGACGAGGTCGCACCGCTCCTTCCCGCGGAGGATAGGCACGTACCTCTTCGCGGCCGCAACCGTGTCGTCGAAGGTCAACCCGGCGACGAGCTCCGGGCTCACCCACCGGGCGACTCCGGGTGTGACCAGTCCCAGGACTCCGACGCGGACTCCTTCGATCTCGCGAACGTCGTAGGGCGGTAGCGCAGGCTCGCCCGCTGACCCCAGCGTGTTGGCCGAGAGCCACGGAAAGCGGGCCTCGTGGCGGGACTCCTCCAGCCGCTCCCGTCCGAAGTCGAACTCATGGTTGCCGACCGCGGCGGCGTCGTAGCCCATGCGATTCATGGCCCGCACGATCGGATCGCTGCCCGTCCGGCCGCCGATCCGCTTCGCGAAGGCCAGCGCCTGCTCGGGCGATCCCTCGATCGTGTCGCCCGAGTCGAACAGCAGCACCGGATGCCCCTCGGCGCGGATCTCCCGAACGGCCGTAGCCACGCGGGCGAGGCCCTCCCCGAGGTCGCGGTCGGCGAGAACGTCGTACGGGTGGACTCGGCCGTGCAGATCCGAAGTGTGCAGGATCGTCAGCGTGAGCGCCGCGGCGCACCCGGCGGCGAGGTGGAGGAGGAGCGCGGCGGCCAGTCGCCTCACGGCCAGATCCTACACATAGAATGCCCGACGATGGCGAAGAAGCCCCGCGAGACGTTCGAGGAGAAAAAGCGCCGCGCGTCGGCGGTTTATCGCCGGCTGAAGGCTGCGTATCCCGACGCGAAGTGCGCCCTGGATCATCGCACTCCGCTGGAGCTGCTCGTAGCCACGATCCTTTCGGCGCAGTCGACGGACAAGATGGTCAACACGGTCACACCGGCGCTCTTCAAGAAGTACAAGACGGCCGCCGATTACGCGCGCTCGCCGCGCGGCGTGCTCGAGCGGGAGATCCATTCGACGGGCTTCTTCAACTCGAAGGCGAAGAACCTTCGGGCCGCGGGAGCGGCGATCGCGGCCGAGCACGGCGGACGTGTGCCCGACACGATGGAAGCTCTGACCGCGCTGCCCGGGGTCGGACGCAAGACCGCCAACGTCGTCCTCGGAAACGCCTTCGGCAAGGACGAGGGATTCGTCGTCGACACGCACGTCGCCCGCCTCTCGCGCCGCCTCGGGTTCACCCGGGAGGCGGATCCCGTCAAGATCGAACGCGACCTGATCGCTCTGGTGCCGAAGGGCCGGCGCACGCTCTTCGCGCACCTTCTGATCTGGCACGGACGCGCGATCTGCGCCGCCCGAAAGCCGCTCTGCGGAGAGTGTCCAGTCGAGCCGCTGTGCCCGAAAGTCGGTGTACGGATCGCGTGAAAATACACGCCCGCTTCATCGAAATCAGTTTTCCGAAGAGCCGGCGGAAAACCCTGTCGATATCCCTGCGGAAAGCGGTCAAAAATCGCGAAAACTGGCCCGTACCGAGCAAATTGCACTCTCCTGTGTGCGATCGGACAACGCGTTCGCCATCAGCAATTTAGCCGGATTGCCCAACGGAGTGTGCAGCGGACCCGGATCGCGAAAGGGATGCGGCCCCTTTTTCCACACGTGCAAGCGACTGCGCGACTGAAACTTAACCGCGGATTCGTCAGTTCCCCGGGCGGTGCTCGCCGTAAATTTCCTTCAGTGTCCGAACGATTTCGCCCAGCGTCGCGTTGCCCGAGACGGCCTCGACGATCGCGGGCATGAGGTTGCGATCCTCGCGCGCGTCGGACTGGAGTCGGGCCAGAACTTCGCGGGTTTTCGCGCGGTCGCGCGCTGCGCGGAACGCTTTGAGGCGCTCGACCTGCTCGGCTTCGATGCGCGGATCCACCGAAAGTATCGGCGGCGGCGTCTCCGTTTCCTCGCGTAACGCATTGACGCCGACCACGACGCGCTTTCCCTCCTCGAGCTCGCGCTGCGCCGCGTAGGCCGCGTCCTCGATTTCCTTCTGGAAGAAGCCCGCCTCGATCGCGGCAACCGCGCCGCCCAGCGCGTCGATCTTCCGGATCAATTCGCGGGACCGCGTCTCGATCTCCCGCGTCCAGGCTTCGACCAGATGCGATCCGCCCAGAGGATCCACGACGTCGGCCGCGCCGCTCTCGTAGGCGATGACCTGCTGGGTGCGCAGCGCCAGGCGCGCCGACTCCTCGGTCGGAAGCGCAAGCGCCTCGTCCCGGGAGTTGGTGTGGAGCGACTGCGTGCCGCCCAGCACGGCCGCGAGCGCCTGCAGGGAGACGCGCACGACGTTGACGTCGGGTTGCTGGGCGGTCAGCGTCGAGCCCGCGGTCTGCGCGTGGAAGCGCAGCCGCCACGAGCGCGGATCTTTCGCGCCGAAGCGGTCCCGCGCGATCTCGGCCCAGAGGGCGCGGGCCGCGCGGAATTTCGCGACCTCCTCGAAGAAGTTGGAGTGCGCGTTGAAGAAGAACGAGAGCCGCGGCGCGAACCCGTCGATGGCGAGTCCCCTCGAGAGCGCCGCCTCGACGTAAGCGATGGCGTTGGCGAGCGTGAACGCGACTTCCTGGACCGCGGTCGATCCGGCCTCTCGGATGTGGTAGCCGGAAATCGAGATGGTGTTCCAGCGGGGGACCTCGGCGCCGCAGAAGGCGAAGATGTCCGTCGTGATCTTCAGCGAAGCCCGCGGCGGGAAGATGTACGTGCCCCGGGCGATGTACTCCTTCAGGAGGTCGTTCTGGACGGTGCCGGAGAGGTCTTTCCAGGCGAGGCCGCGCTCGCGAGCCACCGCAAGCGTCAGGGCGAGCAGAATCGCCGCGGTGGAGTTGATCGTCATCGAGACCGAGACCCGATCCAGCGGAAGACCTTCGGTCAGGATCCGCATGTCCTCGATCGAGGAAATCGCGACTCCGACCTTGCCGACTTCGCCGCGGGCGGCGGGATCGTCGGAGTCGTACCCCATCTGGGTCGGCAGGTCGAAGGCCACCGAAAGGCCGGTCTGGCCCTGCTCCAGGAGGTACCGGTACCGGCGATTGGACTCGCGCGCCGACCCGTATCCGGCGTACTGACGCATCGTCCAGAAACGGCCGCGGTAGCCGTCCTCAGAGATGCCCCGGGCGAAGGGGTACGTACCCGGAGAAGGCTCGCCGTAAAACGGCTGGATCGGGATGCCGGAAGTGGTTGTGTTGGGAAGGTTCGGCCGGCGTTTTTCACCCGTCACGGCGGGCGATTGTTTCATGAGACCCGGGACCGGATCCCGAGCCCGGATGGTAAAATTACCTCCTATCCCATGACCGATCAGTTCCGGGGAAGGCTGGAGGTCTTTGGCCTCGCCGACCTTCTTCAATGGATGGAGTTGAATCGCCGCTCCGGGCGGCTGATCGTCACGCGCGGACACGACCGTCGCACCCTCGACTGGAAGGACGGCGAAATCGTCTACGTCTCCGGGTCTCTTCCCCGCCACCGCCTGGGCGTCCATCTCCTCCGCAGCGGCTCGATGCCGGCGGCCACGCTCTACGAGCTGCTGGCCCGGAACATGACGACACAGGAGAACTTGACGCGCCTGATCCTGGAGATGGGCCACGACACGCTCGACGGCCTGTCGCTGCGGGTCGAGGATCTGGCCCGCAAGCTCCTCTTCGAGATCTTCGAATGGCGCGAGGCGGATTTCGAGTACGACCCGTCCTATCGCGTGACGCCGATCCTGCGCATCGGATTGACACTCCGCGGACAGGCCCTCGCGTTCCAGGGCGTCAAGCAGCTCGACGACACGCACCGGCTCTCTCGCCGCGAGCGCCGGGAAAACTGGGAAGCCGCCGACGCCTGGATCCTGCCGTTTCTCCCCGAGGGTATCGAGGACAACCTCTGGGAAGCGCTCGAGCGGATGGGGGACGCGAACATCGATCCAGCGGAAGGGCGGGAGCACTCCTCGCGATTCCGCGAGTTCGCGCGGCGCCTGAAGGACCGCCTCATCCGCAACTACCTGATGCGTCCGATCTACAGCGACACGGCGGAGCTGCTGCTGGAGCTCCTGAAGAAGTCGCCGGTGGATCCCGAGTCGGTCATCCCTGTGGCGGCGCTGGACCAGTACCTGTCGCTCGACCTGCTGATCCTGGCCAATTCCCTGTCGGTAGACCGCGAGAACTCCGTCGGGACCGTTCCCGACGCGGTCGCGCGCATCGGCCCCCGTGCCCTGACGGTTCTCATCGACCGGCTCTCGTCGCCCGACTTCCCGGCGCTTCCGAGAAACGACCCGGCCGCTCGCGCCGTTCGCCGCGCCAGCCTCGCGGCCGCGATCGCGGGAGGCCGGTTCGCCGAGCGCTACGGGATCACCCGCGAGCGCGGCTACACCCTGGGGCTCCTCCACTGCATCGCCTACGCGGACCTCTTCGAGATCGTGCGGGAAATGAACCTGCCGGCGGGCCCGTTCCGGGGAGCGGTCCTGGAGACCTACCGTCCCGCCGTCGGCCGCTCCCGGGCCGAGATCTGGGGCCTTCCCCGCGACTTCGAGGCGGTCCTCTCCGACGACGGGACCGACCCCGCCGCGGCCGCCGCCCTGGTGCGCAAGGCCCGCTCCGCCATCGCCGGCTGCGCGATCGGCGGTCTTCCGGTCGAGGCCGGAGGGGACGTCGAGTCCGACGAGCTCACGGCGGAACTCAACATGCTCTTCGACTACCTGGGTCTCGAGACCGTCGGCGCTGCTCGGGAATAGAAGCCAGTAAGCAGTAAGCAGTCGGCAGTAAGCAGTAAGCAGGATGGGCCTTACTGCTTACCGCTTACTGCTTACCGCTTACCCGCCTTCTGAGAATCTCCTCAAAAGAGGACATCCCACGGAATCCCCCTGGGCTCCGGCGCGTTGTGCGTGCCGTATGAAGGGCTCCGACGCGCGGGCCCGCTGAAAGGACGAAAGGACCCAACGATGCGACCGCTCCGATTCCTAACCGCTCTCACCCTCTGCGCCGGCACGGTGCTGGCGCAGGAACCCGCTCCCCCTCCCCCGGCAGCCCAGATACCGGTCTTCTCGGAGTCCGTCGAGGTTCGCGTCCTCGACCTCGACGTAGACGTGACCGACTCCAAGGGCCAGCCGGTCACCGACCTGAAGCGCGAGGACTTCACCGTCAAGATCGCCGGCAAGGCCGTTCCGATCGACTATTTCACCCGCGTGGAGGGCGGAACGATCCACGCCCCCGACCTCTCCACGGCTTCGCCGGATCAGATCCTCGCGGCCTACAAGAAAGGCAACGAGGCGTTCGTGCCGCGGAACTTCCTGATCTACATCGACCTCGGATTCATCTCCCCGGGCATCCGCAACCGCAGCCTGAACGCTCTGTCCGACTTCGTGACCAAGCTCGGGCCCGACGACGCGGCCCGGATTGTCGTCTTCGACCGCTCGCCTCGCGTCCTCGTCGACTGGACGACCAGCAAGGAAACTCTGATGTCTGCGCTCTCTTCGGTCGAGAAGGGCCGGGTCGGTATGTCGCGGCTCCAGAATCAGCGCCAGACGGTATCGATGATCGACTCGACGCGCCCGCGCTCCCGCGGAGCGCTGGTGCGCCAGTACGCCGAGGAAAACGCCCAGGAGATCCAGACGCTGCTCGAATCCATGCGGCAGGAGATCGTGACGCTGACTCCGCTGTCCGGCAAGAAGTCCTTCATGTTCGTCTCGGGAGGATTCGAGTACCAGCCCGGCTGGGTCATGTCCCAGTACGCTTCGGGAACTTTCAACGCGCCGTCCCTCAACTTCACGAACATCCGGCAGATCCCGGAGCTCGTGACGTCGAACGTCCAGCGCGCCAACTCCAACGAGATCACCTTCTACACGATCGACGCCAACGGGCTCGGCGCCGAGGGCCAGACGGCCTCCAGCGACGACCCGCTCGAGAGCCGCAGCCGCGTGTCCTTCCAGGCGCGGCAGGACCGCCAGAACGGCCTGCAGGAGCTGGCGGTGGAGACCGGCGGGATCGCCATGCTCAACACCAACGACTTCCAGAAGGGCCTCGGCCGCGTCTACGAAGCGGTCTCGACCTACTACTCGGTGGGCGTGAACCTCTCGCAGGTCCCTGCCGGCAAGTACGAGAAGGTCAGCGTCGAAGTCTCTCGTCCGGGACTGACCGTCCGCTCGCGCAAGGGCTTCCAGGCTCTGCCCGAGGCCGATCTCGTGCGTGAGCGCGCCCGCGCGACGATGGAGACCGACCTCGCCTACAACGGGATTCCGACGAAAATCCAGCCGGGTCCGGCGACGGCGGGCGACAAGAAGCTCTATGCAGTGCCGATCACCGTTTCGTTCCCGGCATCCGCGCTGACCTTCGTGCCACAGGGCGACAAGGCCGTAGCGAAGACGCAGTTCTTCATCGGCGCCGTCGACGACAAGGGCGGCCGCAGCGAGATCACGACGCAGGATAGCGATTTCACGCTGCCCGCCGACAAGGCGTCCGGCGACACGCCGCTCTCCTACAACGCCACGGTTCAGACGAAGAAGGGCAACTACCGGATCGTGGTCAACGTGCGTGACGCCGCCACCGGGAAGATGGGCACGGCGAAGGCGGCGGTGAGGGTCGAGTAATCAGACGGCAGTAAGCAGTAAGCAGAAGCAGAAACGGCAGAGGGAAGAATCCCTCTGCCGTCTGCTTTCTGCGGTCTGCAGTCTAGTTCTTACGACTTCTTTGGCGTTGGCTTGGGCGCCGTCGCCGCGGCCGCCGCCTTCTTGGGTGGCAGGCTGCCGTCGGGCATGAGGACGACGAAGTCTTCCTTGCGCTCGACACCTTTGTTGGCCGCCGATCCCTTGGCCGCGTTCAGGTCGCGGACGAGGATCGCGAACGTGTAGTACCCGGGCTCGAAGGACGCCAGAGGAATCTCGCTGCCGGTCCCGTAGTGTCCGCCCGAGATCGACTGCATGTCCGCGGGACCGGTGAACGGCGCGAAGGCGTCCTGGCCGTCGCGCTGCACGTTGATGCGCGTCATGATGCGCGGCTTCGGAGCATCCGCCGCGGGGGCCGCCGGGGCGGCCGCGCCGGCGCCGGGTGTCGCCGACGGAGCCGGGGCCGCCGCTCCCGCATCCGGAGCCGAGCCCGCCGGAAGCGTCGGGTTGGCGATCGCGTAGAAGTACCAGAGGCTGTCCTGCTTGGAGAATCGCTTGTCACCCTTGGGCTCGACCTTGATCGGCTTCTCGGTTCCGAAGACGAAAGGATCGGTCGCGGCCGGACGCTTCGTCAGGGGCACCAGACCGCTGGAGAGGATCAGAGGCGATACCTCGAACTCCGTCGACGGAGCGTCGAGCTTGAAGCTCGTGGACGCCGAAGCCACGGGCGGCTGACCTTCGTCGGTGAAGAGACCGAACGTTCCCTTGTAGCTCCCGGGCGGCAGCGCGACCGAGTTGTCGAAGACGCGATCCTTGCGGCTTCCTTCGGCGACCTCGGAAAACTTCGCCTCCTCCCACACCGACTGGACTTCCTTGCCGGACTCGTCGGTGATGACCGCGCCGTACTTCAGCGGAGCCCCACCCGCGTTGACCGGTTTGTCCGCCGGCAGATAAAACTGGATCGCGAGGAACGATTCACCGTTGACCGTGCGGAACGGCCCGGACCAGAAGCCGGCATCCGCCGTCGGCTTGCTCGCCGCGAGCGCCGACTTCGCCGCGGCCGGCAGGGGAAGGACCGCGGCCGGAGCGGCTGCCGCGCCTGCCG
>JBKOVK010000176.1:0-3421 GCA_046724475.1 Acidobacteriota bacterium | reverse complement strand
GGCGTTCGCGGTCCAGCTCGCCCAGAGGCTTCGCGAGCAGGACCCCGCGGTCACGCCCACGCTCGGGTGGCTCGATCGCCGCCTCGCCCAGGAGGGCACCACGGCCGACGAGATCGTTCACCTCGAGCATCAGGCACAGGTGGCCACCCACGCCACGGTGCGCAACGTCATCACGAGCATGCGGCTGCTCTCTTCCGTCCAGTGGGCGGATTTCTTCGAGAGCGTCAGCCTGGTCCATGAGGCGCTCTGCGCAGGCACCCGCGTGGCCGAGATGGATTTTTCGACGCGCGACCGTTACCGGCACGCGGTGGAGGAGCTTTCACGAGGTTGCTCGCATGACGAGGTCGAAGTGGCGGTTCGCGCGGTGCGCATGGCTCAGGCCGTCGAGGCGCCGCCCACCCGGCCCGAAGACCCGGTCGAGCCTCGGTTCTCGGACCCGGGCTACTACCTCATTTCCAGGGGCCGCCCGCGCCTGGAGGCGGAGCTGAACTACCGACTTCCCGTCCGACAGTGGCTGCGGCGCGCGTGGTTCCGCGCGGCGACGCCTCTGTACCTGGGTTCCATCGCGCTCTGGACCATCGCGATTCTCGCGGTGCCAACGTCGATCGCCGCCAGCGCCGGCGCGACCACGTTGCAGCTCGCCCTGCTCGCCCTCCTCGCGCTGGTGCCTGCCTCAGATCTCGCAAGCGCCCTCGTCCAGCGGTTCGTCACGCAGCTGGTGGGTCCACGGCGTCTGCCCAAACTCGAGCTCGCCGACGGCGTGCCGGAAGATGCGCGCGCCCTGGTCGCCATTCCGATGCTGTTGACCGACGAGGCCGAAGTCCTCGAGGTGGTCCAGCGGCTGGAGGTGCACTATCTGGCCAACCCGGACGCGCAGCTGCGGTTCGCTCTCCTGTCGGATTGGTCGGATGCTCCTTCGGAGAGCATGCCCGATGACGAGGTCCTTCTCGCCACGGCGCGCGCTGCCATCCGCGAGCTCAATGACCGGTACGGGAGCGCCGCTGGAGGAAGCGACCGCTTCTGGATCTTCCACCGCCGGCGCCTCTGGAACGAGCGCGAAGGAGTGTGGATGGGGTGGGAGCGGAAACGGGGGAAGCTCCGTGAATTGAACAAGCTCCTCCGCGGCGCGACGAACACTTCCTTTCTCCCTCAGGAGAGCGGCGAGTCCCCACCTTCCGGAATTCGCTACGTCGTCACGCTCGATGCCGACACACGCCTGACGCGCGAAGCTGTGCGCCGGATGGTCGGCACGATCTCTCATCCCCTGAACCTCCCGATCTTCGATGGAGCCGCCGGGCGGGTCATCGAGGGACACGGGATCTTCCAGCCGCGCGTGACTCCCACCCTCGCCGAGACGGGGTGGGGCACGCTCTTCCAGCTCGTCTTCTCGGGACCCCGGGGCATCGATCCCTACGCTTTCGCGGTGTCCGACGTCTATCAGGATCTCTTCGGAGAAGGCATCTACACGGGCAAGGGTATCTACGACGTGGACGTCTTCGAAAGCGCGCTCGCCGACCGCGTGCCGGAGAACACCCAGCTCTCCCACGATCTTTTCGAAGGCCTGTTCACACGCGCCGGCTTCGTCTCCGACATCGAACTCTTCGAAGGCTTCCCGGGCCACTATGAGGTGGCCGCGTCGCGCCAACACCGATGGGTCCGCGGCGATTGGCAGCTGCTGCCTTGGATCGAGGGAAGGGGCCGGCGCTCCGGCGGCGCCGGGAGCGGCATTCCGATCATCGGTCGCTGGAAGATGATCGACAACCTTCGGCGCAGCCTCTCGGCACCCGCGATGTTCGCGACCCTGCTCGCCGGATGGTGCCTGAGGGACGCCGTTCCGCGCGTCTGGACGCTCTTCGTCTTCGCCGTCCTCTCGTTGCCGACGCTGCTCTCGTTCTTGACGAACCTGTTTCCCGATCGCCAGGGCATCGCCAAGCGGAGCTTCCTGCGCGGAATCGCTGCGGACCTGGCCGTGGGCCTCGCGCAGGCGGTTCTGCGCGTCGTCTTCCTCGCGCACACCGCCTGGCTGCGGACGGATGCCATCGCACGAACCCTCTGGCGACTGGCGGTGACGCGGCGCCATCTCCTGGAATGGGTGCCCGCCGCGCAGTCGCACCGGACCCTGGACCTGGAGCTTTCGGGTTTCTACCGTCGCATGCGGTCGGCCGTCGGGTTGGCCGCGGCTGCGGCGCTTCTGATCGCGATTTTCGGGCCAACGGCATGGCCATGGGCCGTGCCCTTCCTGGCTTCCTGGCTCCTCTCGCCATTGGTTGCCTGGTGGATGAGCCTGCCGCCGCGGGAGATCGACGGCCCTCGCATCTCCGAGGACCAGGCGCGCGAGCTCCGCCGGATCGCCCGTCGAACCTGGCGGTACTTCGAGCGGTTCATGGGCCCCGATTCCCATGGCCTGCCCTCCGACAATTTTCAAGAAACGCCCGAACCGCAGGTCGCGCGCCGAACTTCGCCGACGAACATCGGTCTCGCGCTCCTCTCGACGGCCGCGGCCAGTGACTTCGGGTGGATCGGAACCGGCGAAATGGTGGAGCGGTTGGAGTTGACGTTCGCCACGCTGGAAAAGCTGGAGCGCCACCGGGGCCACTTCTTCAACTGGTACGACACCGAGAGCCTCCAGCCTCTGGAGCCCCGCTATGTCTCTACGGTCGACAGCGGCAACCTCGCCGGGCATCTGATCGCCTTGCGAAACGCGTGTCTGGATCGATTGGACGAGCCGGCCTCGATCGAGCGGGCGCTTGCGGGCGTCGCCGCAGCGCTCGATCTCCTGCGCGAGTCTGCGGCGGCGGTATCCGGCCGGCTCGGGAACCCCGTCGTCACGTATCGCCAGCTCGAAGGTGCCCTTCGCGACACCGCCGCTCTCCTCTCGCCGTTGCCCGCGTCGTCGGACGAATGGTCGGAGCGCCTTCGGGCGCTGTCGAGCCACGCGGACACCCTGGTCGACATCGGTCTCGCCCTCGTGCAGGAAGGAGAAGCGTCCGAGGCGGAGCCCGTCCTCGAGTGGGCGCGGGCGGTTCGCGACTGCGTGGCGAGCCACACGCGCGACTCCGAGGCGGCGCGGCAATCTGCCGAGGGCGAAGAGTCCTTCGCCCGAAGCCTTTCCTCCATCGCCGCCGCGGCAGCGCGCATGGTGCAGGAGATGGATTTCACGTTCCTTTTCGACCGGTCTCGCGAGCTCTTCGCGATCGGGTATCGCATGTCCGACGGGACGTTGGACCCCGGTCACTACGACCTGTTCGCATCGGAAGCGCGCCTGGCCAGTTTCGTCGCAATCGCGCGCGGTGAAGTGCCCGTCGAGCACTGGTTCCACCTCGGCCGGCCCTTGACCCCCGTCGGGCGCGGTTCGGCGCTGATGTCCTGGTCCGGATCGATGTTCGAGTACTTGATGCCGGACCTCGTGCTCGAAGCGCCC
>JBKOVK010000109.1:0-1782 GCA_046724475.1 Acidobacteriota bacterium | reverse complement strand
CCCCGCCACCGCTCGACCCATTCGGACAGGGGCGTCTTGCCGAGCTCCGGATCGATCCACTCGCCTCGGGCCTTGAGGGCCTCCCGATCGTGAAGGAAGCGCTGGGCGTCCGCCCGACGAGCGAACCATTTCGCGCGCTCCACTCGGTCTGGCCCTCTGTAACGGGCGATCCAGCGCGTCTCCCGACCCCCGCAGGATGGGCACGCCCTGGCTCCGGCCGGCATCACCCGCCGGCACGATCGCCTGGCGCATCGACGCTGGAGGTGCGCCACCTACGTGGCCTCCTTCGCGACCCGGACGCCCGTAACGGGAGCCGACCGCGACCCTAGCGCGGTCCTGTGACCGATTTGCGCCCATGGACGGCCAGTGGCACAACTCATCGCGTGCCCCACGGGAATCCAGCACTACGTCCGGACGCACGGGGTCGGCTCGCTTCTCGAGCCAGACAGCGACGTCGTCAGCCCTGAACCGCAGGTACCTGCCGAGCGGAACTGCCGGCGGACCCATTCCCCTTGTAACGCCAGGTGTAGATGGTCTTGACCGGGACCGGAGGAGGTCCGCGAGCTCCTGCACCGTCAGCAAGTGAGACAGAACCTCGGGGGCCATCTTGGTCGACTGCGCGGATAGGCCTCGTCTTCTCATGAGACGGAGCGCGGCGTCCAGAGGGGCGCTCGCTCCCTCCCCTCCCGGAAGGCGAGCCACTCGCGCACCTCACCAATCGAGCGATCCGCCCCGTCCAGCTGGCGCTCTATCCGATCGAGCCTCGCCTCAAGTACTCGACCTAGCATCGTGGCGATGCTCGCGTTCGCAGTTCTCGACGTCGCCGAGGTTGTGCACCAACTCGACACGTCGCGTGCTCGTTTGGCAATCATGGCCGCGATCGTCGCCGCGCTTCATCTGGGGGCTGCAGGGACCTCAGGAGCCATGCTGAGGACATCCGAACCCTAGGGACGACCTCTCCCTCCTCGCTCCTCACACGGTTAGACGCCCAGTTGCGGGCCGCAAATCTGGCGCAGAAGATGGAACCACATGGGGAATGTCCGCACAGGGCTCTCGGTGTCGCTCGACGGGTTTATCGGGGGGCCGAACGACAGCCCTGAAGCACCCATGGGTGTCGGCGGCGAGAGGCTCTTGGCGTGGTACTCCGCTGGCGACACCGAATACAGGCTGCCAGGAACCGACATGGTCTTCATGGTCTCGGCGCAGACCGCCGAGTACCTTGCCGAGACGCGCAGAACGACAGGGGCATTGGTATTTGGTCGAAGGACGTTCGACCTCAGCAATGGGTGGGGTGGCAAACACCCCCTAGACGTACCGGTCTTCGTTGTTACCAGGTCGGCCCCACAAGACTGGGTCTATGAGGGATCGCCGTTCACGTTCGTCACGGACGGACTCGAAAGCGCCTTAGAGCAAGCGAAGGCGGTCGCCCGCGACAAGGACGTTGGCGTGGGTGCCGCAAGCATCGTGCAGCAGTGCATCAAAGGCGGGCTCCTCGATGAGATTCACCTGGACCTGGTACACGTCCTGCTCGGGGACGGCGTCTCATTGTTCGACCACCTAGGGACCGGACCGATCGACTTGGAGAGCACGAGGGTGATCGAGGGTGCTGGGGTCACGCACCTTACCTACCGCGTCATCAAGTGAAGCTCGGCTCGGACGCTGCTCCTTCCCCGACAAGACACCGATCGGGGCGGACATCCATCGCTCTTCGGACTTCCCCGCGCCAGCCGTGATTCGGCGCGAGATCGTAACGCCCTCGAACCTGCGACTCCCGGACGGCAT
>JBKOVK010000205.1:0-9070 GCA_046724475.1 Acidobacteriota bacterium | reverse complement strand
GAATAGCGCTCGGCCCACCGCTTACGGAACGGTTCGGCTTCTGTTGTCTTCACCAGCGCCCAGACGCTGCCGCCGAAGCCGGCCCCGAAGGCCGACGCCGCGGCCGCCCCCAGTCGCCTCGCTTCCCGCGCGAGGAGAGCGGTTTCGGGGACCTGGTTTCCGAGGCACGTTTCGGCGAGGGCCTGGGAACGATCCACGAGCTCGCCGGCGAGGATCATCTCGCCGCGGGCGAGCAGATCCGCCACGCCCGGCACGAGCACCGTGGACTCCTCCAGGAACTGGTCGAAACGCGCCCGCAGCCTCTCGGAGGAAAAGCCTTTCACCGAAAGCGCCCGCAAGAGATTGCGAATGCGTTCGACGGCGTCGGGCGCGGCCGCCGCGGCTTCGAGAAGGCTTCCGTCTTCGCGGCGCGTCGAGCGATTCCAGAGCTCGAGGATGGCCGCGGCCGACAGCGACACGCTGTTGTAGCGGTCGCGGGCTTCCCCCGACTTGTCGGCGGCGACGCCGCTAGAGGCCACGACGAAGCTCCAATCCGGCGACAGCGGGAGGCGTCTCTCTTCCCGGACCGGGCAGAAGGCGTACTGCGCGACCTCCCCGGAACGGCTGCAGAGGATCGCGGTCTGATCTTCACTGCCGCCAAACGTCCCGACGCCGCGCTCCCCTTCGAAGGAACCGAACGCGCGGCCATTCTCGACCGCCCCGAGATAGCCGCCGAGATCCTCGCCGCTGCGGATGTTCGCGCGATACTCAGGCCGCTTGGCGAGCGCGTTGGCGTCCGAAAGCGCCGTGAAAAGAGCGACGACGAGCGCGCTGGAACTCGACAATCCCGACGCGCGCGGCAGGTCGCTCGCGAGGGCGATGTCGGCGCCGCGGAGCCGTCCCGGGAAGTTGCGGGCGATGCGCCCGACGACCGTCTCGAGAAAGACCCTCCATCCCGTGGAAGCCGGCACCACCGACGGATCGAGGGCGACTTCCGCGGACTGGCGCCGCGCGGCGTCCACGACGCGGACGACCGGATCCTCGCGCGCCACCGCCGCCACGCAGAACCCGCGCCCGACCGCGCACAGGAGGCTGCGGCCCCCGGCGTAGTCGGTGTGCTTGCCGAGGATCTCGATCCGGCCCGGCACGAACCACCTTCGCGCACCGGCCGCCGGGCGCCCGAGCCCGGCCAGCGCCGCATCCACCTGCGCGAAGAGCTCGCCCTTGCGCCGGGCCTCGGCCTCGGACAACCCCGCGGCCCGGAGCCGCTCCTCGACCCGCGCTCCCGTCACGGGCGAACCTCCGCGGCGGCCAGGAGCGCCGAGACTTCCGCGACATCGGCGCGCGTCGAGAGGTCCAGCACACCTTCCGCACACGGGATTGCGCGGAACCTTTCTCCATGCCGCGCGATGGCCCACCCGACGGCCTGCGGCAGCTCCCGTTCGCCGCGAACCGACACCGGCACCTCGCGGCACGCGTCGAAGATGCGCGGCGAGAAGCGCCAGAGGTTCATGGAGAGGAGCACGGAGCCTGCGCGGCGCGCTGCCTTCGGTTTTTCGACGATCGCTTCGAGAAAGCCGTCGGGCCCGACCTCGAGGACCGCGAACTGATCCACCCGGTCTCTCGTGAAGTTGCTCGCCGCGATCAGACGTTCGCGGTCGAAAACGGGCAGCCCGGGCCCGCCGAGCTCGCGGAGAGCGCGGTAGGCCGAGACCGGATACAGGTTGTCGCTGTTCAACGCCAGGAATTCCTCGCCGCCGGCGAAATCTTCCGCGGCGAGGAGAGCTTGGGCCGTGCCGAGAGGTTCTCTCTGGACGGCGAAGCGGACGCTCACCCGCTCCGGAGGGCGCCGTGCGTAGCGTTGCCGGATCGGGTTCTCGCCGGGGCCGACGACCAGACAAACTTCGTCGAGGCCGCCGTCGGCCAGGCCGGAGAGAACGTGGTCGAGAAACGGGCGTCCGGCCACGGGGACGAGAGCTTTGAGCCCCGCATCCGCCGCCTTCGCCTGCTCCGGATCGAGCGCCGCCCGTTCATCGGCGCGCCGCATGCGGGTTCCGGCTCCGGCGGCCAGGATCACGGCGCGTCTCGTCCCAACCCGGCCAGCCCTCAGTAACCCGGCTCTGGAGAGTGAGTCTTCCGCGAAGCGGACGGCACGCTGCATTTTCGCACGGCCGGGCGTCGACTCACCTAGCCGCCGACGATCGCGTACCGGACGCCCTCTCCCCTCTTCTGGGCGGACAGGAACCGCGGCAGATCCTGCAGAGTTCCGCGGGCCGCCACGATTCCGCGTACGTCGATCTCGTGGGCCGCGAGCGCGTCGAGCGCGGCACGCGCTTCCGTGGGCGTGTAGTGGAACGAGCCGACGAGAGCGACCTCGGCATAATGCAGTCGGGCCGCGTCGAACGTGACCGTTTCGCCGGGCGCGCAGCCGCCGAAGAGCAGGACCTGGCCTCCCGGACGCACGATCTCGGGCAACAGCTCCCAGACGGCGCGCTCGCCCGTGCAATCCACCGCGATGTCGGGGGGACCACCACCCGCGGCAACGAGGGCCTCGGGGCCCGCCTTCGTCAGGTCCACGAACCGCGCGCCGTGTCGGGCCGCCAGCGCCTCCCGTTCCGAGCGGCGGCCGGCAATGACGACGTCGAGGCCGTGCCGCCGCGCGACCGCCGCCCACAGGAAGGCGAGCGCACCGGCTCCGTACACGAGGAGCGTCCCCGAAGGCGCGCGCAGTCGGTTCCAGCCGTGCAGAACGGAGGCCAGCGGATCGAGGAAAGCCGCGAACTCGTCCTCGAGCGCCTCGGGAAGGCGATGCAGGTTGCCCGCGACCACGCCCGCGGGAACGCGGACGTACTCGGCGAAGGCGCCCCACAACCGGTCCGCGTGGCCGGCCGCGCAGAGGTTCGCGCGCCCGCCATGGCAGTCGGCGCACCGACCGCACGGCCCAGAGATCCCGGGAACGACGCGTTCGCCGGTCTTCCACGCCGTCACGCCGGATCCAAGGTCGACGATCTCGCCCGACATCTCGTGTCCCATCGTCAGCGGAGGCCGGATGCGCGAGTGTCCCCGCTCCAGGATCTTCAGGTCGGTGCCGCAGGTCAGCGCGGCGCGCATCCGCAGGACGACCTCTCCCGGACCGGCAGAGGGGCGCGGGAGGTCCTTCTCCTCGAAGTGTCCGACGCGAGTTTGGACGAAGGCGCGCATGGAATCCGGTACTGACATATCAAAAAAGGGCGCCCTTGCGGGCGCCCCTTTTCCGGGTGTCGGCGTTGGAGATGTCAGCGGCGCGTCGCCCGACCCGTCATGACTTGCGCGAGCCGATGAACCGCGCCAGCTCGGGGAGCACGCCTCCGCCGCCCGGAAGCGCCGACGCCGCGGCGACCGCCTCCTCGACGTTTTCGGCGAGGAGCTGGCGCGAGCGCTCGACGCCCCAGATCACCGGGAACGTGGCCTTGCCCGCCGCCGCATCCTTGTTCGAGGCCTTGCCGAGCGTGGCGGCGTCGGACTCGACGTCGAGCAGGTCGTCCTTGATCTGGAAGGCGAGACCGATCTTCCGGCCGTAAAGATCGACGCGGGCGAGCGTCGCCTCGTCCGCGCCGGCCAGGATCGCGCCGACCAGGAGCGACGCGCGCATGAGCTTGCCGGTCTTGTTCTCGTGGATCTGCGTCAGCAGCTCGGCCGTCGGCGACCGCTCCTCTTCCGCCTCCAGGTCCGCCATCTGCCCGCCGATCATTCCCCGGGTGCCGATCGCGTCGACCACCGTCTCGACCACGCGGACCTTAGCGGCCGCCAAGCGCTCCCCTTTCGGATATGCCGCGAAGACCCCCAGACCGTGTGTCAACAGCGCGTCGCCGGCGAGGATCGCAGTGGCCTCGCCGAAGACGACGTGGCAGGTCGGAACTCCTCGGCGCAGGTCGTCGTTGTCGAGGGCCGGCAGGTCGTCGTGGATGAGCGAATAGGTATGGATCATCTCGAGGCCGCAGGAGGGCTCCAGGACGTCGGCTTGCGGAGCCCCGAGGACCTCCGCGGCCGCCAGGCACAGGATCGGGCGCAGCCGCTTGCCGCCCGCAAAGACCGAGTGGCGGATGGCGCGGTGCAGATTCGCAGGCCAGGCGTCGCCCGCCGGGAGCAGGTGCTCGAGCGCGCCATCCACGTCGGCGCGGCGCCTGGCCAGGTATTCCGAGATCGGCCGGGTGGGAGCGTCAGTTCCGGCGGCCATTGTCCTCTTCGAGACGCTCGGGCTCGAATGGCTCCGTCTTCCACTCCTCCGCGGATTCCTTCAGGACGATCTCGACCGACTTCTCGACCTCCGCCAGGCGCGCGTCGCAGAACCGGGCGAGCTCCATGCCCTCCTGGAAGAGAGCGAACTGCTTCTCGAGACCTCGGTCGTCGCCCTCCAGCTCCGCGACGATGGCCTCGAGGCGCGCGAGGGCCTCTTCGAAGCTGCGTTCTTTCTTCGGGCTCACGAGTCGCCTCCCTGTCGAAACAGCGGTCCGTCGTCCGGGACCATTCCTCCGTGGCGCACGTCGGCGACGAGCTCTCCCTTGTGGAGACGGATTCGGATGCGCTGCCCGATCGCCACCGCCGCCGCTTCGAGCAGCGGCGCGCGGGCCCCCTCCTTGTACGCCACGGCGTAGCCGCGGGCGAGAACGGCCAGCGGCGACAGGATGCCGAGCTTCTGCGCGAGCTCCGAAAGACGCGCGCGCCGGCGCTCGCGAATGCGCGCGGCCCTCTCGGTCAGGAGCGAACGCAGGTTCGCCACGGCGCCGCGGCGTCGGGCCAGCTCCGCCACGCGCGGAAAGTCTTCGAGGACGCGTCGGGCTGCCTGGACGCGGGCCGCGTACTCGGCCGGCCGTCGCTCGAGGCAGCCGACCAGCGCGTCGCGCCCCTGGGCGATGCGCCCCTTCCACTCCTTGAGCCGGCGCGGAAATCCCGCCAGCGCGCCGGACCTCTTGGCGCCCGAGACCCGCGAACGCTCGAGAGCCAGGCGCGAGCGCATCGCGCGCAGGAGCTCGTTGCGAACTCGCAGCACGGCGCGGCAGATCTCCTCCTCGCGCTCCACGACCAGCTCCGCGGCCGCCGAGGGCGTGGGCGCGCGCAGGTCGGCGACGAGGTCGCAGATCGTCCAGTCCGTCTCGTGGCCGACGCCCGAGATCGTCGGAATCCGCGAGGCGGCCATGGCCCGGGCCAGCGCCTCGTTGTTGAACGGCGCGAGATCCTCGGGAGAGCCTCCTCCGCGCGCCACGATCAGGACGTCGAAGCCGGCGCGCCGGTTGAGATGGCGGATCGCCGCGATGATCTCGCCTACGGCGAGCTCCCCCTGGACGCGCACCGGGTAGACGGTGATCGCGAGGCGGCGGAACCGCCGGTTGAGGACGTTGAGCATGTCGCGCAGCACAGATCCGGTCGGCGACGTCACGAGGGCGATCGACCGTGGCAGCCGGGGAATCGGACGCTTGCGCTCGGGAGCGAAGAGGCCCTCGGCAGAAAGCCTCGCCTTCAGCTGCTCGAAGGCCAGCTGCAGAGCGCCCTTTCCCACCGGCTCGAGGGTCAGGGCCCGGATCTGAAACTTCCCCTGCGGGGCATACAGGTCGAGCGATCCCCGCACGACGACCTCGAGGCCGGGCTCGAGCCGGAACGGCACGCGCTTGAGGTCCGAGGCGAAGATGATCGCCGGCAGGCTCGCCGCCCGGTCCTTGAGCGTGAAATAGCCGTGGCCGTTGCGCAGGTCGTAGCGCGCGATCTCCCCCACGACGGAGACGTCGCGCCAGGTCGTGCGCAGAACGCCCGACACCTCGGCGAGCAGCTCCGAGACCGTGTACGGCCGCGGAGGAGCCGTCATCGGAAGCGGCTGGTTGAGCATCACGCCGATTCTAGCGTGCCGGCGCCGGTCTCCGAGTCCTGCCGGGACGCGCCCGAAAACGGCAGGGCGAACACGAGGAGAGTCGCCATCTCGACTTCGGTGTCGCCGAAGTTGTACTCGAAGAGCCCGGCCACCGTGATCGCCGCGACCGCCAGGAGGGCGCCGGCCCACAGCGCGGCGCGTCCGGGATCCCTTTCGCGGCGGAGCAGAACGATCGTGCGCGCCAGGACGATCGCGACGATGGCGAGGTAGGCGGCCGCGGCGAAGACGCCGCTCATCGCCGCGATCTGCAGCACGTTGTCGTGCAGGTGCGGCACGCGCCAGCGGGGCGCGTCGGCGTCTCTGTAGAGCGGGTAGTAGCGCGACACCATCTCGGGCCCCAGTCCGAAGACGGGATAGTCGCGCACCATCCGGCCCGCGGCATGCGCCATCGCGACGCGGTCGCGGTTGGTGCGGTCGGAGAGGTCCGTGATCGACAGAATGCGGCCGCGGATCTCGGTGGGAGCGACCAGATAGACGACGACGAGCGCTGCGGCGAGGGGAAGGAGCGCCTTGGGCCGGCGGACGGCCGCGTAGAGGAGGACCGCCGCGAGGATTCCGACGTACGCGCCGCGCGTGTACGTCAGCAGCACCGCGGCGAAGGGGACGACGCAGGCGAGGCCCGCGAGACGGTGCCTGCCCCGATCCTCCAACGCCAACCCCAGCAGGAGGCAGCCGCCGATCGAGGCCAGCCCCGAGAACGTCATGTAGTGCGACAGCGTCGCTCGAATCCGGTTGTTCAGGTCGTCTCCGCCGTGGAGAAACTGCCAGATCCCGATCAATGCCAGGATCACGGCGCTCGCGCCGAGGGCCAGGAGGACGCCGCGGGCTCGGGGAACGTCGTCGCAGAGATCCATCGCAATCGGCACGAGCAAGAGAAGCGAGAGGCCCGGAACGTGGCCGACGCTGACCGATGGCTCGCGCGAGAACGCCACCGAGAGGACCGTCAAGAGGGCGAACACCAGAAGCAGGAATGCGACGGGCGTCCGCAGGCTCCACGGGACGCGGCGTTCGCGCGACGCGGCGGTGATCCAGGCGATGAGAAGCGGGACGAAGACGATGTAGGCCGCGGAAATCTGAGATGTCAGGAATGCGAAGACGAGGAGGAGGGCGTAGGCGAGTCGGCGGGATGGCACGCGGTGGGGTGGGCTCTTTACGAGCCCGTCCGAATGATCCATTCGGATCGAGCCCCCCTCACCCTCGCCCTCTCCCCCTGTGGGGGGGAAAGGGTATCCCTGATAGGGCGCGTGGGTTGAATCCGCGGCACTCGTGCAAGAGTTCGCGGCGCGAGGAATCTCCGCGAGGGCAGCGGAGGACGCCTCGCGCCGCGGGAGAGAGCGCGCCGCGAGGACTCAGCGCTGCGGTCGAGCCGTGTTTGGCGAGCCGCAGGGCGGTGGCGAAGCCAGAGTCCGAGCAAGCGCTCGCGACGGCCTAACGGCCCGCGGCCTCCGAACCGGGCAGCGCCTCGTCGATGAGCATCACCGGGATGTCCGACACGATCGGATAGACGAGATCGGCCTGCCGGGAGTAGAGGCCCTGGGTAACGACCGGCTCCTCGTCGCGGAACTTTTCCCGATACTTCTCGACGAGGGCCTTGCGCGTCGCTTCCTTCAACTCCACGAGCTCCAGGGGGCCCTTGGTCTTCGGGCAAACGAGAATCGCCAGAAGCTCGGGGTCGACGGCCATGTCGGAAACTCCTTCGCCGACGGAGTATATCGAGATAAGACGTCACGCATGCGCATCCTCCACATCGTCGCCGGCGAGAAGTGGACCGGCATCGCCGCCGTGG
Organism: Acidobacteriota bacterium; assembly: GCA_046724475.1. Taxonomy (GTDB): domain Bacteria; phylum Acidobacteriota; class Thermoanaerobaculia; order UBA5066; family Gp7-AA6; genus DAHUXD01. The sequence goes on along the minus strand of JBKOVK010000205.1, from coordinate 1,403 downwards.
TGCACGACTGGACGAAGGCTCTGGTCGAGGCGGGTGTGGAGACGCAGTTCGCTTTCTCCGCCGGCCACAACTTGGAGAAGCGCCTTCTGCCGACGGGATGGGCGCGCCCGCTTCTCACGAGCCCGCACGGCGTGGCAGGGACCCTGCGAGACTTTCCGGAGCTTTCCCGGACGCTCGATCGGGAGCCCGTCGACGTCCTCCACGTCCACACCTCGCACGATCACTATCTCGCCGCGCTGGCGCGCCGGCGCCGCGCGCCGCGGCCCCGGCTCGTGCGCACGATCCATCACATCCGCCACACGAGGCCCGACCCTCTCATGCGCCGTCTTTTCCGCTCCACCGACGCCTTCGCCTTTGCCAACCGCGACATCGCGCGCGCTCTCGGCTGTGAGAGACCGATCCACTCGCCGGTCGTCGACACCGCGGTGTTCGCGCCGGGACCGAAGCCGGCTTCGCTGCCCGCGATCGGCGCCCTGCCCGCGGGACGGTTGGTCGTCGGCACCGTCGGAAAGCTTTCGCCCGGGCGGGGCCACGAGGAGGCGATCGACGCCGCCGCCTCTCTGCCCGAGGCTGTCCTCCTGCACGTCGGCAAGGGCGAGCACCGCCCCGCTCTCGAGGCGAAGGCTTCCTCGGCGGGGACGCCCGGCCGGAACCTCTGGGCGGGCTACCAGGACGAGGGCCTTCCCGAGTTCTACCGCGCGATGGACGTCTTCCTCTTCACGGCCTCGGGCTCACAGCAGGGCCAGCGCGCCGTTCTGGAAGCCATGGCCTCGGGGCTGCCCGTCGCCTCACTCGACGTCACCGGCGTTCGCGATCTCGTCACCGACGGTGTCGAGGGGTTCGTCACGGCGAGCGTGCCGGAGCTCGCCCGCGCTCTCGCGAAGCTCTCTGCCGATCCCCCGCTGCGGGCTCGCATGGGGGAAGCCGCCCGGCAGCGCGCCTTAAGCTTTACGGCTTCGCGCTTCGCCGCCGACGCGGCCGCCTTCTACGCCTCCCCTCGCGGGAACCGGGTCTAGCAGTGCGCGACCGGCACGAGCCGCCACGATGGCGGAAGACCGTCGGGAACAATTCTTCGCTCTCGTCGGCGCGTCGAGCACCGCTCAAAGCGTCTGAAGGATCTCCTTCGGGTGCGATTTCGGAGAGACCTTCGGATACGCCTGCGCGATCTTGCCCTCCGGGTCGATCACGTAGGAGATCCGGCTCGCCATCTCCGCCGCTCGGGAGTCGGCCGAGCCGTAGGCCACGCCGATGTCGCGCCGCACGTCGCAGAGGAGCGGAAACGGGAACTCGAACTTTTTCGCGAACGCGGCGTTGTCCTCGACCGTGTCGAACGATGCGCCGAGGATCTCCGTGTTCTTCTTCTGAAAATTGGCATAGAGGTCGCGGAACCCGCAACCCTCCAG
>JBKOVK010000035.1:0-13924 GCA_046724475.1 Acidobacteriota bacterium | reverse complement strand
CGCTGGGAGATCCACCCGGTCACGGAGATTTCCCAAGCGAAGTAACTACGCCGCTGCGTTGCCCCTCAGCCGGTGCATCAAACGGCCGAGTCGGATGTTCAGGCCGTGGTTGCGGTCGAGGAACGGCAGCGGCAGAGGCTGGCGCACGCCGAGCTTTTTCCGCATGCGGAGGAGGATGAAGTTGTCGGGAGCGGCGCGCAGGCCTTTCTCGACCGACTCGAGCGCATCTTTGCGCGACCGGCCCAGCAGGTACAGGTTGGCGAGCGCCCAGTAAATGTAGGGGTTGCGCGGGTCCGCTCGTTGCGCCTTCTTGCAGAGCTCGAGTCCCCGCTTCCACTGCGGTCCGTGACCCAGGCACAGCGCGTAACTGGCGAGGCCCGACGCGGGCACGTTCTCGCCGCGGGACGAGTAGCGTTCGTAGTAGGCCGTCAGGAACTCCGTCGCTCGCGGCCACTGTTCGCGTTTGATCGCCTCGCGGCCCGCTGCGAGCAGTTCTTCCTCGGAGTACTCCCTCAGATCCATGGAATGGTTCCTCCCTCGCCGGCCGTTCTTGCCCGCCTATTTTAGGGCAAGTTCGCCCGCTCCGGGCCCGGTCCGGCGCGACCGGAGGAACCGGCGGAGGGTCCGCACGATCCACGCGGCGGCGACGATGGCGAGGACGACGACCGCCGCGGCCACCGCGGCGGCCGCGAGAGGGTACTTGACGGCGAGGAAGATCAGGAACGCGGTCAGACCGTCCTCCGTCAGGGACGCGATCCAGTTCGTCACCGGTTCGGGGCTCGTGTTGAGCGCGACCCGAGTCGACGATTTGAGCCCGTGCGTCGAGAGCGCGACGCCTCCGCACAGGAGCGCCGCGACGAGGCGCCACTCCTGCGGAACGCTCGAGGTTGCCGCCCACGCCAAAAGGGAGGCTGCCGGAACCCGGATGAACGTGTGGACCACGTCCCAGATCGAGTCGACGATCGGAATCTTGTCGGCCAGGAACTCGACGAGGTACAGCGACGCCGCGATGGCGATGACCCAGGGATTTTCCAGGACCTTCAGGTCTCCGGGAAGGGCGAGCGCTCCTACGCGGCCGAGAAAGCCGAGCACGGCCACGGTCGCGTAGAGGCGGAGTCCGGAGGCGACGGAGGCCCCGAGGAGAAGGCCGACGAGGGGAAGCGATAGACCGCTGTCTATTCCAGTTTCTCCGCCAGGATTTTCTTGGCCTGCTCGGCGCGGAAATCTTCCAGCTTCTTCGAAAGGTCCGGACGCTTGCCCGCGAGGATCGCGACCGCGAAGAGGCCGGCGTTGACCGCGCCAGGCTTGCCGATCGCGAAAGTTGCCACCGGGATTCCCCCCGGCATCTGCGCAGTCGAGAGGAGAGAGTCTAGGCCTTTCAGCGACGCGCTCTCCATCGGCACGCCGAGAACGGGCAGCGTCGTGTGCGCGGCCGCGACACCGGCCAGATGCGCCGCGCCGCCGGCGCCGGCCACGAGGACTTCGAGGCCGCGCGAAGCCGCCGAAGTGACGTAGTCGGTCGTCTCGCGCGGAGTGCGATGGGCCGAGAGCACCCGGCTCTCGCTCGGCACGCCGAACTTCGACAGCGTCTCCGAAACGTTCTTCATCACGTCCCAGTCGGACTTGGATCCCATCAGGATCCCGACGAGAGGCTTGTCCATCGTCACTCTCCCTGGCCGAGCGAGTATCCCCGCTCCCCGTCATAGGAAAACAGGCTGACCGTCTGGGCGACGGAGATTCCGGCGCCCGTCAGCCGGCCGAGCAGCGCGACGATCGCGGACTGCTTCGCCACCCCGCCGTCGGCTGAAATGTGCCGGCAACGGAACTGGTCTCCCCGGAACGTCTCGGGAAGCCCGTCCGGCCACACCTTGACGCCGCGGCTCGTTAGCATCGTGAGGCGGAACTCCGGCCCCGCCAGCGGTCCGAGCTTGGCCGCGAGGGCATCGGAGTCGCGGCTCTCCCAGTTGACGTAGATGTCGACGCCCTGCAGGGACCTCGACGGCGACTCCAGCTTCGGCTCCGGCGGAATGGTCTCGCGCGGCGCGGCCGCGTACGAGACGGCTTTCAACTTCCTGGGCCGCTGCCCGAGGCGCGCGACCACGGCCTGGGCGAACTCCCGCGTCCCGACTTTCTCGCGGGACACGCCGGCCTCGAAAATGTCGTAGGTGTGGATGCCGTCCTCGAGCGTGGCGAGCCAGGCGTTGTGCACCCGCTCCGCGATGTCGGACTGCCCGATGTGCACCAGCATCATGACGCCGCCCAGCAGCAGGCCCGACGGGTTCGCGAGGTTCTGTCCGGCGCGGCGCGGCGCCGAGCCGTGGATCGCCTCGAACATCGCGTAGTTGGTTCCGATGTTGGCCGAGCCCGCGAGGCCCACCGAGCCCGCGATCTGGGCCGCGACGTCCGACAGGACGTCCCCGTAGAGGTTGGGCATCACGATCACGTCGAAGATCTCGGGGGAGTCGGCGAGCTTGGCGGCGCCGATGTCCACGATCCAGTGCTCCTGGGCGACGTCGGGATATTCCTTGCCGACCTCGTCGAAGACCTTGTGGAAGAGGCCGTCGGTCATCTTCATGATGTTGTCTTTGGTGAAGCAGGTGACCTTCTTCCGGTTGTTGCGCCGCGCGTACTCGAAGGCGTAGCGGACGATTTTCTCGGAGCCCGGCCGCGTGATGAGCTTCAGGCACTCGTACACGTTGGCCGAGATCCGGTATTCCACGCCCGCGTAGAGGTCCTCCTCGTTCTCGCGGACGATGACGACGTCCATCACGGGATGCTTCGTGGCGACGAACGGGTGGTACGAGACGCAGGGCCGCACGTTGGCGTAGAGGCCCAGCGCCTTGCGGGTCGTGACGTTGAGGCTCTTGAAGCCTCCGCCCTGGGGCGTCGTGATGGGGGCCTTGAGGAAGACCTTCGTCCGCCGCAGCGATTCCCAAGCGGACGGCGCGATGCCGGCGGTGTTGCCGGAGAGGTAGACCTTCTCGCCGATCTCGATTTCTTCGATCGCCAGCCGCGCGCCGCCCTCTTTGAGGATGAGCAGCGTCGCGTCCATGATTTCCGGGCCGATGCCGTCGCCGCGCGCGACGGTGATGGGCGTTTCTTTCGCCATATCCTGCTGGTCTCCGCTCTGTTGGATTCGCCGGGCGCCTGCCGGCGAGCCCGAAACCTTATCATCGAGGACGTGGCGTCCGAGGAGGGGATCCGGCGTCTGGCGGCCGCTCTGCGCGAGGCGGAACGGGTCACGGTCGTGACCGGGGCCGGAGTCTCGGCGGCGAGCGGAATCCCGACGTTTCGGGGACCCGGCGGCATGTGGCGCAGCTATCGGCCCGAGGAGCTCGCCACGCCCGAAGCCTTCGCCCGGGATCCGAATCTCGTCTGGGAGTGGTACGCGTGGCGGCGGGACCTGGTGGCGCGCGCCCGGCCCAACCGCGCGCACGAAGTGCTCGCAGCCTGGAGCCGCCGGTTTCCGCGCTTCACCCTCGTCACGCAGAACATCGACGGGCTCCACGAGCGCGCGGGGACCGAGAACGTCGTTCGATTCCATGGCTCGCTATGGGAGCTTGCGTGCGCCTCGCGCTGCGCCGGCGCTCCTCCGGCCTGGCGCCACGACGGGCCCTTCGACGAGCTTCCGCCGCGCTGTCCCGCGTGCGGCGATCTGGCGCGGCCCGGCGTCGTCTGGTTCGGCGAAATGATTCCCCCGGAGGCCCTCGCACGGGCGCGCGCCGCGCTGGACTGCGACGTCTGCATCGCCGTCGGCACCTCGGCGGTCGTCTACCCGGCGGCGGCGCTCGTGGCGGAGGCGGCGGAACGGGGCGCGTGGACCGCGGAGATCAACCCCGAGGCCACGCCAGCGTCGGCGGCCGTCGACCTCGCCCTGGCCTGTCCCGCGGAGCAGGCCCTGGCGCAGGTCGAAGGTCTGCTCCTCGGCGGGTGACTCCTCCGCGCCGAACGGGTTTAAGCTAGGGCTTTGTGAAGAAGGCCCTCTGGGTCGTCCTGGCGGTGGGTATCGCTCTGGCCGGGGCATGGGGGTACGGGGAACTCGTCCGGCGTGAGAACGATTCCGGAGAGCCCGTGCGCCTGCTCGCCATCGCCGAGGAGCAGAGCCTCGCGCTTTCGTTTTCGCGCAAGGGAAGGCTGACGACACGCATTCCCGAAGAGGGCGAGCCGATCTCCGCCGGCCAGGAAGTGGCGCGCATCGAGGAGCCGGGCCTCTCCGAGGACGCCTCCGACATCGAGCGCCAGATCGCGCAGGTTCAGGCCCGCGACCACACGCGGCTGGAGGAAATCGAGAAGCTGCGCGCTCAGTTCGCCTCGGTCGCGGCGGACGAGCGGCGGATCGGCCGGCTCGTGAAAGAGGGCGTCTCGCCGACGGCGAGCCTCGAGGCGCTCCAGCACCAGCGCGAGGCGCTCGCCGCGGACATCCGCGCGCGCGAGGCCGAGAAGGGACAGCTCGACGCCGAGGAGCAGTCGCTGCGCGTGAGACTGGAGAAGATCCGCGTCTTCGAGAAGGAAGGAATTCTCCGGTCTCTCATGGCGGGCACGGTCCTCACGCGCCACCGCCGGATGGGCGAGTGGGTCGAGCCGGGGCAGCCGGTGATCACGCTCCAGATCGAGGCGCCCTATCTGCGCGCCGAAGTTCCCGAGGAGAGGCTCTCCTCTTTCACCGTCGGAGAGCTCGTAACCGTGTGGCCGCAGGCGCGGCCCAACGCCCGCTTCCAGGCCCGCATCGCGTCGATCAAGCCGCGCTCGGAGTTCGCCACCCGCAAGAACTGGGGCATCCAGAGCCGCGATCTGCAGACGTTCTCCGTGCGCCTCCAGCCGATGAACGCCGCGGTCGTGGCCGGCCAGACCTTCGTCGTCGAAGCGGGCGGCGGGCACCCAAAGGCGTGATCGCGCCGATCGAGGTCGACAAGCTCACCAAACGGTTCGGCGACTTCGTGGCCGACGACGCCGTGTCCTTCACGGTCAAGCGGGGCGAGACCTTCGGCCTGCTCGGCCCCAACGGGGCCGGCAAGACCACGCTGATCCGGATGCTGACGACGCTGATGCCCCCGAGCTCCGGCACCGCCCGCGTCGAGGGGCACGACATCGTGTCCGAAAAGGGATCGGTGCGGCGCGCGATCGGGACCGTGTCCCAGGCCCAGACCACGGACGAAAACCTGACCGTGCGCGAAAACCTCGCCGTTCAGGGAAAGATGTACGGGCTCTCCGGGCGCCTCCTGCGGGAGAGGATCGAGCGGCGCCTGAAGCAGGTGGGTCTGTGGGAGAGACGCAACCAGATCTCGCGGCAGCTCTCCGGAGGCATGCGCCGCCGTCTGGAGATCGCGCGCGGCGTCCTCCACGCGCCCCGCGTCCTCTTTCTCGACGAGCCCACGACGGGGCTGGACCCTCAGAGCCGCCGTTCGATCTGGGACATGTTCGACGACCTGCGCGAGCAGGAGCCGGACCTCGCGATCATCCTGACGACCCACTCGATGGAGGAAGCGGACTTTCTCTGCGACCGCGTCGCGATCATGGATCGGGGCAAGGTCCTCTGCGAGGACTCCCCGGAGTCCCTGAAGCGCGGCCTGGAGACGGGGGAGCGCGTCGAGCTCGAGACCGACCGCGTCATCGCCCCCGAGGACCGCGAGGCGCTGGCCGAGGCGGGAGTGGCGCGACCGCGGTTTCCGTCGGCGACGTCGGTGCATTTCTACGCGCGCCCGGGAGAGGGAACCGGGCGAAGGGCCGCGCGCCTGCTCGAGGACCGCGGGTATCACATCGTCCATCTGACGATCGCGCTCGCCACGCTCGAGGACGTGTTCTTCTCCTACACGGGTCGGGCGCTGCGCGAGGCATGAGCACCGCCCGCGGAGAACGGCGACCCGCGCGCGGCCCGCGGCTCGCCCTGCTGGGGATCGCGGCCATCGGCCAGCGCGCCTTCCTGACGCTGTGGCGCCAGCCCGTGCTGGTGGTCTCGACCATGATCTTTCCGATCGTCTATCTCGTGGTCCTCGGCAACGCGATGAACCGTCCGCTCGAAAACGTTCCGCTGGCGGTCGTGGACGAGGCGGGAAACGCGTACTCGGCCGAGTGCCGGCGCGGCGTGCTCGCGCTCCAGAGCGGCCGGCAGCTGGTCGCCGCGACGTTTCTCTCGGATCGCGGAGGTGCTCTCGACGGCCTGCGGAGGGGGAGATATCGGGGCGTCTGGGTCCTGCCGTTCGGCCTCTCGCCCGCGGGCCCGGCGCCGTCGTTCATCGGAGACAACACCGACCGCTTTTCGTTCGAGGCTCTGGAGTCGACGCTGCGACAGATCTGGCAGGAGGTTTCGGCGCCGCCCGAAACGCCCCCGGCCGCGCCCGCCGTGCGCCTCGAGGCGTATCCCTACCTCGACTACCTCACGTACCTGGGGCCGGCGATCGTGTGTCTGGCGATTTTCATGGGGTCCATGGTGTCGGGCGGCCTGCAGGTGCTCGAAGACCGGATGTACGGCTACCACGAGGGCTATTTGGTGACTCCGATCTCGACGGGAACCCTGGTGGCCGGCAACATCCTCGCGGGCGCGATCGTGGCCTCCATCGCGGGAGGGCTCGTGCTGGCCGCCGTCGTGTTCCTGTCTCCCTTGCCGGCCGCCGGGACGCCGAGCCTCGCCGCCGCCGCGGTGACGGTATTCCTGACCTCGCTGTCGATCGCGGCGCTCTGGTTCCTGGTCTTCGCGCGCGCGAAGAGCGCGAGCCTGCTGCGCGGAATGTTCGGCATCATCAACGTGCTGCTCTTTTTCCCGTCCGGGGCGCTGTATCCGATCGAGTCGTACCCGCCGTGGCTCGCGAAGCTCTCGTCGATTGACCCGCTGACGTACGGCGTGCGCTCGCTTCGCAACCTGCTGCTGCGGGGCGCCGCACCCGCTTCGACTTACCCGGACTGGGTTTTCCTGGCGACGTTTACCGTGGTGTGCGGGGTGCTGACGAAGGTGCTGTTCCGCCGAGAGGTGTAGGGGCGGGAAGCACGGGATCCCTCGGAGCTAAAGCTCCTCGGGATACCTGCGCGGGAGCTTACGCTCCGCGCAGGTAGTTCTCGAACTCCTCCGGATGCGCCGCGCGGGCGCGCGCGTCCTCCGTCTCGACGACGCCCTCGCGCGCGAGCTTCGCCAACGACTCCTCCAGCGTCACGGACCCCTGCTTCTTCGTAATCGCGATTTCCTGGTGCAGGTGCTGGAGGGCGTTCTTGCGGATGTGCTGGCGCGCGCCGTAGGAAACGAAGAGGAGCTCCGCGGCCGCGGCGCGTCCTCCGGACTTCTTCGGCAGGAGCGTCTGCGTCAGGATGGCCGCGAGCGCCATCGACAGCTCCTGGCGGATCGTGTTCTGCCTCTCGGCGGGGAAGGAGTCGCCGATCCGCGACACGCTCGACGCCGCGTCGGTGGTGTGGACGGTCGAGAAGACCAGGTGACCCGTCTCGGCGGCGGCCAGCGCGATCCGCATCGTCTCGGGATCCCGCATTTCGCCCACGACGATCACGTCCGGCGCCTGGCGCATCGCGGCGCGCAGCGCGGTCGGGAAGTCCGGCGCGTCCACGCCGATCTCGACCTGCTCGACCACGGAGGAGAGGTGCGGGTGCTCGTACTCGATCGGATCCTCGATCGTCACGACGTGCCGCGCGTCGCGGCGGTTGATCTCGTCGACCAGCGCGGCCAGCGTCGTCGTCTTTCCGGAGCCCGTCGGGCCGCCGATCAAGACGAGACCCCGGGGCAGGCGCGTCAGCGCCTCCGTCCCGGCGGGCAGTCCGAGCGAGGCGAGCCGGGGCGGATGCGCCGGCAGCGCACGCACCGCCGCCGCGGCGCGACCTCGTTCGCGGTGAAGATTGACGCGGAAACGTCCGAGCCCCCGGACGCGGTGGGAGGCATCCGCGATGCCGCTCTCGCGATACCGCGCGCGGGCGTGCGAGGCGAGCGCCGGCAGCACAGCCTCTTCGATCTCGTCGCCCGACAGGGGAGGCTCGGAGAGGGGCTGAAGGCTTCCGTCCAGGCGCACCGACGGCGGCGCTCCAGCCACCAGCAGCAGATCGCTGCCCGAACGGGCCGTGAGCTCCTCGAGCCAGCGGTCCAGCCGAACGGAGTCGGAGGCGCCCGAGTCCACCGCGCCCGCCCGGGTGGATGGACGGCCTTCGTTCAATTCACGGATGAGCTCGTTGATGTCCTGGGTCTCGTCGTCCTGCATCGGGAGCAAGCCTAGCCCGCGAGGTGCCAGTCGGTGTGCGGAGTCTTGTTCTCGAAGATCCAGGCCTTGAACAGCCGCCCGTACGTCGTGGGCTTCCAGCCGATCTCATCGAAGAACGGTCGCAGTGCGAAGTGGAGCCGGCGCAGGTGGTACATCGGCACGCCCGGGAAGTAGTGGTGCTCGAGGTGGTAGGCGGAGTTCAGGTACCAGAAGTCCCAGAACCGCGACGGTTTCAGGATCGAGCCCCACTTGGCCGGGTCCGCGGGGTCGATCGCGTAGTGCTGTCCGAGGCGGTTCAAAGCGAACGCGATCGGGAACACCAGGAAGACCGGGACGAGATAAACCCGCCCGAGAACACCGAAGCCGCCCAGAAGATAAAGAGCCGCCATCACGCCGACGTGGAACAGGATCGTCACGCGACGCTCCCAAACGATCTTGCGGCGGATCGGCTCCGGATAGCTCGCGGTCTCGCGGCGCGCGGCGCGGAAGTAGATCGGGAAGAGCGCGGGGGTGAAGTAGAGAAGCTTGTACCAGGGCTTGACGATCTTCGGGGAAAGATAGTGGCGCTTCGGGTCCGCTTCGGCGTCCCCGAGCTCGGCGTGGTGCGTCAGGTGCCAGCGCGTGAACTGCGAGGCCGAGATGCCGGACGGAATCGCATAAAGGAGCGAAAGGATCCGATCGCCCTTCGGGTGCGGACCGTTAAAGACGGCGTGGTGGAGGGCGTCGTGGAGGAGCACCGTGAAGTTGAAGACGGTCCAGCCTGAGACCAAAGCGGCGGGAATCCAGATCCAGGGCTGCGGGAATTTCCACGCGACCGCCGACGCCGCGATGAGCAGGAGGAACTGCCGCACGGCGATCGCCGCGTGACGGGCGGGGTTCTTGTGATGGAGCTCCTTCAAGAGGTCATGCGGAATCGCCTTATTGAGCCGGTGGCGCAGGTCCTTGGAGGCCTTGCTCCAGTAATGCTCTCCCGGCGCGATCTCGTCGGGTCGGGGCAGCGTCGGGGGAGTCGGATGGGCGCTCATGCGGTTCTCGCCCCGGAAAACCACCCGGGCGATACGGCTATTCTCACACACCGCATGAAGGCCCGCGCGCTGCTCCAGGCCCTCTACCGGGCCGCGCTGGAGGCCGTCGAGCCGGGCCGGCGGACTCAGGACGCGCTCTCCGAGACGGCGCTGCGGCGCGCGCGCGGGAGGGCGCGGCGCATCGGAGTCTTCGCCGCCGGAAAAGCCGCCGCGACGATGGCCCGAGGAGCCCTGGCGGAGCTCGGCCGCTGCGAGACCCTCGTCGTCCTGCCCCGGGGGCACCCATCGTCGCGCTTGCCCCGCGAGGCTGTCGCATTCGCGTCTCACCCCGAGCCCGACGCCTCGAGCATGCGTGCCGCGCGGCGAGCGCTCCGCTTCTTCGAGAGCTTCGGCGAGGAGGATCTCATCGTGTGCCTGATGTCCGGAGGCGCGTCGTCGCTGCTCGCGCATCCGCGGCCGGGAGTGACGCTCGCGGACAAGACGCGCGCGGTCCGGGCGCTCGTCCGTGCGGGCGCGTCGATCCTGGCGGTCAACCGGCTGCGCGCGTCGCTGTCGGCCGTGAAGGGCGGACGGCTGGGACGCGTGAGCCGCGCGCGGCTGGTGACTCTGGTTCTCTCGGATGTGCCCGGCGACCGCGCGGCCGCCGTCGGCTCGGGGCCGACGCTGCGCGGACGCCGCGGTGACCTCGTGCGCGTGATTGGCTCCAACGCCGACGGCCTCGAGGCCGCGGCTCGGGAAGCGCGGCGGCGCGGCCTTGCCGCCGTGGTCGAGGCTCATCGGCTCTCGGGAGAGGCGCGTCGCGCGGGGCGCCGGCTGGCCGCGCGCGCGAGAGGCCTCCGTCCGGGATCCGTGCTCCTCGCCGGCGGCGAAACCACGGTGGCTCTCGGGCGATCCCGCGGACGCGGCGGACGCTGCCTGGAGCTCGCCCTCGGCGCTGCCGAGATTCTCGATGGCGAGCGGAGGACGGCGCTTCTCGCGGCGGGCTCGGACGGGCGGGACGGGTCCTCGGGCGCGGCCGGGGCGTTCGCCGACGGCACGACGATTTCCCGAGCGGGCCACCAGGGTCTCGATCCCGACGCGGCTTTCGCGCGCCACGACACGCGGCGTCTCTTCTGGAGGCTTGGCAATCTCTTCGTGACCGGGCCGACGGGAACCAACGTCGGCGACTGGGTGTTCCTAATCAAGAGCCGGTCATAGACTCGACCCATGAAAGCGCTCCCCGTCTTCGGCCTCGCCATGTTCCTCGCGGTCGGCGCCGCGCCCCTGTTGGAGGACCCCGCCGGTTTTCACTACCGAATCGATCCCTCGGGTTCGGAGCTGACCTGGGAGCTGCCCGCCACGCTGCACACGGTGCATGGGCGGGCGCCGCAGATTTCGGGCCGGCTGGACGCGATTCCGGGAGCGGGCGGCGACTGGAAAGTCCAGAGTCGCATCGCGGTCGCGGCCGCCGCGATGGAAACCGGCAACGAGTCGCGCGATAAGAAGATGCGCGAAAAGACGCTCGAGACCGACAAGTACCCCGAGATCGTCTTCGAGGCACGGCGCGTCGTCGGAGACCTTTCGAAGCTGCGCAAGGGTGAGCGCGGCACGGTGGAGGTCACGGGCGACCTGACCGTGCACGGAAAATCCGTCTCGCTGCAGCTCCCGGTGGACGTCCAGCTCCTGGACGATCGCGCCGTGCTGACGGGATCCTTCCCCCTCGCGTGGAAGCAGTTCGGGCTCTCCGACCCCTCGTTTGGCATCATCACAGTGCGCGAGCCCATGCGGATCTCGTTCCGCCTGAACGCCGTACCGGAGGCCCGGAAACCCTAGTACCGGCCTCCCGTATAATCGCCCGTTCGCATGCCAGCCACCCCCATCGACCGGGAACGCGCTCTCCTCGAGAGGTTTACCGAGCCTCCCGCGCGCTTCGGTGCGTACCGGCTGGCGCTCGGTTTTCCGAACGCCTACGAAGTCGGCATGTCGAACCTGGGGTTCCAGTGGGTCTTCCGGCTCTTCAACCGCGTTCCCGACCTCGTCTGCGAACGTTTCTTCCACGAGGAAGGCCAGCCCGCGGTCACGTTCGAGACCGGAACGCCCCTCTCCGACTTCGGCTTGCTCGCCTGGTCGCTCTCCTGGGAGATGGACGTCGTGAACATCCTGCGCACGCTGTCGGCGGCGGGGATCCCGGCGCGGCGCCAGGCGCGCGACGAGCGGCATCCCCTCCTGCTCGTCGGCGGCGACATCGCGCGGATGAACCCTTCCGCGCTCGCGCCGTTCGTGGACGTCTTCGCGCTCGGGGACGGCGAACGGCTGGTGCCTCGGGTCGCGGAGCTGTTGAAGTCGGGCCTGGACCGGGACGGATTTCTCGCGGCGGCGGCTTCGCTGCCCGGCTTTTTCGTGCCGTCGGTGCACGGTCCGCGCGCCGAGGGCGCCGAGAACGCGAAGGTCGTCGTGCAGCAGCCGATGTCGCGCAAGGAGATCGCGCCGGACTTCGAGGTGCCGCACACGACGATCCTCACGCCCCGCACCGAGCTGTCCGACAAGCTGCTGATCGAGATCTCGCGCGGCTGCACCGAGATGTGCCGCTTCTGCTGGGCCGCGTACGCCATGGCCCCGGTCAAGCAGTACCCGGCGGCGTCGATCCTGAAGGCCGCGCGCGAAGCGCGTGGGCTGACCGGCCGCACCGGCCTGATCGCGACGGCGGTGTGCGACCACCCCGAGATCGGCACGATCCTGGAAGGTCTCGCGGAGCTCGGGTACCACATCGCGCTTTCCTCCATCAAGATTGACGCCATCGAGGATCGGATCCTCGAGGTCCTCGCCCGCCAGGGGGAGAAAGCCCTGTCGATCGCGCCCGAGGCCGGCAACGAGCGCCTGCGCCGGTTCATCAACAAGAAGGTCTCCGACGCGATGCTGGACGAGAAGGTCCGGCTCGTCTTCGCGCGCGGGTTCACACGTCTGAAGCTGTACCTGCAGGTCGGCCTGCCTTCCGAGACCGAAGAAGACGTGCAGGACATCGTGCGCATGGTCGAGCGCCTCCACGTGATCGCCGTCGAGGAGGGCCGTCGCCACGGCCGCGTGGCGGAGCTGGTTCCCTCGGTCAACCCGTTCATCCCCAAGCCGCACACGCCCTACGAGGACCAGTCTCTCGCCGAGGAGTCGCTTCTGAAGGAGCGCCTCGAGACGCTTCGGAAAGGGTTCGAGCGCATCCCCAACGTCGTCTTTCGCGGCATGCCCGTGGGCGAGGCGGTCTGGGAGGCCTTCCTCGCCAAGGTCGATGAGTCCGGCGCCGACATCCTGGAGGAGGCGGCGTCGGGAGTACCCGTGCGCAGGATCCTGAAAACGCATCGCGACCGCATCGCCGCCGTCGTCCGTCCCCAGGCCGTTTCTCCCGTCGCGGCCCCCCCGGCCGCGCCGTGGTCGTTCATTTCCAAGCGTTGATTCCCGAGGGAAGAACAAGATTCGAGCTACGAAGATCGTTGAGTATGGAGGAATTGCGAGAATGATGTGTTTCAGTAGGCCGCGGAGCAGCCCGGATCTCAAAAACTCTCGGCCGCCGGTCGCGCAGCGACCGCCCGCGGCCGACAGCCTCGTGAAATCTCGCCGTCTGTGGATCGCCTGCCTCGCCCTCGCGGCGGCCGCCGCGGTTTGCGCCCTGGACTATCCGCCGCTGGCGCCCAATCCCGACGCGTACAAGGCGCGGCGCGAGAAGTTCATGTCCAAGCTTCCGCCCAAGTCGGTGGCGATCCTGCGCTCGGCGCCCGAGCGCACGATGACGAACGACGTCGAGTACCTGTATCGCCCGGACTCCGACTTTTACTACCTGACCGGCATCACGCAGGAGGATGTCGTCGTTCTCCTGAGGCCCGATGCCAAGGACGGCAAGCGTTACATCGTGTTCTTGCAACCGCGCGACCTGCGTCGCGAGGCCTGGGCGGGCGTGCGGGTCGGACCGGATGAGGCCGTCGCGGCCTACGGCGCCGACGCGGCGTTCCCGCTCAAGGACTTCGACTCGAAGATGGAAGAGTTCGACCGCAACACGTACACCACGAGCGGCTATCTCGCCGACGCCGAGAATCTCTTCCTCTCCGACGGCGGCGACACGGAATGGCTGGCCAAGTTCCGCGCGAGCTACGACCCGCTCGGCCGGCGCTTCAGCGGCCCGGCGTCCGTGACGGACGCGCGCACGATCATCCGCGAGATGCGCGTGATCAAGGACGAGGAGGATCTGCGTTACCTGCGCCGCGTCGCCGAGATGTCGGCGAAGGGCCACATCCGCGCCATGCAGGCGGTCGCGCCGGGCAAGTACGAGTACGAGGTGCAGCAGGCGCTGGACGGGTACTGTTACGCCAACGGCTCGCGGCGAATGGCCTATCCTTCCATCGTCGGATCGGGTCCCAACGCCTGCATCCTGCACTACGACCAGAGCAGCCGTCAGATGAAAGACGGAGTGCTGGTCTTGAACGACTCCGGCGGCGAGTACGGGCTCTACGCGACCGACATCACCCGGACCTATCCCGTCAACGGCAAGTTCTCGCCGGAGCAGAAGGCGATCTACGAGATCGTGCCGGCAGCCCAGAAGGCGGCCATCGCCGTCGCCAAGCCGGGAGCAAAACACGACGAGATCGAGCACGCCGCCGCGATGACCCAGGCCCAGGGGCTCGTCAAGCTCGGACTCCTGTCGGGAGATCCGGCGGAGCTCGTCAAGACCTTCGGCCACCGCAAGCT
>JBKOVK010000042.1:0-10893 GCA_046724475.1 Acidobacteriota bacterium | reverse complement strand
CCCCCGCCGAGGACGAAGTCGCCGTCGTAGAGGACGCACGCCTGCCCGGGCGTGACGGCGCGTACCGGTGCATCGAAGACGACGCGCGCCGTGCGGTCCGGTCCCGGGAACACCGTGGCGGGCGCGTCGGGAGCGTGGTGGCGGATGCGCACCGCGGCGGCAAACGCCGCGTCCGGCGTCGCACCGATCCAACGCACGTCCGCGACCGAGGCCTCGCGCGTCTCCAGATCGCGGCCCGGCCCGACGACGACGCGATTCTCCGCGGCGTCGACCGAGAGAACGTACAGCAGCTAGGTCGCGGCGACGCCGATGCCCCGCCGCTGCCCGATCGTGAAGCGGTAATGGCCGGCGTGCGACCCCAGGCTCCGGCCGCCGGCGTCCTCGATGCGTCCCTCGGCCGCGGGCAGGGTCAGACCCAGCGCGCCCGCGTGCTCCGCTACGAACTGTCCGGCCCGCGTCCCGGCGGGCACGAAACAGATCTCCTGGCTCTCCTCTTTGTCGGCGGTCGGGAGGTTCGCGCGGCGGGCATGCGCGCGGACTTCCGCCTTCGTCAGTCCGCCCACCGGAAAGCGCGCGGCGGCGAGCTGGTCCTGCGTGAGGTCATACAGGAAGTACGACTGGTCCTTCCTCGGGTCGGCTCCCTTGCGGAGGCGCACGCGTCCTGACGCGTCCCGCTCGGCCCGCACGTAGTGCCCCGTGGCGACGGCCTCGCAGCCGATCGCCCGGGCGCGCTCCCAGAGCGTCGCGAACTTGACCTTCGTGTTGCAGGCCGAGCACGGGATCGGCGTTTCCCCGGCGAGGTAGGAGGCCACGAAAGGCCGGACCACGTCGCGCCGGAACTCCTCTTCGAGGTCCAGCACGTAGTGGCGGATGCCCAGGGCCCACGCCACGCGGCGGGCGTCGGCGAGGTCGTCGAGAGTGCAGCACCTCCCGCTCCTCCCGGCCTCGCCCGAGTGGTCCCAGAGCTGCATCGAGAGGCCGACGACCTCGTGCCCGTCCTCCTTGAGCAGGAGAGCGGCCACCGAGGAGTCGACCCCTCCGGACATGGCGACGGCGACGCGCATCGGATCCCCGAGTCTATTCGGTCGCTACGCCGGCGTCACGATCAGCATCAAGGTCGAGCCGCCGATCGTGAACTCGCCCTGGTTCTCCAGCGGCGCCTCGGTCACGAGCGACTCGCCCACGAGCGTGCCGTTGGTCGAGCCCAGGTCCACGAGCGTGATCTCGTCGCCGCTGACCTCGATCGCGGCGTGCTGCCGCGAGATTTCGGGATCGTCCAGCGCGAAATCGACCTCTTCGCGGCCGATGACCGCGCGGGGTTTCTCGAGCACGAACATCTTGCCGGCGTCGGGCCCCGCGATGACGGCCAGGGAGATCTTCCGGTCGGAGGGCAGCTTGGGCGTGCGGACCGGGCGCGGCGTGGGGGCCGGCGACTTCGCGGGCGTCCCGGCGCCGCCCTTGCGCCGCAGCATCGTTTCGCCCGGCGTCACCGGCGGGCGCACCGCCGGCTGCGCTTCGTAGGCGCGCGTGTTGAAGACCTCGAAGATCGTCTGACAGCGGGAGCAGCGCAGCTTCTTGGATCCCTTCCCTGCGAAGCGCGCCTCGTCGTAGTGGTACTTGGCGTGACAGTGATCGCACTCGACGATCATGAGGCTCCCCCGGACGCGGCGACGGAGGCCGCATCCCGCGCCGCCGCGACGGCTTCGGGCAGAAGGCCGAGCACGCGATCGATCTCCTCCTCGCGGGTCATGCGTGAAAGGGAGAACCGGACGACGCTGCGGGCGTTTTCACGAGTCATGCCCAGAGAGAGGAGCGCCGGCGAGGGAGCGAGCGTCCCGCTCGAGCAGGCGCTCCCGACCGAGACGGCGACACCCGCGAGATCCAGACGCACGAGAAGCGCCTCGCCCGAGACGCCCTCGAAGAAAACGGCCGACGTGTTGGGCACTCGCGGCGCGGCGGCTCCGATGGCCCGCGTCCCCGGGATTCTGTCGACGATTCCGCGCTCGAGTCGGTCGCGCAGCCGGGCGATGGCGGGAATGTCCGAGGACAGCCGCTCGTCGGCGAGCCTCGCGGCGGCGCCGAAGCCCGCGATCGCCAGCGTGTTCTCGGTTCCCGCGCGCTGCTTCCTCTCCTGTCCGCCGCCCGGCGTGTGAGGGACCAGTTTCACTCCGCGTCGCACGTAGAGAGCTCCGGCGCCCTTGGGACCGTGCATCTTGTGCGCAGACGCCGACAACATGTCCACTCCCCAGGCGGCGACGTCCATCGGGAGCCGTCCGGCCATCTGAACCGCGTCCGTGTGGAAGAGCGCCCCGCGACGCCGCACCTCGCCCGCGAGCTCGGCGACGGGATAGAGGCCCCCATATTCATTGTTGGCGGCCATCACGGAGACCAGTACCGTTCCCGGCGCGACGGCGTCGAGAACGCGTGCGGGGTCCAGGGATCCGTCCCGCTCCGGCGTCACGGCGACGACTTCGCAGCCGTTTCCGGCAAGCCGGGCGGCGGCTTCCCGGACGGAGGGATGCTCGGCGCCGGAAATGACGACGCGGCCGGGCCGCCCCGCGACCGCCCCGAAGATCGCCATCGCGTTGGCCTCGGTCCCTCCCGAGGTCCAGAACACCTCTTCGGGCCGCCCGCCCAGCAGCCGGGCCACCGATTCGCGGGCCTCTTCGACGATCCGCCGCGCCTTTTGTCCCTCCGCGTGGACGGAAGAGGCGTTTCCGTGGACAGTCGACGCCCGTTCCATCGCCGCCCAGACCAGGGGGTCGAGCGGCGTCGAGGCGTTGTTGTCGAGGTAGATCATCCGTTCAGTTTCTCGGAGCGCTTCAAATTATCGCTCTGGAAACCCCTCGCCTGAAAATCTTTTGTGAAGGAATACCCACGAGGAAGCCGAGAGTTAAGATCGATGACCGATGAAGGCGCGGACCCTGTCGCTCTTCGTCGCCGCTCTCGCGTGCGTTGTCTGCGCAGCCTCGGCGGCGCCGATTCCCGAGCTGACGGCCAAGGAGCGCGCCGCGAAGCTCAAGGCCCTCCCCGAAGAAGACCGCAAGTGGATCGAGGATTACGTCGCGCCGATCATCATGGCCGACGAGCGCAACGTCTTTCTGCAGCTGACCGAACCGCACCAGCGAGAGACGTTCAAGGAAGAGTTCTGGAAGCGCCGCGAGCAGCCGGGCCTGACCTGGCCGCTGGGTCCCGGCTACCGGAATCGTTACGAGGAGTACCGCGAGGTCGCGAAGACGACGTACGACGGGATCGGCAGCGACGCCGGTAACGTCGTCATCCGCCGCGGTGAGCCCGACGCGATCGAAGAGTACCGGGACTGCAACGAAGTCTTCCGCAACGTCGAAGTCTGGACCTATGGCCGCGCGCGCGGCAACGCCACTCAGTCTTCCATGCAGCTCGTCTTCTATCGCCCGACGATGGGATCGCCGCGGAAGCTCTGGTATCCCGCCCTTCCGGACCAGGAAATCCTGGCACCGTCGTCCTGTCTGAAAACGATCGTCGAGGCCTGCCGGGTCGCCGGCACGCGCGGCACTCCCGTGCCCGGATGCCCGCCCTCTGCCGCGCCTCAGACCTGCGACGCGGCGTGCAGCCTCGTCAACATCATCGAGAGCGCCAAGGTGCGCGGAACCGCCGACATCACGTTGGCGATGACCGAGCCTCCGAAAGTCAACACGGAGGGGCTCGACAAGTTCGCCGAGAGCTTCCCCACGATGCCTTCGGCCGGCGCCAAGCCGCTGACGGTCGAGAGTCCGGGCTCTCAGAAAGAGGCCGAGAAGACCGCGGAAAAACCTTCCGAGGCGCCGCCGCCGCCGACCGACTCGACGACCGCGGCCGTCCCGACGTCTCCGGGCGCGAAAGTCTCCACAGGTGCGGGCCCCGCGCTTTCGACTCCGGCTCCGGCGCGCCGCAAGCTCTCCAAGAAAGAGATCAAGCAGCTCACCGAGGCTCTGCCGCAAAAGTACCGCGACTTCCTGACCTTCGTCAGCCTGATCATCACCGAGGACGAGACCGAGGTCTTCCTCCAGATCAAGGAGAACTACCAGCGAGACAAGTTCATCGACAACTTCTGGGTGCGGCGCTCGATCGACACGATGGGCATCCGGACCGACTACAAGGCCGTGTACCTGCGACGCGTCCAGCAGGCGATCGAGCAGTTCGGCGACCTGCACAACGACCGCGCGAAGATCTTCGTGATGCAGGGGCCGCCCGACGCCGTCGTGCCGATCGACTGCCAGGACGTCTACGTTCCGCTTCAGATCTGGTACTACGAACGCATCGAGGTCCTCAAGAGCAAGGTCTACCTGATCTTCTACGAGCCCTACGGCATGCCGCCGTACAAGCTGTGGCTGCCGCTCGACGGACCCGGCGTTCTGCTCGTCGGCGTGGGCTCCTCGGGACCGATGGCCATGGGTGCCCGTCCGGTCGACATCACGCAGTGCTTCGAGTGGCGCACGGTCAACCAGGCGATTCAGTACTCGACCGCGGTCCTGGGCTCGGGAGCGTTCTCGATGCAGGGTGCGAGCCTCATCATGACCCCGCCCAAGGTCGAGACCGAAGGCGTGGACCAGATCCTGTCGATGACGACGGACCTGCGCCCGGGCTCGACCACCATCGGTGTCTCCAAGCTCGTGCGGTTCCCGGAGCAGCGCGCCAACAAGATCGGGATGGACCTCTCGCTGCTCGTCCCGAAGGCCGAGCTGAAGTCGCGAGACCTGGGCGACGAGCACTTCTACAACATCGACGTCATCGGCGAGGTGGTCAAGGAGGACCGCCTCATCGACAACTTCAAGTACCGATTCGACGTCCCCACGGAGGAGATCGGCGGCGAAAAAATACCCGTGACGGTGCGCCGCTACCTCTATCCCGGCGACTACAAGCTGGTCCTCAAGATCTCCGACGGGAATCAGAACGCCGAGGGCCACATCGAGGAGGCCCTCGTCGTGCCCGAGCAGCCCGACGCGCCGCCGCCGCAGATCGCGGCTGCGCGCGCCGACGGCAAGGCCGTGATCGGCCAGATCAAGGACGAGGGGCTCCTCCCCTCCGCGATCTCGCTCCTGCCGGTCGCCAAGGAGATCATCACCGGGCTCCAGCGCTTCGAGACCAAGACCGCCGACGGCGTGAAGAGCGTCGACTTCTACTTGAACGGCGCCAAGGTCATGACACGGACGAAGGCGCCGTTCGATGCGGATCTCAACATGGGCCCGCTTCCGCGCAAGCAGACGGTCCGGGTCGTGGCGTACGGGGCCGGAGGCCGCTCGGTCGGCGAAGACGAATACATCGTCAACGAGGGGCGCGAAGTCTTCCGCGTTCGGATCCTCACACCGGAGAAAGGCTCCCGCGTCTCGGGTCCCGTCAAGGTCGTGGCCGCGGTCGCCACACCCGAGGGCAAGGCCCTTTCCAAGCTCGAGTTCTATTCGAACGAGGCGCGTGTGGCCACGCTCTACCAGGCGCCCTACGAGCAGACCGTCAACATCAAGGAGTCCAAGTCGCTGGGCTACGTCCGCGTCGTCGGCACGCTCGAGGACGGCACCGTGGCGGAAGACCTGCGCTACGTCAACGCACCCGAGTACGTCTCGGAAGTCACGGTCGACGCCGTCGAGCTCTACACGACCGTCACGGAGAAGGGCCACCCCATCAACTACCTGCAGCAGTCCGCCTTCAAGGTCTTCGAGGACGGGGTCGCCCAGCAGATCCAGGGCTTCGAGTTCGTCAAGAATCTCCCGCTCTCGGTCGGACTCATGATCGACACATCCGCGTCGATGCTCGAATCGCTGCCCGACGCGCAGCAGGCGGCGCTGCAGTTCCTGGACTACACGATCGGCCCGAAAGATCGCGCCTTCGTCGTGTCCTTCGACAACGAACCGTACCTGCTGGCGAAGCTCACGGGCCGCAAGGACAAGCTCGTGCGCGGGCTGTCGGGTCTGCGGGCGGAGGGCTCGACCGCGCTCTACGACGCGATCATCTACGGCCTCTACCAGTTCACCGGCATCAAGGGCAAGAAGGCGATCGTGCTGCTGACGGACGGCAAGGACACGACGTCGAAGTTCGACTACGACACGCTGCTCGAGTACGTCCGCAAGTCGGGAATCGCGGTCTACGCGATCGGCCTGAAGATCTCGGGTGTGGATCTCGAGGTCAAGTACAAGCTCAACAAAATCGCCCAGATCACCGGCGGCCAGACGTTCTACATCGACTCCGCCAAGAATCTCGAAAACATCTACAAGCAGATCAACGAGGACCTGCGCGCGCAGTACCTGCTGACGTATTACTCCTCGAACAACGAGGGCAAGGATCGCTGGCGCAAGGTCGAGGTCAAAGTCGAGCCTTCGAAGCTCGAGGCGCGGACGATCTCGGGCTACTACCCGTAATACGCTTCGCGGCGATGGCCGGCGCCGCGACCCTCATCCTCGCCTCCGCTTCTCCCCGACGCGCCGAGATCCTGCGCTCGCTCGGAATCCCGTTCATGGTCCGTCCGACCGACACCCCCGAGGAGGTCCTGCCGGGCGAGACGGCCGAGGCGGCCGCTCTTCGCCTTGCCGACGAGAAGGCCGCGAGCGCTGCGGCCCGCGATCCGGTAACCTGGGTCCTCGCTGCCGACACGCTCGTCTTCTTAGACGGCGCGATCCTCGGAAAGCCTCGCGATGAGGAAGAAGCCCGCGAGATGCTCGCCCGTCTTTCGGGACGCGAGCACGGCGTCGTCACTGCCTTGAGCCTGCGCCGCGGCGCATCCCCCGGGCGGACGGTCTCCACGATCTCCCGGGTGCGCTTCGCCCCGATGACCGCCGGGGAGATCGCGTGGTACGTCGCGACGGGCGAGCCTCGCGACAAGGCCGGCGCCTACGGCGTGCAGGGACTGGGCGCGCGCTTCATCGCGGAGATCCGGGGATCCTTTACCAACGTGATGGGCCTTCCGGCTCGAGAAGTCTACGAGCTGCTCAGAGACGCCCCAGATCCCGCTCTCTCGCTTCTCGCTCGCGCTTCCGGCTGAGCTTCATCTCGTACATCCGGGCGTCGGCCTCGGCGAGGGTCTTGGGGAACTCGGCCTTGGGACGGTGCGTCGCCCAGCCGACCGACAGCGTAGGTTGGAGCTGGTCGGCGCCGGGAATGTGCGGCAGGTGCCGGCCGAGCTCTTCGGCCTTCTGCGCCGCAGTCGCTTCGTCGGAGTGGGTCAGCAGCACCAGGAACTCGTCTCCGCCCCAGCGGAAGACCAAATCGGACTCCCGCACGCACGCGGTCAGGTAGTTGGCGACGAACTGGAGAACCTCGTCACCGACCTGGTGGCCGCGGACGTCGTTGATCTCCTTGAAACGATCGACGTCGATGAGAAGCACCGACAGGCCCGACCCGTGCCTCCGCGATCGCGCAAGCTCGCGGCGAATGACGTCGTTGAAGTAGTGCCGGTTGTAGAGACCGGTCAGCCGGTCCCGAATGCCCATCTCCTTGGCCGCGGAGTCGGACTCGACCAGCCGCTGCATCTCCTCCTGGAGCTGGGACTGGCTGTCTTCGAAGAGGAGAATGATGATCCCGACCCCGATCGTCATCTCCACGAACATCTCCAGGAAGTACGCATACTGGGACGACTCGGGCATCGCGACCATGTCGCCGTACCGGAGGTACGCGAACCCCATCACGGCGCGCTCGACCGCCCACACCAGGAACGAGAGCGACAGGATCGCGCGGCCTCCCGCCGAGCCGGGCGTGATCGCGAACGCCACAGCGGTGACGACGTAGGCCGCCGCGCGCAAGAACGAAAGCGGCGCGGCCCAGCCGACCGCCGGGGTCACCGGCATGGACGAGAGAAACCAGGCCGCCGCCAGGATCGGGATGGCCCAGAGCATCTCCATCGGATGCGACACCGGCTGCTCCTCACGGAACCTCCAGACGCCGCGGAGCAGGAAGAAGACGTGGGCCAGCATCGCAGCCACCTGGGCGAGAAGCAGGAGCCGTGGAGGCGGCCCGAAGGGCGACCGCATGAACCACAGCAGGAAGAGGCTGACGAGGAAAAACGCCCAGGAGGCGATCCAGTCCAGAAACGGCGGCCGGCGGAACTTGCGGTAAAGGAGCAGGAACACCACGAACAGCAGGACGGTTCCCGCGGCCTGGACGAGCAGGGAGAACTGATGGGGCTGCATGGAGTTGTGTCGTCAGTGTAGCAGGCCGGGGTTTCGGCACCCGGCTAGAATCTCCCCGTTGTCCAAACGGCTGTCCGAGTGACGGAAACCGTGGCGGTCGTGGCGCCGCGGCTCGCGCAGGCGCGGAGGGCGGCGGCCGGTCCTCTCACACGGCGGCTGCCGTCGACGCGCTTTCTGCCCTTCTCCCTCACGGGCTACCTGCGCGACGGAACGGCGCCGACGCGCGTGGTCATCTGGGCGGCGGGCGACGCCGCCGCGAGCCGCACGTTTCTGCGGCGCGTGCGAGAGAGAGTGCTGTGGCCGCCGGCCGCATCCGATTTCGAGGAGGCGATCGCGGGGCTCCGGGGAAGAGACCACGGCGACGTCCCCGTCGCGCTCGTGACGGAGCGCAAGACGCGGCCGGGCGCGAAGGGATTGCCGGCCGCGCTCCTGCTCGAAGGCATCCTGGACGCGCGGCGAGCGCGCTCCGCCCTCGCCTCGAGCTCGCCGCGTGACTGGATCCTGGAGAGCGCCCGATTCCTGCGGCTCTCCGACCGCGAGCTGGCGAACCTGGTGCGGCGACGCATCCGACTCTTCGCCCTCGAGCCCGTCACGCTCGTCGCCATCGCCGTCCCCGACGCTCTGGCGCGGCGCCGCGGGCTCTGGCTGCGTCTGGTCCCGGCGCGAACGGCCGTCTGGCCCCTGGAGTAGGCCTACTCGCCCTGCGTCGAACGCCAGACGCCGGCGTCGACGAAGATCCGAAGCAGCTCCGCGTCGATCGCTCCGCGACGGGCCTCCTCCGCGAGGATCTCGACCGCCCGCTCCGACGGCACCGCGCTCTTGTACGGACGGTCCCGTGCCGCGAGCGCGTCGAAGATGTCGCAGATCGTGAGCATCCGCACGGGAGGCGGAATCGCATCGGCGGTCAGCCGGCGCGGATAGCCTGACCCGTCCAGCTTCTCGTGGTGGCCGTACGCCCACTGGGCCACGCGCGAAAGGTCCCGCGTCCACGGGATCTTCGCCAGGAACCGGTAAGTCTGCGAGACGTGCGACTCGATCTCCTCGCGCTCCTCCGGCGTCAGACTCCCCAGCGACACGGAAAGGCAGGCCAGATCCTCGGGAGCCAGCAGCGGTGCCGCCGTACCGGAGGCTTCGCGGAAGACGAGGCTCGAGAGCGCCGCGAGCTCCTCCCCGGTTTCGCGCCGCAGCACGCTGGGCTCGTTGGCGCGCTCGACGGCCTGCCATCCCCGTGCGAGTGCGCGGCGCCGATCCGCCAGGGCCGACTCCGCCGCCGCCGCGGAGAGCTCCCCGCGCGCCGCTTTCTCCCACAGCTCGGCCGCCGCCGACAGAAACGCTTCGTCGAACCGGACGCGCAGCAGCGCGAAGGCCCCGGGAGAGAGCTTCCGCGCCTTCAACAGCACGTCCTCGCGAACCCCGACCTTGCCGAAGTCGTGGAGTACGGCTGCGTAGCGCAGCTCCCGCATCTCCTCCCGCCCGATCGAGAGTCCCGCGTAGGGTCCGGTGTCGGCGCGGTCGGTCGCCTCGGCCAGAGCGCACGTCAGCCGCGCGACGCGCTGGGAGTGCCCCGAGGTGGTCGGATCGCGCTGCTCGATCGCCGTCACGGCCGCTTCCACGAATCCTTCGAAGAGAGTCCGGATCGCCTCGGTCAGCCGGCGGTTCTCCAGCGCCACGGCGGCCTGGGCGGCCAGCGAGCGCGCGAGCTCTTCGTTGACCGAATCGAAGGGCACCACCTCCGCCCGGATGTACGCGGTGATGGCGCCGTCCGGGAGAACCAGGCGCTTGCGGTTGATCAGCTGCAGGACTCCGGTGACGCGCCCGTCGGGCGTCCGCAGCGGGACGGCCAGCACGGAGCGCGTGCGGTACTCGTGACGTTCGTCGAAACCGGCGTCGAACCGGTAGGGCGCCTCCAGGGGGAGGCTTCGCACCTCGGGAAGATTGAGCACGAGGCCCGAACGCGCCACGAAGCCCGCAATCGAGGAGTCGTCCAGAGGCAGAGACGCCTCCGAAAATGCGACCGGGACGGCGTCGTTCTGGGCCAGCGCGAACCTCAGCAACTCCCGTTCGCCGCCCTCCTCGACGAGATAAAGGCTGCCGGCCTCCGCGCCGGTGAGCGCGCGGGCCCGCGAGAGGATCGTCGAGAGAAGCTTCTCGTGATCGGTCTCCGCGGACAGCGCGATGCCGACCTCGACCAGCGCCCGGATCTCGCTCTGCCGCGCCAGCAGCGCGCGGCGATCCCGCGCCGCCCGGGCCCTCTCCTCGATGACGCGTAGAGCCGCGCGGATCGCCGTTGCCAGGTGCGGCTCGGCGACGGCGTCGGGAAGCGTGAAGAGCAGACGGGCCGACCAGAAAGGATCGGGCGGTGTTCCCCCGTCTCCGACGCGCACGATCGCGAGCCGATCCGCTCCCTCGCCGAAGCCCGGCGGAGGCGGCGCGGCGAGAGAGGGCGTCATCACGCGATCCGCCACCAGAACGGCGACCTCGTCGGGGCCCACGGCCCAGGTCCCCGGGCGGAAGGGGCGGCACTCGACTCCCTCGCGCGCAACGAGGTTGGCGATCGGCGCCGTGAGGGGTCCGAAGAAGAGGACGCGCCGGAAGGGCGGCCCCGGGGTCTCGGCCACGCCCAAGTGTACCGTCGCCTTCGCTTGCGAGGAGACCTGCGCCTCTATAGAGGTGACGCACCCGCGCCTTGGTATCCGGCGCACCGGGCCGCGGCTCGCGGGACACGCTCGACCGCGGCCCTGGTCCCCTCGCTGCGCTC
>JBKOVK010000179.1:0-6335 GCA_046724475.1 Acidobacteriota bacterium | reverse complement strand
AAAGGACGCTGAACGATCTCCCCGGCTCGGGATTCGGGTCGACCGGCGCTCGCTGCTGCGCCTGGCGGCAGGATTCGCCGTCGGGCTCGCCGTCTGCTTCGCCTTCGCGGCTCCCTACGAGCGCTCGATGGCCGCCGCGGGTCAGATGCTGCTGCGCGCGTTCGAGGAGCCTCCGGTCACGCGCCTCGAGGCCTCGGGCGAAGAGATCATCGTGGATCGCTCCGATTTCCCCGAGGCCTCTCCTCGGCCAGGCCTGCCCGCCGGCGATCTCCATTTCAACTTCGTTCTTCTTTGCGCGCTGTTCGCGTTGACGCCGCGGCCGCTCTCACCCGGCAACTTCGGCCGCTTCTGGGCGGCAGCCGCGCTCCTCTGGGTCGTTCACGTCGCGGCGCTTGCCGTACAGGTCGAGTCCGTGTACGCCACGCGCCTTGGGCCCTGGAGCGAGGCGCACTACGGACCGCTGGCGAGGAACCTGTGGGCGGGGGCCTTCCACTTCTACCTGATCGCCGGCCGGTTCGCGGCGCCTTTCGCGCTGTGGTGGGGGTTGGCGCACCCGCAGGCGTCTCCCGAGACCAAGTCTTAGAAAAGAGAGGCTTTAGCTTCTCCGGCCGCGCTCGCGTCGCAGGTAGCGGTAATCGGGAATCGAGAACTCTTTGAGCTTGGCGATGAGCGACCCGCGGGAGATGTTGAGGACCTGGGCGCCACGGCTCTGATTTCCCTCGACGCGACGCATCGCGCGGTCGATGACCTCTCGCTCGACTGTCTCGACGATTTTCTTCAAGTCGTCGGTCTGACGGAGCACCTGCTCGGCCAGCGTCGGCTCGGGGACCGGCGCGGCGGGGACCGTGGCCTCCGGCGGGTGCCTCGCCGGAGCTTCTCCCGACGCCTCCACACCCATGCCCGCGAACGCGATCCCGGCCAGCTGGGCGAGCTCCTCGAGAAACAGCACTGCGCGCGCGGCCAGTCTGGGTGTCTCGCGCACGAGGATGCCGACGCTTCCCATCCCCTCCGTGGAAGGCTCGACGATCAGCGTCAGCACGCCGGTGACGGTCTCGGCCCGCGCGAGACGTTCCCCCGAGCGCAGATCCTGGGTCATGCGCGGAGGAAGCATCGGGTTCTCGCGGAACGTCGAAGCGAGCGGCCGGAATCCCGCCGCCGGGGAGAATTCCCCGACCGCCCATTCGCTCGGCGGCAGCTCCCGGTCCAGGAAATCGGTCAGCTCGCTGGCGAGATCCTCGGTCGTCTGCGCGTCGCGGCAGAGGCGGTAGGCGGCCAGACGCATGCCCCGGTACTCGACCTCGGTGACCGGAAGCGCCAGGGGGGGCGCGGCGCCCGGCGTCGGCGAGGCCGCGGTGGACGGCGCGGCGGCAGGCGGAGGCGGCTCGCCCGAGGTCACTTCGACGGGCGTACCCGCGCGGGGCGTGGCGGGCGCGGCCTCGACCACCGTGATGGTGGCCTCGCCGATCGTGATGCGGTCTCCGACGGAGATCGTTCCGCCGAAGAATTCCCGGCCGTTGACATGAACGGTCTCGATGCCTTTGAAGAGGTCCAGGTGATACGAACCGTCGCGCTCGAAGAGGCGCACATGCCGCCCGTAGACGCCGCGGGCCCGGACCACCACCTCATTGCCCGAAGACGCACCTACCGTTGCGGTACCGCCTGCGATTCGGAACATTTCGGCGCCCGTCCCCGGGCGCCTGCGGACTTCGAGGGTCAGCATGACTGGGGCACCCCTTGAGAATACGAGACATTACACAGGATCTGCGTCGGAGCGCAACACTGTTGAAAAGTTGCCTATGCGACCGACGGTCACATTGCGCCGCGGGCGTGCGGCGCGGGTCTAGAAAAGGCCCGAGATGCGGCCTGCGGCGTCGACGTCGATGGTCTCCGCCGCCGGCTGTTTGGGCAGACCCGGCATCGTCATGATGTCGCCGCACACCGCCACGACAAAACCTGCACCGGCGAACAGGCGCGTGCGATCCACATGCAGCGTAAACCCCGCAGGCCGTCCGCCTTTCTTGGGATCGTCCGAGAAAGAGTAGGGAGTCTTGGCGATGTTGATGGGCAGATTGCCGAACCCCTGGCGCTCGTAGCGCGCGAGCCTTTGTTCCGCCTCTTTCGAGAAGGAGATGCCGCCGGCGCCGTAGAGACGCCGCGCGATGATCTCGATCTTCTCGGCGAGGGGACGATCCCACGGATAGAGCGGCCGGTAGCGCGCCGCTCCGGCACCGATCTCGGCCAGCACCGCCCGCGCGAGATCTTCGCCGCCCGCGCCGCCCCGGGTGAAGACCTCGGAGAGGGCGGCCTTCACGCCGAGCTCCGAGCAGCGCTTCTCCAGGAACGCGATCTCGGCCGCCGAGTCGGTCGGGAACCGGTTGATGGCGACCACGGCGGGCAGGCCGAAGATCCGGACGTTGTCGAGATGGCGTTCGAGGTTGACGACGCCCCGGGAGAGGGCCGCCAGGTCCTCGACGCCAAGCTGGTCCTTGGGCGTTCCACCGTGCATCTTCAGAGCGCGCACGGTCGCGACGAGGACGACGACCGAGGGCCACATGTCGCCGTAGGCGCACTTGATGTCGAGGAACTTCTCGCCGCCGAGGTCGA
This sequence comes from Acidobacteriota bacterium, assembly GCA_046724475.1. Taxonomy (GTDB): domain Bacteria; phylum Acidobacteriota; class Thermoanaerobaculia; order UBA5066; family Gp7-AA6; genus DAHUXD01. The sequence goes on along the minus strand of JBKOVK010000179.1, from coordinate 3,731 downwards.
AGCCGAACCCCGCCTCCGTGACCGCGATCTCGCCGTAGCGCATCGCGATCCGCGTGGCGAGGATCGAGTTGCAGCCGTGCGCGATGTTGGCGAAGGGGCCGCCGTGCACGAGGGCGGGCGTGCCCTCCAGCGTCTGGACGAGGTTGGGATGAATCGCGTCCTTCAGGAGCGCGGCCATCGCGCCGTTGGCCTTCAGGTCCCGCGCGCGGACGGCCTCGGTGTCGCGCTTGTACCCCGCGACGATCGCACCGCAGCGCTCCTTGAGGTCCTGGAGGTCGCGGGCGAGACACAGGATCGCCATGACTTCCGAGGCCACGGTGATGTCGAACCCCGTCTCGCGCGGGACGCCGTTGACCTTGCCGCCCAGGCCGATGACGCTGTCGCGCAGGGCGCGGTCGTTCATGTCGAGCACACGGCGGAAGGGAATGTCGCGCTGATCGATGCCGAGCGGGTTTCCGTGGTGGAGATGGTTGTCGATCATCGCGGCGAGCAGGTTGTGGGCCGCGGTGATCGCCGGGAAGTCGCCGGTGAAGTGGAGGTTGATGTCCTCCATCGGAACGACCTGGGAGTAGCCTCCCCCGGCCGCGCCTCCCTTCACGCCGAAACAGGGGCCGAGCGACGGCTCGCGCAGGGCGATGATCGCGCGCTTGCCGAGCCGGTTGAGCGCCTGGCCGAGACCGACCGTCGTGGTGGACTTGCCCTCGCCCGCCGGCGTCGGCGTGATCGCCGAAACCAGTACGAGCGGAGACTCTTTGCGCCCATCGGCGCGTGCGATCGCCGAAAGTCGGATCTTGGCCTTGTCGCGGCCGAAGGGGATGAAATCGTCGGCGTGGATTCCCAGGTCGCGAGCCACTTCCTCGATGGGACGCAGCCTCGCTTCCTGGGCGATCTCGATGTCCGATTTCATCGCGGGCGGGATCCTAGCAGGTAGTGGCGCCGACACCGGGTATTGGGTATCGCGAGCGGACCGACCCAATAACTTGTGGAAGGGAGCGGGACCATTTGCTACATTGAAGGCCGATGCTCCGGTTAAAACGCGTGGAGATTTCGGGCTTTAAGTCCTTCTACGAGAAGGTAGATCTGTCTTTTCCGGGCGCAGTGACCGCTGTTGTCGGCCCCAACGGCTGCGGCAAATCCAACATCAGTGACGCGGTCGCCTGGGCGCTGGGCGAACAGAGCGCCCGGGTCCTGCGAGGCGAAAAGATGGACGACGTCATCTTCAACGGCTCGGCCAAGCGCCGGCCGCTGGGGATGGCCGAGGTGATCCTCACGCTCTCAGCGACCAACGGCGACGGCGAGAAGGCCGACGAGAACGGCACCCTGCGGGTCGGCCGCCGGGTCTATCGCGACGGCGAGGGCGAGTACTTCCTAAACGACAAGCAGGTCCGCCTGCGGGACATCCAGGACCAGCTCCTCGGCACGGGTCTAGGAGTGCGCGCGTACTCGGTCATCGAGCAGGGCCGCATCGACCAGGTCCTCTCGACCAAGCCGCAGGACCGCCGGCGTCTGATCGAAGAGGCCGCGGGCATCACCAAGTACAAGCTCAAGAAGCGGCTGGCCGAGGGCAAGCTCGAGGAAACCAAGGGCAACCTGCTTCGCATCTCCGACATCGTGGCGGAAATCGAGCGCAACGTCGCCTCGCTCAAGCGCCAGGCGTCGCGCGCCGCGCGTTACAAGGAACAGACCGAGCTCCTCAAAAAGCGCAAGGCCGCTCTCACGCGCGCCCGCGGCGACGCGCTGCGGGAAGCGCTCGCCGCTACGGAGAAGCTCCGCGACGAGCGGCGCGACCGCGAGGCCGAAGCCGCGGCGGCGCTGGCGCGTGCGGAATCGGCGCTCGCCACGGCGAGGCTCGAGGCCTCGGAGGCGGCGGGCCGCCGCGACGCGTTGCGCGAGGAGCTGGCGGGACTGGAATCGGCGATCGCGCGGGACGACGCTCTGCTCGACGCCAATCGGCGCGCGGTCGCGGACCTTTCCGCGCGCCGGGCCGCTCTCGAACGCGAAGGACGCGACTTCTCGGCCGAGCAGAGCCGCGCGGCGCGGGAGCTCGCGGAGCTGGAAGAGCGGCTGACGCGCACCGTGGCCGAGGCCCGCGCCCGCTCGGAGTCGCGCGAGGAGGCCGACCGGAAGGCCTCCGAGGCCGCTCTCGCCTGCGCGGCGCTCGAGAGGGCACTCGAAGAGACGCGCAACGACGCCCTGGCGCGTGCCGGCGAACGCGTCGCAGCGCGGAACGCGCGCCACGAGGTCGATCTCTCGGCCGAACGCATCGCGGCGTCTCTGTCGCGCCTGGCCGAGGCCGCGGGCAAGGTCGCGCAGGAGCTCGGAGGCCGCGAGCGCGAAGCCGCCGAAGCGGAGGCCCAAGCCGGCCGCCTCGCGGCCGCCGCGGCGGAGACCTCGCGCCGCGTGGCCGACGTCGAGGCCAAGCTCGAAGCGGCCTCGGCCGCGCTCGAAGAGGCCGAGGCGGCGCGCCTCGCCGCTCACGAGGCGCACGGCGCGATCGAGCACCGGATCGCCGCGCTCTCTCAGATGCTTCGGGCGCGCGAGGTCAGCGTCAACGAAGTGCGCCAGGCGCTCAAGAGCGCCGGCCTCTCCGAGCACGGCGCTCTCTCGGATCGGATCCGGCCCCGCGCGGGCTGGGAAGACGCCGTGGGAATCGTGCTGGGGACGGACTCGGACGCGCTCGTGGCCTCCGGCGATCCCCGCCGCGCTGCCGACGCGATGCGCTCGCTTCCGGCCGCGCGGATGGTGCGCTCGGAATGGCGCCGCGAGCCCGCGACCGAGCGACCGGACGGCGCGCTCGGCTGGGACGGGGTCCTGGAAGGCTACGGCAAGCTCTCGCCCGCCGAGAAAGCCGCGCTGCCGCCGGCGGCTTTCGTTGAGACGCTCGCGGAGGCCCTGGCCCTTTCCGAGCGCCATCCCGGCACTCCCTTCGTCGCGCGCACGCGCGAGGTCGTGCGCGGTCCGGTTCTGCGTGTCGCGGGCCCGGCCGCGGAGGCGTCGGGACTCTTCTCGCTGCGGCGTGAAGAGCAGTCCCTCGCCGCGCGACGCCGTGAGACGCAGGAGGCGCTGGCAGCGGCGGTCCTCCGGGTCGAAGGAGCGAAGGGCGCGAGAGAGAGTGCCGAGTCGGCGCTGCCCGCCCTGCGTGAAAAGGATCTCGAGGCGCAGGGAGTCCACCGGGCCTTCGCGGCCCGGCTCGAGGAGCGCCTGGCCGAGCGCGACCGCCTGCGCCGCGAACGCGACACCCTCGAGCTGGAGCGGCAGGCGCTGACGGCGGACGCGTCGGGATTCCAGACGCAGCGCGTCGCCCTCGAGGAGCAGGAACGGCGGCTGGGCGAGGCCGAGGACGCCGCGCACCAGAGGATTCGCGCTCTCTCCGCGGCGTTGTCGGAGGCGAGGGCGACGGCGATGGCCGCCGCCGAAGAGCTCGCGCATCGGCGTACCGAAGCCGAGGTCGCGGCCGAGCGCCGCCGCTCCATGGAGACCGCGCGCGTTGCGCTTCTGGATGCGCGCACGACTCTGGAGCGCCGGATGGCGGAAGCGACCGAGGAGGAGGCGCGCATGAACGCGCGCGCCTCGGAGCTCACGGAGGAGGAGGCGCAGGCCCGGGAGCGCCAGAAGAACAACCTCGTCGCCCGCGAGACCTGCGCGGCCGCGCACGGCGACGCCGTCGAGATCTCCCGGCGCACCTCCGTGCGCGTCGAGGTCGACGAGGCGTCCACGCGCACGGAACGGGG
>JBKOVK010000064.1:0-22673 GCA_046724475.1 Acidobacteriota bacterium | reverse complement strand
GGATTCTGTTTGGCCTCCCCGGTCTGCTGCTGGCGGTCCCGACCATCACGATCGTCAAGGCCTTCGTCTCGAGCGCGTCCACCCAGCTCAAGGCGTATGGCCTGGTCTGATCAGTCGAGCTCGTCTCCCTCGATCGAGTAGCTCTGGCCCTCCCTGGGCCGGCGCCACGTCGCGTCGTGCTTCACCTCCACCGTCGTGAGATCGAGCCGGGCCACTTCCACGATCTGACCGGAGAGCTCGATCACTCTTCCTAGGTTCTTCATGCGCTCCACGATTTCGTTCCGGGAAATCCTCTTCGCGCGCACGAGGAATCCCCAGAGAGCCCCCGACTTGTCGGTGGCTTCCACGAGCCAGGTTCGCAAAGTCTTGCTGCCTCCCGCGAGTTCATTTGTTTCTCCGAGACGTTCAGGACCTTCTCACAAGAATGTTGAGGAAACGAGTCTTGCGCTCTCGGCCGTTTTGTGCGTTCGCGGTGGCGAAAGCTCGACCGAGTCCCGAAATTTCGCTTGACGTTAAGCCGAGCTTCATCCGCGGCCTCTAGGGTCTCGCGCGGAGGCCAACCATGATCGAGGGACACGCGAGGACGTGGCCGCTGAAATGCCCCGAGTGCGGCGACCGCGTCCGGATCGACATGCCCGCCGACGTCGTCGATGGGCTGACCGGGACCGCGAAGTGCCATCGCCGCCACACGCTCCGTTTTCGATACGAGGTCGTCACGGTAACGCTGGTGGAGCTGCTCGAATCCGACAAGGTGGCCTAGATGGCGAGCACGCGATACGTCCTCATTCGGTGTCCCTGGTGCTTCACCCGGACGCTCGTGACGGGAGACGTTCCACGACCCTCCCGCTGCCCCGAGTGCGATCGTGAGTTCGACCTGAGCCGGCGGAGCGAGAAATCCGCGACCCCATGGGTCCACCCTTCGCCGCCGAAGACCGGACCGACCCGACAGAACTAGACGGCTCGCGCCCGAAACCTTTACTGGAGATCCATGGCGTCGCAACACCGGCGCCGTAGCTTCCCCTCGACTCGGCGCGCGGTTGCGCCGGGTTCACCCACTCAAGGAGGGATTCATGCGCAGGGTTTTCCGCATCGCCGCATTGACGTCCGCAGTCGCTCTGTTCTCCGGGCTCGCCGCGGTGGCTGGCGCCGAGGAAAAGAAGGACTCGAAAAAGAACGCCGTTGAGCTCGGGCCGCGTCCCTTCTACCTCGTCGATGGGATGGACCCGAGTCCACTGAAGGACAAGCTCGTGCGGTGCGAAAATGGCCCGTTCCAGCGCACGGACTTCTCGATCGGGCACCGCGGCGCGGCCCTGCAGTTCCCGGAGCACACCAAGGAGGCGTACCAGGCGGGCGCGCGGATGGGCGCCGGCATCGTCGAGTGCGATGTGACCTTCACCAAGAATGGCGATCTCGTGTGCCGGCACGCCGAGAATGACCTGCACACGACGACGAACATTCTGCAGACGTCTCTGGCGTCGAAGTGCATCACGCCCTTTACGCCGGCCACGCTCGATGCCGGCGGAAACGTCGTGACCTCCGCCACCGCGGAGTGCCGCACGTCGGCGTTGAGCCTGGACGAGTTCAAGAGTCTCCGCGGCAAGATGGACGGGTTCAACCCGGCCGCGCAGACGGTCGACGAGTTCGTCGACGGGACCCCGGCCTTCCGAACGGATCTTTACACGGGACGGGGCACGTTGATGACGATGCGGGAAAGCATCGAACTGAACGAGAAGAACGGTGTGAAGCACACCCCGGAGCTGAAGGCCGGAGACGCCGCCACGATCCAGAGCATCTTCGGCGGCCAGCAGCAGTACGCACAGGCGTTCATCGACGTTCTGGAGGACGAGGGCGTCAAACCTGAGAACGCGTTCCCGCAGTCCTTCAACGTGAACGACATCCTGTACTGGGTCCAGAACACCAAGTACGGCAAACAGGCGGTCTTTCTGGTCGACTACGACGACGTCGCGAACAATATCCTTCTCTTCGACACGACGGGCCAACAGCTGATGGACCCGGCAGCCCAGCTGTCGTTCTTCCAGGAGCTCAAGCAGGACGGAGTGCGGATCGTCGCCCCGGCGATGCCGGCGCTTCTCGCGGTCGATGGCAGCGGCCACATCGTCCCCTCGACGCTGGCGACGAATCTCAAGAACCTGGGCTTCCAGATCATCACTTGGACGTTCGAGCGCGCCGACCTGCGCCAGGGCGCCTCGAAGGCCGGCTTCTACTTCGACTTCGACCCGAACGGTGTGGCGATCAAGAAGGACAGCGACATGTACAAGGCGCTCGACGTCCTGGCGAAACAGGTTGGGATCAGCGGGATCTTCTCCGACTGGCCAGCGACCGTCACCTACTACGCCAACTGCATGAACCTGAAATGACCGTCGACGGCGTCTCGTCCCAACGGAACCCCGCGGGAATCTCGTGGGGTTCCGCGTTTCACTGCAGCGAAAACGTCTTCTGGAGAAAAACGGCCATCTGGCCGGCCGTGTTCGGGTTCAGCGGGCAGTAGTTGCCGCCGCCGCAGCCGGCCGTGATGCCGGCGATGGCGAGCTGCTCGATCCAGTCGGCGAATAGGGACGGACAGGGGACGTCGGCGAAGACTCCGGTGCAGGACGGCGGCACGTAGGCCGGACCGTTGAGAGCCTTCAGAAGGAAGGCCGCCATCTGATCGCGCCGCACGGGCGAAGCCGGGCAGTAGTTGCCGCCGCCGCAGCCTCCCGTGATCCCCTCCGCCGCGAGCGCCTCGATCCAGTCGGCGAACTGGGATGGGCAGGCGACGTCGGCGAAGACTCCGGCGCAGGGCGGCGGCGTGTAGCAGATCCCGTTCCTCGCCTTGAGCAGGTAGATGGCCATCTGTTGGCGGAGCGTGCTCGCGTCGACGCCGAAATTGCCGCCCCCGATTCCGGAGGCGACGCCGTTGGTCACGAGCGCGCGGACGGCGTCGTGGAATATGTGCGCGGGCGGGACGTCGAGGAAGTCGGAAAGAAACGCCAGAGAGAGGGTGCCGTGGCTGCCGTCGAGGTTCGTGACGACCACGTCGTTGACGGAGCCGGGCGGCAGGGCCGGCGTCGTCGCGTCGATTTCGCCACCGTTGACCACGTTGAGGCCGCCGACGGCCTGGCCTCCGATCGTCACGGTCGCGCCCGCGGCAAAATTCGAGCCGGAGATCGTGATCGCATCGCCGCCCGCGGGCGACCCGCTCGCAGGGCTGATCGAGAATGGCAGCCTCTGCGAGAACGGCACGCTCACGATGAAATCTACGCAGCCGCCTTCCCGAATGGGGACGCAGGGTGTGTAGTTCCCGGTGGCGGTGATGACCTCGTCGGTGATGACGACGGGCACGTCCACGGAAAAGGTGAAATGCGGGCTGAAGGCATGGCCAAACAAGCCACCGATCGACGTCTTGCCTTCATCGAAGTCTCGCGGACGCTTCTTCGAGCAGGCGGGACTGGAGAAGAACTCGAGATTGACAAGTGTCGGCACAAACGCCCCGACAGGGACATCGAAGAAACCGGCGATCGTTGTCGTCGTGGCGTTGGGGACGACGGACGTGATCACCGGAAACGAGCCCGGGGGAATGACGGGAGGATTGGATTCGACGATCCCGAGGCCGCCGTCGTTTTCAAAAATCGAGTTGCCGGACCAGGTAAGGAAGAAGGGCGGCTGGCCCTCGATCCATAGGCCGTACCCATTGTGCGCCACCCAGTTGCCATTGATGGCCCCGCTCGCGGTTCCGCTATGGACGCCCGCACCTCCGTTTCCGAGGCTCCCGAGTGCCAGAGGGTTCAGGCCGATGGCGTTGTGGGACACCACTGCGCTGGAGCCGGCGATATCGATACCGTGCGATGCATTGGCGGAAACCGTGTTGTAGGAGATGTCGACCCCGCCTGCGTTGGCCTAGATCCCTACTCCCCCGTTGCCCAGCGGCAAAGAGCCCGAGACGTCGACGCCGACGTAGTTCTGGACGATCGAGAAGGGACCGCCCGTCAGGTGTACGCCGTCGCCGGTGTTGCCGGAGACGACGTTTCGCTGCTCGAGAACGAGTCCGCCGAGTGCCATGGTGGTCGTCGCGACGATCCCGGTCCCGTTCGGGAGCGCCCCGGTCCCGGCCGCGTTGGTCCCGATCAGATTGCCCCGAACGATGGCCTGTCCCGCGCTGTCGACCTGAACGCCGACGCCGTTGCCCGAGATCAGGTTGCGATTCGCCAGATTGCCGTCGCCGACCGTGTCGGCGCCCGAGCCATGGCTCCAGATTCCGACGGCGTTGCCGGGCGCCGAAACGCCCGAGGGAAGCGGGCCGACGAAGCAGCCCGCGACCAGACTCCCTCCCGCCGCACCGAGGTTGATGGCGTTCTGGAAGCCGTGGAGGACCAGACCGTGAATCTCCGCCGCGCCGCCGGAGACCACGAGGCCGTCGGACGCGCTCCCCTGAAGGTCGATCAGGAGCACCGCGTTGTCCGCCCGTTCGTCCGTATTCGGACTCGAGCCCGGCTGCGTGTAGCCGTCGATGAGGACGGCGTCGGTGATCGTGAGCTCGGAGCCGAGTGTGATCGTCCGCACGCCTCCGCCCGGGATGTTGAAGACGACCGTATCCAGCCCCGCATTGGCATTCGCGTCGAGGATCGCCTGGCGGAGCGAGCCCGGACCGGAGTCCGCCGTCGTCGTCACGGTGAACGTCGCGGCGGAAGCCACGGATGAAAGCACGCACAGGAGCGCGATGAAGGCGATTCGAACCTCGGCGACCCGGGGCTCGAGATCATGCGTCCTCCCTTCGCGATCGGATGATCGCCTGTCGGGGAAGTCTCTGAGAAGGAACGCGCAGCCGACGCGCAACCGGGATCATTGGCTCCTCAGGTAGGACTCGAACCTACAACCCTCCGGTTAACAGCCGGATGCTCTGCCATTGAGCTACTGAGGAGCAGCAGAGGACGGGAGAGGATAGAGGACGCGGCCGGGGGTGTCAACGAGGCCTGCCGACTCACTCCTTCGGCTGCCAGGACGCCCACGCGACCTTCCAGGTCTTGCCGTCCGAAGTCAGGCGCAGGTCGAAATCGTACTTCGCCGAGGAGGGGACGAGACCGTCGAGACCTCCGATCTTGACGGGCTGACCGGAGAGATCGGCGCTGAGCCGCACGCGAGCGGCGTTCTCGCCCTTCTCGACCTGCACGTCGTGGATCGAGACGTTGAGGATCTCGTAGGCGGAGAAGATGCGGCGAACGAGCGCTTCGGCTTCCGCGCGGCCCGAGCCGTCCGCGGCCTGGAAGTCCGCCGCGACGTTCTCGAAGAGCTTCCCGACGTCCCGGGCATTGGCGGCCTTGACCATCCGATCCAGGGTGTCCTTGACCGGGTCTCCCTTCTTCGCGCAGGCGAAGGAAAGCGCCAGCGCGCAGGCCACGGCCGGGAGGACGAGCGATCGATTTCTCATGATTTGATTGTGCCATCTTCGACTTCCGGCTTGACCGCGTACATTGCGGTCCTTAGGCTAGCGTCAACTCGGACGGCTCTCAGGAGGCAATGCGATGCGCATCTCCCGATTCGTAATCACCCTGCTCGCCGCCTCGATCCCTTCCGCCGCGTTCGCCCAGGGATTCAGCCAGGGTTTCAACCTGCGCGACATGCTGACGGACTTCCTGCGTGAAGGCATCACGCTGGCGCCGCCGCCGGAGGGCTTTCCGAGCCACGAGGCGCACTTCATCGGAGACGACTCACCGCAGTTCCTCGCGGTCAAGGACTTCTCCTCGCAGATCGCATACCAGCTGTCCTCGTTTCCGCTCGCGTCGTCGGCGGGCGGCTTCGCGTACCGGTTCGATCCTTCCCTCGGCGTCTTCACGCGCGTGACGGAAAGCTTCGGTCCGATCTACACCGAGCGCGTGGACACGATCGGCAAGGGCCGCTTCAACACAGCCACTTCACGTTCGACAAGATCAACGGGCTGAGGCTGCGGGACGGAGACCTGAGGCTCGTCTTCACGCACGAGGACGTCAATCACGACCACTCCAATCTGCAGCTCTTCTTCGAGGGCGACGTGATCACGGCGCAACTCCTCCTGGACATCAAGACGGACATCACGGCGTTCGTGCTGGCCTACGGCGTCACCGACAACATCGACGTCGGCGTCGCGATCCCGATCGTGAAGGTCCAGATGAATGCGATCGTCAACGCCTCGATCGACCGCCTGGCGACAGGCACGATCGCGCCGGGAATTCACCGCTTCCAGAACGGACAGAGCACCGAGACCTTCCGCCAGAGCGGAAGCGCGACGGGCCTCGGAGACATCGTCCTGCGCACCAAGTGGCGCTTCCTGGAAGGCCCGAAGGCCGGCGTGGCGCTGGCCGTGGACGCGCGCGTCCCGACGGGCGAGGAGCAAGACCTTCTGGGAACGGGAGCGACGGAGCTGAAGGCCTACATCGTCAGCTCGGCGCACCTGGGCACCTTCAATCCGCACCTGAACGTCGGCTACAGCTGGGCGATCGAATCGCACAACTCCCCCAACGTCCCGGACGAGTTCGCCTACGCCGCCGGCTTCGACTGGTCGATCTCTCCCCGCTTCACCTTCATCGTGGACTGCCTCGGGCGCACGCTGCGCAACACAGGGAGCGTCGACGTCGTGGACACGCTGTTCACGGCCAATGCGAGCGCGGACCCGAACAATCCGAACATCGTGCACGCCACGCTGCCCCGCCTCGTCACGCGTCAGGCCAACATCACGCAAATCAGCGGATCGATCGGCTTGAAGATCAACCCGTTTGCGAACTTCCTGCTGACGTTGAACGGACTCTTCCCGCTCAACAACCAGGGTCTGCAGGACGGCTTCACGCCGCTGGTGGGGATCGACTACAGCTGCTGAAGGGTGTCACCCCGAGGAGCGCTGCGACGAGGGATCCCGGGCTCGACAGGGTACGCGGCGAATCGAGGACGGGATGAACGCGCGGGCTTCGCCCGGCGTTGCCTACTGACGAGGGTTTGCCTTCGGTGGTCGGCTATCTCGCTGCGCTCGGGATGACTCGGCTGGACTACCGCATCGACGTAATCACCCAGCCGTCGCCGCGCTTCTCCATGTGGAGCGTGCGGGCGCCGTCGATCCGCTGTTCGCTGCCGGCCCTCGGCACCGCGACGCGCTTCTCGTAGCCGCGGACCTCGGCGCTCGTGCCCTTCGGATCGATCTCGATCGAACGGATCTCGAACTCGACGCTCTGCTTCACGAAGTCGTGGAACGCGGATTCGATCCGGCTGCGGTCGACCGTCGGGAACACGCTCGCGTAGAGACCCGCGTCGAGCGTGTTCTGCGCGGTCTCGTAGCGGTGGACGGCCTCTCGGATACGGTCCTGCTCGGTGGGCGCGGGCCGAGCCGTGGGAATCGGCGCCCCCGCGGGCTTGGGAGGTTCGGTCGGAGGCACCGCCACCCTCGGCACTTCCGGGGCGGGCGACCCGGCGACGGGAGCGGCGGTCGGAGGCAGAACCATGGCGACCGAGGTCCCGCGAGTCGGTGACGGCCGCGGCGCGACGACCGCAGGCGCGGGCTTCGGCGTGGGGCGTCGGATCGCGGTCAGCTCCGGCGTCGGCGGCGAGGTGGGCTCCTCCGTCGGAGCGCCCGTGGGCACCGGGCTCTCCTCCACCGCCGGAGCCGGCGAGGGCACGGCGGCGGCGACGGACGTGGCCCGCGGCTCCGACACCGCGGACGGTGGCGCTTCGCGCCGGGACGGACGAAGGACCAGCGCCGCGACGATCGCGACGACCGCGGCCGCCGCGATCCAGAGCCAGGTCGGCGAGCGGCGCGCCGACGGCGGAGCTAACGCCGGAGGCAGGCGCGTCGTCGGGGGCGGCGCGGCAATCGGAGGAAACGACCCCGGAGCCACTTCCGTCTCTTCCCCGGTGCCGGGGACCCCGATCTCGGGTTTCTTGACCTGCGACGGCGTGGGTGTCCTTCCGCCGAACTGGCGGTCAATCCGATCCTGGGCGCTCGGGGTCACGGCCTGGAGATGGACGTCCGTCGAAGGCCGGACGGACCGGAGAAACGCCCGCGTCTCCTCGACCTGTTCGGGCTTCACGTACTGGCGCCGAAGCGCCAGGATCTCGCGGTCGAAGATCTCCGCGGTGGCGAACCGGTCGTCCCGGTTCTTCTGCAAAGCCTTCAGCACCAGGCCCCGCAGCTCCGTCGGAACGCGGCCCTGCGGGTCCGACTGCGAGAAGGGCCGCGGCGGCGCGAAGACGTGGGCGCGGAGGAGCTCGACGACCGTGTCGCCGTCGAAAGGCAGGACGCCGGTCAGGAGCTCGTACAGGACGATGCCGAATCCGTAGATATCGCTCCGGCCGTCGAGCTTCGTGCCCCGCGGCAGCGAGCCGAACTGCTCAGGCGAGGCGTACTTGAGTTTTCCGAGGAAGACTCCGGTGGCCGTGGCGTCGATCGGCGCGTCCGCGACCTTGGCGATTCCGAGATCGATCAGCTTGACGAGCGGCGCCCCTTCCTCGTCGTTGGTCAGCATGATGTTGTCGGGGGAGACGTCGCGGTGCACGATCCCCTTGCGGTGCAGGTAGCCGAGGGCGAGGAGCGCCTGGTGCGCCACCTCGATCGTGAGCGCCAGCGACGGCACGCCCTGGTTCTTCAGGAGATCCGCGAGGCTGACTCCCTGGATGTACTCCATGACGAGATAGGCCATCCCGTCGGAGTCGAGCGCGAAATCGTGGATCGTGCAGATGTTGGGGTGCTTGAGGCGCGTGGCCGTCCGCGCCTCCTCCGTGAAACGGCGCCGTAGGTCCGCATCCGCGACGACGTTGGGCTTCATGACCTTGACGACGCGGACCTCGTCGAGGAGACGGTGGCGGACCCGGTAGATCGCACCCATCCCGCCCTCGCGGATCTTGTCGAGGATCTCGTACTTGCCTTCGAGCAGAGTCCCGGGCTGCGTCACGGGTGTCCCACCCCCGAGCGGACGGCGCCGATTGTAGACCGCGAAATCGGCCGCCGAACGCGTCCTAAGCCTACGCAGACGTGTGGGGAGCGACGAATCTCTTCGGAGCGTGAGGACAACGACGAGCTTCAGCGCGCCGCGGCGAGAACGTGGACTGTGACGGTCCGCTCCCGAGGCCCGTCGAGCTCGATGAGGAAGATGCCCTGCCAGCGCCCGAGGTCCGGTTTTCCCTTCGTCACAGGCACGAGCCGTGCATTCCCGATCGCCTCGGAAAGAAAGTGCGCAGCCGAATTGCCTTCACCGTGGTCGAACCGCACGTTCGGCACCCACGCCTCGAGCGCGCGCTCGAGGTCGCCGGTGACGTCGGGGTCCCAGGCTTCTCCGATGGTCACCGCCGCGGTGGTGTGCGGTGTGGAGATCAGCAGCGCGGCCGCGCCCTCGGGAAGCGTAGCGGCCGCCTTTTCCACCTGTTTGGTAATGTCCAGACGCTCGATCTTGCGCGTCGTCCGAATCGAAAATTCCGCGTGCTCGGCCATTTCTCAATCTTAAGGGGATATCCTCGGCGCATTTCGAGAAGGAGGCACCCATGGATGCTCATCGGTTGATCGGTCGCCGCCCCGTGTCGGCGCTCCTCCTTGCGGCGCTCGTGACTTTCTCCGCGTGCCGGGGAGAGAAGGTTTCTGAGACCGCATCCTCGAAGACGCCGGCATCCGGCTCGTCGACGGCGCCCGCCACGATCGTCTTTTACGGTTTCAGCATCCTCGGAGAGGCGATGAACGCCGGCATCTTCCCGGCGTTTCAGGCGAAGTGGCAAGGCGAGGGGCACGGGCCCGTGACGTTCACCAGCTCCTTCGCCGGATCGGGCACCATCACCAACCAGATCATCCTCGGCGCGCCGGCGCAGCTCGCGCTGCTCTCCCTCGAGAGCGACGCCGACCGCCTGGCCGACGCGAAGGTCGTCCCGGACGGAAGCTGGAAGCAGCTTCCGCACGCGGGAGTCGTGAACCGGACGCCGTTCGTCATCTTCGTGCGTCCCAAGAACCCGCTCGGCATCCGCGATTTCGCCGACCTGACACGCAAGGGCGTGCGCATCGTGCATCCCGATCCGCTGACTTCGGGCGGGGCCAACTGGGCGATCGTCGCCGAGTACGGAGCCGGCCTGCGCGAGTCCGGAGGCAAGCCCGAGGCCGGCGAGGCGCTTCTGGCGGGAATCTGGAAGAACGTCGCGGCCCAGGCCGCCTCGGCCCGCGCGGCGCGCACGCAGTTCGAGCAGGGCTTCGGCGACGCGCTGATCACGTACGAGCAGGACGCTCTCTACGACAGGAGCCGCGGCAAGCTCGACGTCGACGTCATCTATCCCCGCCGGACGATCCTTTCGGAGCACACACTCGTCGTGATCGACAAGAACGTTCCGGCTGCCAACAAGGCCCTAGTCGACCGCTTCGCGCAGTTTCTCTGGAGCGAAGAGGCCCAGAAGATTTTCGTCAAGTACGGCTTCCGCAGCGTGCAGGACGAGCTCAACGCCGGGCACGCGGAATTCGGCCAGATCCAGGATCCCTTCACGATCTCGGACTTCGGCGGGTGGCGCAAGGCCAAGAAAGAGATCGTCGACGAGATCTGGAAGCGGCGCGTGATGAAGATCGCGCCGACGAATTGAACACCGCGCCTGTCGCCACGCTCCGTCGGGGAAGACGCGCCGCCGTCCCGGCAGGCCTGGTGGTGCTCTTCCTGTTTCCGCTCATCCTGATGCCGCTCGGCGCGGTTTTCGTTTTCGCATTCAAGGGCGGGACGAAGGCGTTCTGGGCGGCCCTCTCCTCGCCCGAGGCCCAGTTCGCCCTCCGCTTCAGCCTCCTGATCGCTGTCGCCACCGCGGCCATCAACGCCGTCCTGGGGACGTACACGGCGTATGTTCTTTCGCGATACCGCTTCCGAGGTCAGAGGATCCTGGGCATCATCGTCAACCTTCCGGTGGCGATCCCGACGGTCGTCGTCGGCACGTCGCTGCTGCTGCTCTGGGGCCCGATCGGTCTGCTCGGCCGCCTCCTCGAGCCGCTCGGCATTCAGCCGATGTTCGCACCCGCAGGCGTGCTCCTGGCGCATCTCTTTGTCACGTTTCCGTACATGCTCGGCGCTGTCAAACCCGTGCTCGACGAGCTCGAGGAAACCTACGAGGAAGCCGCATACACGATCGGTGCGAGCGCGTTGCAGACGTTCCGTCACGTCATCCTGCCGACGTTGAAGGGGGGACTCTTCGCGGGCGCGCTGCTGACCTTCGCGCACTCGCTCGGAGAGTTCGGCGCGACCGTGATGGTATCGGGGAACCTGCGCCTCCGCACGCAGACCGCGCCGCTCTACATCTTCGCCCAGTTCGAAGCCGGCAACCTCGCCACGGCCAACGCCGTGGCGGCCGTCCTCGCGGCTCTTTCATTTCTGATCTTCTTCTTCCTGGTGCGGTACGCGGGAAAGAGAGAGACCTGATGTCCATCTCTCTCGAGAACATCACGAAGCGCTACGCGACGCAGGTGCCCGTCGACCGCGTGTCCCTCGAGGTCGAGACGGGAGAGCTGTTCGTTCTGCTCGGCGCTTCCGGCAGCGGCAAGAGCACGATCCTGCGCATGATCTCGGGCCTCACGCTGCCCGACGAAGGCACGATTCGGTTGGCCGGCACCGACGTGACGTACCTGCCGCCGCAACGCCGCGACATCGGCTTCGTGTTCCAGAACTATTCGATCTTTCGCCACATGACCGTGGAAGAAAACATCGAATTTGGGCTCCGGATCCGTGGCGTGCCTGCGGCGGAACGCCGCAAGCGCCGCGAGGAGCTGCTGGATCTCGTCGGCCTGGGCGGCCTGGGGGGCCGCTACGAGAATCAACTCTCCGGCGGCCAGCGGCAGCGCGTCGCCCTCGCGCGGGCCCTCGCCTACCGGCCGCGCGTGCTGCTGCTCGACGAGCCGTTCGGCGCTCTGGACGTCAAGATCCGCGCGCAGCTGCGGCAGAGCCTGAAGGAGATCCAGAAGACGCTCGGCGTGACGACGATCCTGGTCACGCACGACCAGGAGGAAGCCTTCGAACTCGGAACTCGGATCGGCGTCATCGACCGCGGGCGGTTGCTCGAGGTCGGCCCGCCGGACGGCCTGTACCAGAGCCCGCAGTCGCTCTTCGTTGCGACCTTCCTCGGCGCGGGGACGATCCTCGTCGGCAGTGCCCAGGATCACCGCGTGCGCCTCGGGTCTCTGGCACTTCCAATCCCGCCGCAGATCCGCCACGCCGAGGGAGATCGAGTGCGGGTTTTGATCCGGCCCGAGCATGTCGCTCTCGCCGAAGCGGCGCCGGCGCCGGACGCTCCGTCGCTCGGCCGCGGCGAGATCGTCGAGCAGACGTTTGCGGGGGCGTCGCGCCGGGTGCGCGTGCGATTGCCTCCGCTGCCCGGAGTGCGCCAGCTCGTGCCGGCATTGCCGTTCGGAGAAGAGAGCGTTCTGCTCGACGTCGCGGTGCCCGCCCAGGCGGCACCGGCCGGCGACCGCCCGTGGGTGGTTCTCCAGCAGTGGCACATCCTCCGGCAGCCCACGCCCCGGCTCCTCGTGTGCGACGATGGGTCGGGAATAGCGCCGGCCCTGGAGCTCGCGAGTCACATCGTCCGGCCGCTCGGAGGCACGGCGACGATCCTCGGCGTCGCCGAAGACGAGCGGCAGCAGGATGCGATGCGCGAGGCCCTGACGCGACGGGCGGCGGAGGCTGGTGTCGCGGATGCGGTCGTGCGCGTGCGCCGGGGTGACGCCGCGGAACAGATCGCCCACGAGCAGACCGAGGCTCCGTACGATTTCGTGGTCGTCGGCGCGGGGGAGATCGAGTCCCTGCGCGGACTCCGGCGCTCCGAGAGCGTGGCCGAGGAACTGCTTCCGAGCATGCGCATTCCTCTCCTGACCGCGCGCGGCCGGCCCAAGAAGCCCGAGAGCATCCTGATCTGCACGGCCGTCGGTGAGCCAGGCAAGTCCGATGTGCGCGCCGGAGGCTGGCTCGCGCGGCGCCTGGGAGCGACGGCCACGCTGCTCCACGTATTGAAGCCCGGCGAGGCGGCGCAGCCGCTCGCCCTCGCGCACCTGGAGCGTGGTGTCGCGACGCTGCGCGAGCTCGGAGTCGCCAGCCGCTACTCCGTGCGGCCGGCGGGGGGACCGACGGAGGGAATCCTGGCCGAGCTTTCCGAACGGCCTCACGACCTGGTCGTGATCGGCGCGGGGCCTGGGGGCGGCGGGGTCACGCGCCGTCTGCTGCGCGAGTGCGGGCGGTCGATCCTCGTGGTGCCGGAAGGGAGCTGGTGAGAGAGGTCCCAGGTCTCAGGTCTCAGGAGGGGCCGGACGCGGGACCTGCGACTTGGGACTTGAGACCCGTCTCGGGATACAGCTCCCGGTACGACTCCGCGTATAGCAGAACGCGACGCACGTAGTCGCGAGTCTCGTAGAGCGGGATCGACTCGAAGAGCTCGTCCTCGGGCAGCCCGGGGTTCTCCCGAACGACCCGGGCAATGCGGCTGGGCCCCCCGTTGTAGGCCGCGAGCGCCAGGATCGACGAGCCGTCGAACTGGTCGAGGAGGCGGCGCAGATACGCCGCGCCCAACCTCGCGTTGACGCCGGGATCGTAGAGAAACGCCCGGCGATACCGCGAGCGCAGGACCGACCTCGCGAGCGTCTTCGCGGTGGCCGGCATCAATTGTGTGAGGCCCATCGCTCCGGCGCGCGACTTCGCGTGCGCGTCGAAGACGCTCTCCTGACGCACGAGCCCGCGAAGCACCGAAGGGTCGAGCGAGAACTCCGAGGCGCGCTCGGTCAGGAAGCTCCCCTCCTCGATCGGGTAGTAGAGGCGGCGCCAGGCGTCCGGTACTCGGCCTTCCTCCGCCGTGCCGATCTCCGGCAAGGCGCGCTTGACGGCCGCCGCCGCCGGAAGGAACCGGCCGATCGCGAAATCCGCCTGGGCCTGCCGCAGGTCCCGGCCTCGCGACGGACGCAGAGCCCGCGCCTCCGCCGACGCCTCCTGGAACATCCGTAGGCGCAGGAGCTCGTCCACTCGGGCGAAGGCCGCGGTCGCTGTCGACGGGTCCCGCACGGCCTCGGTCGAGACTCGAGCCGCGCCGCCGACGCGCTTCTGGGCGAAGCGCGCATAGACGTCCGGGGGCGTCGCGGCGGCGAGGCCCGCGAAGAGACGGTGCGCCTCCTTCTCGTCTCCCTCGGCCGACAGGCATCGGGCGCGCCAGTAGGTCAGCCTCCGCGCCCGGGAAACGTCGGTGTAGATGCCGGCCATCGCCTCGAACCGGGACCGGGCGAGCGGAAAATCGCGTGCGCGGAAAGTCTCCCAGGACAGGAGCCACAGCGGCTCGAATCCCGACGTCGTCACGGAGTCATCGGCCGTCAATGCGCGGGCATAGGCGAGGGCCTCGTCGAAGCGTCCGGCGTCGGCCGCCATGCGGAGCAGACGTTCCCGCGCCTCGCGCCGGACCGAAGCCGGAGCGGAGGGCGTCGCCAGCGCCTCCAGCCCGCGGCGCACCGGATCGAGTCTCGGGTCGTCGCCGGAAGGAGGATTCTTTCCCTCGCGCAGGTGCGACGCGACCAGATCGCAGCGAAAGAGGCGGGCCTGGTACGACGCCGGCGTTCCGTCGTCGGGAACCAGCGCCGCCGACGCCTCCGCGGCCGACCTCTTCTTGAGAGCGAGCTGACCGCGCGCCAGAGAGAGCAGGTTCGCGGCGCGTTCCGCCTCGGGCCACGACGCGGGCTTGTCCCGGCCGAGCATCGCCACGCCGCGCCGCGCGTCTCCCGCCGTCACGAGGGCGCTGCCGAGCCGTCCGCGCTCGGTTGCGGTCAGCGTGGGCTCCACCGCCGACGCCGCTTTGCGCGCCCAGACCGGCGTCGACGGCAGCGTGTCGAAGCCCGGCGCGTTCAGGTACAGATCGCGTGCCGCCTCGCGGGACGCGACCGAGTCTCGGACGGCGTTCGCCAGACGGATTCGCGCGATTGCGACTTCCGCGACTTCGCCGGGAGTCGCCGCGGTCGAGGACGCGCGGATGAGCACGTCGAGCGCATCGCGCGATCGGCCCTGCTTCTCCAGGAGCGACGCCAGCAAGAGCCCGGAGCGGAGACGAAGCGCGAAGGAACCTTCCGTTTCGAAGGCGCTCTTCGCCGCGGCGGTCGCCTCCGGAATGTCTCCGGCGCTCTCGAGCGCTTCGGCGCGGGCGAGTTGCCGGTACGCCTCGAGCCCGATCGGCGCCGCGGACACGGATGCCAGACGCGCGGCGGCCTGCGCGGCATTTCCGCGGCGCCGGTCATCGGCGGCGAGAAGCAGAGCGGCGCGGGTGGACCAGGCCGGCTCGTTCGTCCGCCGGCGGATCGCTTCGAGGAACTCCTCGGCCTTCGCGCGTTCGCCCTCCTCGAGCAGGTCCGCGGCGCGCGCGAACTCGGCGTCGAAGTCGGTGGACGTCGCGACGGGCCCCGCCTCCGCGGACAGCGGTTGCGCAGCGCGGAACACGGCAGCGGCGAAGAGGAGAAGGAAGGACCGCGGGAGCCGGATCACCGGAAGGACGGGAAGGCGAGCCTGCTAGATCCCGAGAGCCTCGGGACGTCCATCGGCGAGAATCCGCACGAGCTCCTCCCGGAAGAAATCGCTCGAGTTGCGGACGTCTTCGGGAATGCGCTCGTCGTACATCTGCCGGCTGCGATCGATGTCTTCTTTGAGCCGCTGGTACAGATTGCCGCCCTCGCGGCCTTCGAGGACCGCGCGCTCGTTGTAGAGCTTGATCTCCGACACGAGGAGGCGCGCGAAGCGCCGCGCCTCCTCCCGCCGCTCGTCGCCGACCGGCTGGGACAGAGGACCGCCCAGGCGCCGCGGGCCCTCCACGACCTCGGGCGCGGGAGCGGGAGGCGTCGAGAACGAGCCGGATTTCGGCGCCTCGAGGGCCTGAGTCGGCGCTGGAGCAGGCTCGGAAAAGTGCGGGCGCGGTCCCTCGCTCGGAGACGCGGCCTCGGGAGGCGTCGGCCCGGTGTCGCCGCCGACCTCCGCGGACTGCGGAAGCTCCTCGACTGCGGCCTCCTCGTTCATCCACATCCCGGCCGGCTCGGGTTTCTTGACGGACTCCGGCAAGCGCAGCGCGGGCGCGGGCTTGAGCTTCCTCGCCGCGAGACGGTCCACCACGAGTCCCGCCAGAAACGTCAGGAAGCCCAGCGCCTCCGCATCGAAGATCTCCTCCTCGCCCAGGACGGCGTCCGCGTACAGAGCGCCGGAAATCTTCTCGCGCACGACCATCGGAATCACGATCGCGTCGGAGACTTTGGATGCGCGCAGGAGTGTCGAGATCTCGTTGGATGCGGGCAGCCGCATCGCGTTTCCGGTCATCACCTTCGAAAGGAGCCCGCCGTCGGTCAGCGGCATGGAGATCTGCCGGACCGCATCGTCGTCGGCTCCGTGCGCGGTGAAGCCGACAGCCTTCCATGCGCCGATCGCGCCCCCGCGCGCGACGAGCAAAGCCGCCCGCGAGCAGTGGCGCCGGCACTCGTCGAGAAAGCGATGCAGGACGTCGACCTGCGTGGCCGCCTGGTCGAGTCCGCGCGCCGCGCCGATCGAAACGGAACCCGGAGGCCGCGGCGCACCGGGAGCGGCCGGCCCTCCGGTCGTGAGAAGCTCTCCCGGAACGACTCCCTTCAGGTCCTGATCGAACCGTTCGAGAAAGCCGAACCACCTGCGGTCCGCCTCGAGCCGCAGGCGGTCGAATTCGTCGCGGAGAGCCGCAAATCGCTCCGCCAACCGGCGCTCGATCTCGGTCTCGAGCAGGCGCCGCCGCTCTTCGGCTTCGGCGTCGGTCATCGCTGGCATTATCGGAGTTGCCACGCCTTTCGTAAAGCTGTCCGGAAGATTCGTGTATATTCTAAACCATTCTTTCAATTGAGGATAGCGCGGCTGCCGTTGACACCTCTGCCGACCCTTTCTAAGATGGCGTGCTCGCTTGAAGTCTCGGGTAAGGGGGTGAGTGTCCGTGCCACTGGTCCACGTCAAGGAAGATGAGTCCTTCGAGAACGCCATGCGGCGTTTCAAGCGCAAGTGCGAGAAATCCGGCATCCTCTCCGAGCTGAAGAAAAGACAGCATTACGAAAAGCCGAGCGCGAAGCGCAAGCGCAAGATGATCCAGGCCCGCAAGAAAATGCTCCGCAAGCTCTCTGAGGAGCGTCGAGCGACTCTCTGAGCCCGGGAGACGGGGACGGCGCCGACCGGGAAGCCCTCGAGCTCGGCGTCGTTCTCCGCCTCGTTTCGGCACTGGCCCGCACGCCGCCCGGAAGGGCGGCGGTTCTGTCTCTGAGCCCCTCTCCGGACGAGGCCGTCGTCCGCCGGCTCCTCGCCGAGACCGGAGAAGCCACCGCGTTCCAGATCCGCCACGGCCGCCTGCCCCTGTCCGGACTCGAGGAGATTGGGCCGATCCTCGACGCGCTCGCGGCGGCGGGCGGCGCCGGCGACCCCGAGCTGTTCCGTCCGGTCGTTCGCGCGGCGCGGGCGGCCGACGCCGTCCGGAAGGCGCTGGCTCGAGCCGAGACGCCGCTGCTGACCCAACGCCGCGACGGTCTTCCCTCTTTCGACGCGCTCCTCGCCCATGCCGGCCGGCTCTTCGGCGCCGACGGCCAGCTGCGCGACGACGCTTCGAAGGAGCTCGCCGCGATCCGGTCGCGTCTGCGCAAGCGCCGCGGCGAGGTGTCGCGCGTCCTCGAGAAGCTTCTCGACGAGCGGCGCGACGCGATGGGCGACGCGGTCGTCGTGCTGCGCAACGATCGCTACTGCCTTCCGGTGCAGACATCCTCGCGGGGCCGCGTGCCGGGCATCGTGCACGACCGCTCCGGGTCGGGTCAGACGGTCTTCGTCGAGCCCATGGAGGTCATCGAGGCCAACAACGATCTGGCGCTGCTCGCGGCCGAGGAGCGGCGCGAGGTCGATCGGCTGCTGCGGGAGTTCGGCCTCGCGATCCTCGATCAGGAGGCACCGCTGCGCTCGGCGGAGCGAGCGCTCGCCGAGCTCGACGCCCTCGAGGCGAAGGTCGCGTTCGGCGAGATGGCCGAGGGCCGGCTGCCGGAGATCTCCGAAGACGGCGGTCTGGCTCTCGTCCGCGCCCGCCATCCCCTGCTCGACCGCCGGTTCGAGACGCTCCGGCGAAGGGTGCTCGGGGAGTCCGCCCGGGAAGGCCGCGACGCCGTTCCGCTCGACGTGGAGCTGGAGCCGACACGGCGCCTCCTGGTGGTCTCGGGCCCCAACGCGGGCGGCAAGACGGTGGTTCTGAAGACGGTCGGGCTTTTCGCGATGCTCGCGCAGTGCGGCCTCCCTCTGCCCGCGGCGGCCGGGACCCGGCTGCCGGTTTTTCGCTCGATCCGGACGGAGATCGGCGACGCGCAGGCGATTCTCTCGGATCGTTCGACGTTCTCCTCTTCGATGGAGATCCTGGCGCGGATCCTGCGCGAGGCCGGGCCCGGCTCGCTCGCCTTGATCGACGAGATCGGCGGCGCCACCGATCCGGAGGAAGGCAGCGCCCTCGCGGTGGCGTTTCTCGAGGCGTACCTGGAGACCGGAGGGCGTGCCCTCGTCTCCACCCACTTGTCCGCCATCAAGACGTTCGCCTCCGCGCGTGAAGACGCCGTGTGCGCGGCTATGGAGTTCGACGAAGCGACGGGCCGGCCGAACTACCGGCTCCACTCGGGACTGGCGGGGCGCAGCCGCGCGCTCTCTGTGGCCGAGGAGCAAGGCATCCCCGAGCGCGTGCTCGAGCGCGCCCGGGCGATCCTGGGGGACGCGTGGAAACGGCGCGAAGCCGCGGAAACCGAGGCCGAGCAGGCCCTGGAGCGACTGCGCGCGGCCGAACGGGAGCTCGAGCGCGAGCGGGAGACGGCGCGTCGGCAGGCCGAAGCGCTCGATGCCGAGCGGCGCAAGCTCGCCGAAGAGCGCTCGCGGATGCTCGCCGAGGGCGTCGCCGGCTTCGAGCGCGCCCGCGACGCCCTCGCCAGGAAGCTCGAGGAGGAGCTCGACGCCGCGCGCCGGGAAACCGCCCGGCTCGCTCAGGCCTCGGCCGCCCGCCTGATGGAGGAGGCCGAGCTCGTCGCGCGCGAAGAGCGCGTCCTCGCCCAAGCGCGCGAAGTCGAAGAGGCGCGGGCCCGCGGAATCTCGGAAGGCGACCGCGCCCGGGTGCGCGGACTGGGCGCCGAGGGAACGGTCGCTTCGTTCGAGGGCGACTGGGCGCATCTGGACATGCGCGGCAAGAAGCTCAAAGTCAGACGCGCGGATCTCGAGCCGGTCGGCGGCCGCGCCGCGCCCCGCGCATCGTCCCCTTCTTTTCCTTCGCCGCCTTTGTCGGGGTCGCGGCGGCCCGTGTCCGGCGGCCGGGACCTTTCCGGTGCGATCCCGGAGGTGCATCTCATAGGGCAGCGTCTCGAAGAAGCCCTCGATGCGGCCGAGAAGGCGCTCGACCAGGCGCTTCTGTCGGGAGCCTCGCACCTCCGGCTCGTCCACGGCCACGGAACGGGCCGCCTGCGCGACGGCCTGCGCGAGCACTTCCGAAAGCACGGCGCCGTGGCGTCCCTGCGCGCCGGAGATCGCTCGGAGGGAGGAAACGGCGCGACGATTCTGGAACTGAGGTAAGAAGACGCTCCATGGCCTCCGACCTCGACATCACCGATTCGGTTCTCGCCGAGCTGCGCAGCGCAGCCGACATCGTCGAGGTCATCGGCGACCACACGCGCCTGAAGAAGGCGGGGCGTTCCTGGAAGGGCCTGTGCCCGTTCCACAACGAGCGCACGCCCTCCTTCACGGTGGACCGGGACAAGGGCCTCTACCATTGTTTCGGGTGCGGAGCCGGCGGCGACGTCATCCATTTCGTCCGGCAGATCGACCGGCTCGAGTTCCCCGAGGCCGTCGAGGCCCTGGCATCACGCTTCGGCGTGACGATCCCGCGCCGCGAACGCCGTGGGCCGCGCGAGGAACGGCGCGACCGGCTCTTCGCCGCGATGGCCGCCGCGCAGCGCTTCTACTCGGAGCGCCTCGGGCGTGCCGGCAATGCTGCGGCGAAATACCTCGAGAGCCGCGGCGTGCCGCCGGAGATGTGGACGGCCCTCTCGCTCGGCCACGCCCCCGACGCCTGGGAGACGCTCGCGAAGGGGCTCGGCGGCGCCTTTCCGGAGGACCTCCTCGTGAAGGCAGGTCTCCTCCAGCCACGCGCCGAGGGCAAAGGAGCCTACGACCGCTTCCGCGACCGGCTTCTCTTCGTCGTGCGCGACGAGCGGGGACGGCCCGTGGGATTCGGAGGCCGTGCCCTGTCGCCTCAGGGAGAGCCGAAGTACCTGAACTCCCCCGAGTCGCCGATCTTCTCGAAGAAGCGGCTTCTCTACGGTGTTTTCGGAGCGCGCGAGGCGATCCGCCGTCGCGACCGGGTCGTGCTCGTCGAGGGCTACTTCGACCACCTCGCGTTGCTGCGGGCGGGCGTGGAGGAAACCGTCGCGTCGATGGGAACTGCCCTGACCCCTGAGCAGGCCGAGAAGCTGCGCCGGCTCACACCGCGCGCGATCGTCTGCTACGACGGCGATCCGGCCGGGCGAAACGCGACCCGCTCCGCACTGCAGCTCCTGCTGGCCCAGGGGTTCGAAGTCGCCGTCGTGCGTCTGCCGGCGGGCGAGGACCCCGACGATGTGCTGTCCCGAGAGGGCCCCGCGAGACTGGCCTCCGCCGTGGACGAGGCGCCGGACTACCTGACGTGGCTGCTCGAGGACGTCCGCCCGGCCGAACAGGGCCTCTCGTCGACGGAGAAGCGGGAGCGGGTCGGCCGGATCCTCGAAATCCTCGGCGCCATCCCCGATCGGATCCTCCGCTACGAGGAGTACCGGAAGGTCGCCCGGGAGGTGGGTGTGCCTTTGGACATCCTTTGGAGCGGCGAGAAGGCGAACCTCCGCCCGGAAAATACGCGTTCTATTAGTGTGGGAACGGCCGGGAATGAGCAGGCGTTATCAGCGGTGGCCCTGCCGAAACTGGAACACCGTCTCCTCCAGGTGCTGGTGGCGGGGGGAGAGCTTAACTCTCTGATTCTCAGTACTTTGAATGACGAACTGCTCACGGACCCGAGGGCCCGGAGAGTCGTTTCTGCCCTTCGGAGGGGGTCCGGGGCCTCGGAACCAGTTGATTTTCAGAGGCAAATCGCGGACCTTACGGAGGAAGAGCGAACGTTTCTCTCTGGCATCGCGCTGGAAGATTCTCCCGAGCCGACCGAGAAGGACGTTGACGGGCTCCTCAAGGCCCTCGAAATCCGACATTTGAAGGGGGAGAGCGCCGCCCTGCAAACCGCGATCAAACAGGCAGAGGCAGGCGGAAGCTCGGGCTCCGAGCTCGACGAGCTCATGCGGGCGAGGCAGGAGAAGGAAAGGCAGATCGCGAAGCTGAAGTCGCGGAAAGGAAACGAACTTGGCGATTGAGGAAAAGTTCCCGGAAGTCGGAGTACTGCTCAAGGGCGGCCGGGAAAAGGGCTACCTCCTCTACGAGGAGATCCACACGATTCTTTCGGACGAGGCCACCGCCGCGCCGAAGGACCTGGAGTCGATCTACGGCCGCTTCCTCGAGGTCGGTATCGAGATCGTCACCGATCCCGACCGCGCGGCACGCCGACGGGCGGCCGAGGCACCCGAATCGGCCGAAGACGCCCGGGAGGCCGTCGAGAAGACCAACGACCCGGTGCGCATGTACTTGCGCGAGATGGGCACGGTCAAGCTGCTCGACCGCGAAGGCGAGGTCCGCATCGCCAAGCGCATCGAGCAGGGCGAGGCCAAGATCTACCAGGCCCTGGCCAACAACCCCGTCGTTCTCGAAGAGATCCTGAAGCTTCTCGAGAACGCGGGCCGCGACTCCCGCATGGCGACCGAAATCGTCAACGTCTCCGATGAGGACGAGGAGGGCGAGGAGCCGGAGGAGAGCCTGGACGACCGGGCGACGCGCAAGATCGAGAACATCCTCGGGAGCTTCCGCAAGATCGGCGCGCTGGACAAAGACATCAAGCGGATGAAGTTCAAGGCGCGCACGATCAAGAAGGGCACGAAGACCCTGGCGCGCATCGAGGCCTCGATCGACCGGAAGATCGCCGAGATGGCGAAGCTGATCCGCGCCGCCGACTTCACGCCGGCCGTCCTCAATCGGGCCATCGGGATCCTCAAGGACATCGACCGCCAGATGTCGGTCCCCGAGATCACGATCCGGCAGGACACCAACACGCTGAAGAAGGAGAAAAACCCGACGCGGCTCGACTTCTACCGCCGGCGCATCGCCAAGTACAAGAAGCAGCTCCGCGAGCTCGAGCAGAAGTTCGGCGTCTCGCACGAGGACGTCAAGAAGACGCTCCGCAGCGTCCGCGAGGGTGAGGAGGAGGCCGACCAGGCCAAGCACGAGCTGATCGTGGCGAACCTCCGGCTCGTCGTCTCGATCGCCAAGAAGTACACCAACCGCGGGCTCCAGTTCCTGGACCTGATCCAGGAGGGCAACATCGGCCTGATGAAGGCGGTCGAGAAGTTCGAGCACCGCCGCGGGTACAAGTTCTCGACGTATGCGACGTGGTGGATCCGTCAGGCGATCACGCGTGCGATCGCCGACCAGGCGCGCACGATCCGCATCCCGGTCCACATGATCGAGACGATCAACAAGCTCACGCGCACGTCCCGGTCGCTGGTGCAGGAGCTGGGCCGCGAGCCCAACGCCGAGGAAATCGCCAAGCGAATGGAC
>JBKOVK010000284.1:0-23054 GCA_046724475.1 Acidobacteriota bacterium | reverse complement strand
GAACTACATCGGCAACATGCAGTCGCCGCTGTTCGGGCAGCCCACGGCGACGGCCGAGGGGGCGTTCGGGCCTCGTCAGATACAGTTCGGCCTGAGAGTCGATCTGTGAGGCGCGGCGCTCGATTCGTTTCGGCGGTTCTTGTTCTCGCCGTTCTCTCGAGCGCGCGGCTCGGGGCATGGCAGGAGCCGCCTTCGTCTCGCAAGAGGCCGGTGGCGCCGGCCGCCCCGCCCCCGGCTGCGGCGTCCAAGCCGTCGACGCCCTCGACCCCGGAGACCCCGGAGATGACCGCCTCGGACGTCGGCGCTTTCCTCGACGGCCTCGTGCCCGCGCAGCTCGGCCCGGCGGACGTCGCGGGCGCCGTCGTGGTCGTCGTCAAGGACGGCCAGGTCCTCGTCGGCCGCGGCTACGGCTTTGCCAACGTCGAGAAGAGAGTTCCCGTCTCGTCGGAGACCACGCTCTTTCGTCCGGGCTCGATCTCCAAGCTCTTCACGTGGACCGCAGTCATGCAGCAGGTCGAGAAAGGCAAGCTCGACCTCGACGCCGACGTCAACAAGTACCTCGACTACAAGGTCCCAGAGGCGTTCGGCAAGCCCATCACGCTGCGCGATGTCATGACGCACACGCCCGGATACGAGGACTATGCGAAGGACCTGATCGTGGCGGACGCGAGCATGCTCGTCCCCCTCGGGACACACCTCCGGTCGCACCAGCCGCAGCGGATCTTCCCGGCCGGCTCGACACCCGCCTACTCGAACTACGCGACGTCGATGGCCGGATACATCGTGGAGCGCGTCTCCGGCAAGCCGTTCGCCGAGTACATCGAGGAGTCCATCCTGACGCCGCTCGGGATGACGCATTCGACTTTCCGGCAGCCCCTGCCAACTGCGCTCGCGCCTCTGATGTCGAACGGCTACAAGGTCGCCTCGGAGAAGCCGCAGCCGTTCGAGATCGTGGTGCCGGCGCCCGCGGGCGCGTTGTCCGCCGCCGGCGCGGACATGGCGCGCTTCATGATCGCGCACCTGCAGGACGGGCGGTACGAGGGCGCGCAGATCCTTCAGCCCGAGACCGCGAAGCTCATGCACGCGCGTCAGCGCGGAAAGTCGCCCGAGACGGATGCCATGTGTTTGGGCTTCTACGAGGAGTCGCGCAACGGCCACCGGATCAT
Organism: Acidobacteriota bacterium; assembly: GCA_046724475.1. Classification (GTDB taxonomy): domain Bacteria; phylum Acidobacteriota; class Thermoanaerobaculia; order UBA5066; family Gp7-AA6; genus DAHUXD01. Next base: position 21,888 of record JBKOVK010000284.1, on the reverse strand, counting down.
CGGCCACGGCGGCGACACCAACTGGTTCCACAGTGACCTGCACCTGATCCCCGATGCCAACGTCGGCTTCTTCGTCTCCTACAACAGCGCCGGCAACGGCAAGGGCAGCGGGCGAGCCCTTCTCTGGGAGCGATTCCTGGATCGCTACTTTCCGTACACGCCGCCGTCCGCGGCGCGCTCGGCGGATGCGAAGGAGCAGGTGAAGAAAGTCTCGGGCAACTATCTCGTGAGCCGGCGGGAAGACTCCAAGTTCCTGCGACTCCTGTATCTCCTGGAACAGACCAAGGTCACCCCGTCCGCCGACGACGAGGGCGTGATCGAGGTCGCCGGGCTCGCCGACTACAACGAGAAGCCGAAGAAGTGGGAGCCGATCGGCAACGGAGTGTTCCGTGAGGTCCACGGCCAGGAGAAGGTCGTGTTCCAGAAGGATCCGCTCGGCCGCGACGAGATGGTCACGGAGTACCCGTTCTTCGACTTCTTCCGGCCGCCGGCGCACCTCGACGCGAAGATCCTCCTCCCGGTAGCGATCGTGAGCCTCGCGGTCGTGGTGCTCGCCCTGATCCTGTGGCCGGTGGGCGCACTCGTGCGCCGCCATTACGCGCGGCGCCTCGAGCTGCCTCCCGGCGAGCGCCGCCTCCGCCTCTGGACGCGACTGGTGTGCCTGGTCGAGGTGGTGCTCGTCGCGGGGTATGCCATCATCATCATCCGGGGACTCGACGACCTCAATTTCTTCACCCCGAAGCTGGACCCGTGGCTCCACGTCGTGCAAGTCATCGCCGCGCTGGCGCTGGTGGGGACGTTGATCGCCCTTCTCAACGCGGCCCGCGCCTGGGGAAGTCGGCAGCGCCGCGTCTGGAGCAAGCTCGGAGAGACGTTGATCGCGCTCGCGTGCGTCGGCCTGGCGTGGATCATCCTGGCGGGTCGGCTTCTGCACGTGGGTCCGTCCTACTGATGCGGATCCGGACCGCGCTCCTCGGCGCCTCGCTGGCCCTCGCTTCGAGCCTCCTCGCTTCCGCCGCCCCGACGGACACCCCGTACGACGTCGTGATCCGCGGAGGCACGGTCTACGACGGCTCGGGCAACCCGGGGCGGCGCGCCGACGTCGGGATTCGCGGCGACCGGATCGCCTCGGTCGGCGATCTCTCCGGGGCGGCTGCAAAGAGCGTCGTCGACGCCCGCGGCCTGGCCGTGGCGCCGGGATTCGTCAACATGCTCTCGTGGTCGGTGGACACGCTGATCGCCGACGGCCGCTCCCAGAGCGAGATCCGGCAGGGCGTGACGACCGAGATCTTCGGAGAGGGCTGGTCGATGGGCCCGTGGAACGACGAGCAGAAGAAACGGGCCCGCGAGGATCAGACGGACATCAAGTTCGACATCGAGTGGACGACGCTGTCCGAGTACCTCAAGTACCTCGAGAAGCGCGGCATCTCGCCGAACGTGGCCTCCTACGTCGGCGCCGCGACGGTCCGCGAAAACGTCCTCGGGTTGGATAACAAAGCGCCCACGCCCGCGCAACTCGAGCAGATGCAGGCCCTGGTCCGGCGTGAGATGGAGAACGGCGCGCTGGGAGTCGGAACCGCCCTGATCTATCCGCCCGGCACCTTCGCCACGACGGAGGAGCTCATCGCGCTCTGCCGCGTGGCGGCGGAGTATCAGGGCAAGTACATCACCCACATGCGCAGCGAGGGCGATCGCCTGAGCGAAGCCGTGGACGAGGTCATCCGGATCTCGCGCGAGGCCGGCGTTCCGGCGGAGATCTATCACCTCAAGGCGGCCGGCGTGGACAACTGGCCCAAGATGGACGCGGTGATCGCGAAGATCGAGGCGGCGAGGCGCGACGGCGTAAAGATCACGGCGAACATGTACACGTACACGGCGGGCGGCACGGCCCTCGACTTCTGCATCCCGCCGTGGGCGCACGAGGGAGGAACCGAGAAGCTCCTCGAAAGGCTTCGCGATCCCGCCACCCGAACCCGCATCGCCGGCGAGATTCGCGAACCGGGGAAGGGCTGGGAAAACCTCTATCGCGCGTCGGGGTCGCCGGAAAACATCCTGATCGACGAGTTCAACAACGAGAAGTTGAAGCCGCTCGCGGGGAAGACGCTCGCCGAGATCGCCCGCATCCGCAAGAAGGACCCGGTCGAGACCCTGATCGACCTCGTCATCGAGGACGAGGCGAAGACCGGCGCGTTGTACTTCCTGATCTCCGAGGAGAATCTCGAAAAGCAGCTCCGGCTGCCCTGGGTGTCGTTCGGGTCCGACGCCGGGTCGATGGCGCCGGAGGGGATCTTTCTCAAGTCCCCCACGCACCCCCGGGCGTACGGGACGTTTGCGCGTTTCCTCGGCAGATACGTTCGCGAGAAGAAAGTCGCCTCGCTCCCCGAGGCGATCCGGAGGTTGTCGGCGCTGCCGGCCTCGAACCTCGGCCTCGACCATCGCGGCCGGCTCGAGGAGGGGATGTTCGCCGATGTCGTCGTCTTCGATCCCGCGACCATCGCCGACCGCGCGACCTACGAGAAACCGCATCAGTACTCGGTGGGCGTCCGGCATGTCTTCGTCAACGGCACCCAGGTCCTCAAGGACGGCGAGCACACCGGAGCCAAGCCCGGCCGCGCGCTCAAGGGTCCCGGCGCGAAAGTGAAGAGCGCCGGTTCGTCCGGCCGCTAGTCCCGGACCGGCACCACGGCGCGCTCGACTTCGCGCGCGGAGTAGGGGAGGCCCGGCGTCAGGATCTCGTGCCCGACCTTCGTGACGAGGACCATGTCTTCGAGGTAGAAGCCCTGGCCGTCGACGGAAAAGATCGGCTCGAACGCAACGACCATTCCCTCGCGCAGCGTCTCCGGCGCGCCCTCGGCCGCCTCCAGGCCGACGCCGTGGATTCCCCACCACTTCAACCCATCCTCGGCAAGAAGAACCTCGGCGGCTTTCGTGCCGAGCGGTGTGGCGAGCGCCGGCTGTCGCCGCCGAACCTCCGCGAGGCTCGCCGCGTAGACGTCGTCGCGGCGGGCTCTGTCGCGGAAGACGCCGAGACCTGCCCGATACGCGGCGATCAGAAGCTCCCAGGTCTCGCGCTGTCCCGCGTCGAAGTTGCCCGACACCGGCGCCGTGCGGCCGACGTCTCCCTGGTAGTGGAGCGCGTCGCAGCCGACGTCCACTCGCGCGACTTCGCCCGCCTGCATCGGCCGGTTCAAGTGTCGATAGTCCAGGAGCGACGCGAAGGGCGCCGGGAAAGCGCTCGCGGGTCCCGTCATCACCCAGGGCCAGAACGATGGTCCCTCCGCACCGGCGGCGATGCAGGCCGAGACGACCGCGGCTTCCGCCTCGCGCTGGGGACGGCCCGGGCGCAGGGCAGCCATGCCGGCGAGCAGCGCTTTCGCGCTCGCGCCGCCGACTCGGCGAAGCGCCTCGATCTCCGACGGGTCCTTGATCGCCCGCATGTCGGCGAGCATCGAGTCGGCTTTACGAACCCGTTGTGCGCTCCAGAGCTCCGCGAGCGCATGATTCCAGGCGGCGTCCGGATCGTCGAGCGCGATGTCGAGCGGAAAGCCGTGCGCGTTCGAGACTCCGCGGGCATACAAGAGCAACCCCGGCGTTTCTTCCTGACGCCGCGCGAGGAATCCGGCGAGCTCCTTGCGCTCGAGCACACGGTCCAGGCCCAGGCGCGAAGCGGACATTTCGCCCGGGGCAATCTTCGCGGTCGAAATCGAATTCGCGAGCCCGGGAAGTTTCACCGGGACGAAGAGGAGAGATTCCTTCGCCGCGCCGTCGATCGCGAGGACGGCTCCCGGCGAGGTCTCGATCCCGGTGAAGTAGAAGAAGTCCGGGTCCTGGAGGAAGGCGGAAGTCCGGTCCTGGGGAGACGAAAACCGGAACGGCGTCGCCGTCACCAGCAGGAGCCCGTCCGGCATGCGCCGCATCGCCTCGTTGCGGCGAGCGCGATGCGGGTCGTCTCGCGAAAGGGTCAGGACGTCGCCGGGTTTCGGTATCACCGCATTCTGGACGGGGTCGACCTTCTCGTCGGCGAGGTGGTGATACACGACCACGTGGCGCGCGTCGATCCTCGCCTTCGCCTTGCCCACGGTCGCGAGGAGCCACGGCGAGACGAACGCGTAGTCCAGGTTCTTCGCGGCGAGCAGCGCCTCAGCCGAGTCCGTGTCGCCCGTGAAATAGAGGCGCAGGCCGTGCCAGGTGACGAGGTAGGAGTCGTGGTCGATGTCTCCGTGGGGCGTGCGGAAGGCCTCGATCACGATTCCCCGGTACTCCATCTTCGGGGCAAAGGGGATCACGCGGTCCGGCGGGAGTGTTTTCGAGAGCGCGGGCGGGGCGATGACGCGCGCGTTCATCTTCGAAAAGAGCGCCGCATCGAAGTGGTCGCGGTGACCGTGCGTGATGAGACAGAGAGCGTTCTCGGCTTTGGGAACGGAGCCGAAGTCGTAGCTCATGTAGCCGAACGCGCCCGACTCGTACGGAAAGTCGGTATACAGCGTCGTCGGGCCGTCGGTGATGGAGAAGGCCATGTTGCCGATGAACGTGGCCTTGAGAGGAGCGGGTTCGGAGGCGAGGAGCCAGGAAGTCAGCAGCGTCATCCCGAGCGAAGCGAAAGATCCCGTGCGTGTCAAGTTCGGGATCCCTCGGGCCTGCGGCCCTCGGGATGACATCGTGAGGGCCACATGCCTCACGATGTCATTTCTCGATCCCCACTTCCGTCAGGATGAACGCGTAGTCGAACGCGGTCTCCTTGAGGCGATCGTAGCGGCCCGACGATCCGCCATGGCCTCCGGCCATATTGACCTTGAAGATCAGGGGGTTCTTGTCGGTCTTGAGCGTGCGCAGCTTCGCCACGTACTTGGCCGGCTCCCAGTACATGACCTGGGAATCGTCGAAGGACGTCTTCACGAGCATCGCCGGATAGTCCTTGGCGGCCAGATTGTCGTAGGGGCTGTACGACTTCATGTAGTCGTACTGGTCCTTGACCTTGGGGTTGCCCCATTCCTCGAACTCGCCGACCGTCAGCGGCAGGGACTCGTCGAGCATCGAGTTGATGACGTCGACGAACGGCACGTGCGTGACGACAGCGTGGAAGAGGTCCGGCCGCATGTTCGTCACCGCGCCCATGAGCAGGCCTCCCGCCGAGCCTCCCTCGATGACGAGGCGATCCTTCGAGGTGTACTTGTCGGCAATCAGGGCTTCGGCCACTGCGATGAAGTCCGTGAACGTATTCTTCTTGTTGAGCATCTTCCCCTGGTCGTGCCACTTCTTGCCCATCTCGCCGCCGCCGCGGATGTGGCCGACCGCGAACACGACCCCGCGGTCCAGTAGGCTGACGCGGCTCGAGTTGAACTCGGCGTCCCACGGCGCACCGTAGGAGCCATACGCCGTCAGGAGCATCGGCGCCTTGCCGTCCGGGACGAAGCCCTTCCGGTAGACCAGAGAGATCGGGATCTTCGTCCCTTCGGAAGCGGTCGCGTAGCGGCGCTCGGACGTGTAGCGGCTCGCGTCGTACCCTCCAAGCACTTCCCGCTGCTTGAGGAGCTTCGCCGTCTTCTTGATCAGGTCATAGTCGTAGACGGAGGGAGGCGTCGTAAACGACTCGTATTCGTAGCGGAGCGTGTTCGTGTCGAACTCGGCGTTGGCGGTCAGCCCCGCAGAATAGATCGCCTCCGGAAAGTCGATCCGATAGTCGGCTCCCGTCTTGCGGCTGATGACGTGGATTCGGGGAAGGGCGTCTTCGCGTTCGGACAGGACGACCCAGTCGGCGAAGACGTCGTGGTTCTCGACCATCACGTTCTCGCGGCAGGGAATCATGTCTTTCCAGTTGGCGGGACCGGGGTCGGTCATCGGCGCCGTGACCATGCGGAAATTGCGGCAGCCCTTGTTGGTCCGGATGTAGAACGTGTCGCCGCCGTGGTCGACATCGTATTCGTGCTCGACCTCGCGAGGCGCGATCATCTTCAGCGCCGCCGTCGGCTCGCCGGCGGGCAGCCACTGCCACTCGCTGGCGGTGTGGGAACCCGAGCCCACGAAGATCACGGCCTTGCTCCGGGAACGGCCGGCGAAGAGCCGAAAACGCTCGTCCTTCTCTTCGAGCAGAAGGACGTCGTCCTTGGGATCCGTGCCGAGGACGTGTCGGTACAGGCGATATGGCCGCTTGGCCATGTCCGTCACCGTATAGAAGAGGGTCTTGTTGTCGGCCGCCCACGCCACCGACGCGACGCGCGGGACCGACTCCGGAAAGAGCTTGCCGGTCTCGAGGTCCTTGACGTGAAGCGTGTAGTCGCGGAAGCCGGTGTTATCGGTCGTGTACGCGAGGATGCGGCCGTCGTCGGTGACGTCGCGCTGCCAGACGCTCATGAAGCGCTCGCCCTTGGCGAGCTCGTTGACGTCGAGGTAGACCTCTTCCTTCGCTTCGAGGCTGCCCTTCTTGCGGCAGTAGATCGGATACTGCTTGCCCTTCTCGGTGCGCGAGTAGTAGTACCAGCCGTCGTCGCGGTAGGGGACCGTCAAGTCCGTCTCCTTGATGCGCGCCAGCATCTCGTCGTACAGCGTCTTCTGGAAGGGCTCCGTGGGCCGCATCACTTGGTCGGTGTAGGCGTTCTCGGCCTCGAGAAACTTCCTCACCTCCGGGTTCTCCCTTTCGCGGAGCCAGAAGTAGTCGTCGTTGAGCGTGTCTCCGTGCAGCGTCTGCATGTGAGGAACCTTCTTGGCCGCGGGGGGAGCCGCGGCCGGCGTGGAAATGGTGACCGCGAGAGCCAGCGCGAGCGGACCCGAGGAATGAATCATTTCGAACCGGCCTCCTTGTTCGCTTTCGCGAAGTCTCCCGCCTTGACGATCGTCATTTTCGCCGGATCCAAGTACTTGCGCATCGCGGCCACGATCTGCTCGCCGGTCAGAGCCTCGACCTTCTTCTCGAAGTCGCCGTCCCACGCCATGGTCCGGCCGAGGTACAGGCCCGTCGCGAGCGACCGGGCCAGCGCCGGATCCTGCGCGCGCGTGACCTGGCGCGACTGGAGCCAGCCCGACTTGGCTTCGGCGATCTCCTTGGTTTCGTACCCGTCCTTCAGGACCCGCGCGAGCTCTTCCTGGAAGGCCTTCTCGAGCCGGGCTTCGTTCTGGGGAGCATAGATCGCGAAAGTCGCGAACGAGCCGGACTTGTCGAGGGGCGATGCCGAGAGCTGCGAACCGACGCCGTAGGAGAGGCCGTCCTTCTGGCGGATCCGCGTGGCCAGACGCGAGTTGAGGAAGCCGCCGCCCAGCATGTAGTTGCCGAGCACCAGGGCGGGGTAGTCGGGATCGTCGTCGCGGATGGCGAGATTCTGGCCCGCCACGAAGAAGGCGTTCGCCTTGTCGGGCGTCTCGAGGGCCTGATTGACCGGCGGCACGTCCTGGTACGGCTGCGGGACGCGGGTGAATCCGGACGGGCTCTTCCAGTCTCCGAAGAGCTCGGCCGCGAGCGCTGCGATCTCCTTTTCGTCGAAGTCGCCGACGACCGCGAGCTCGCCGTTGGATGCCCCGAAGTAGGTCTTGTAGAACCCCTTCGCCTCGTCCAGCGTGGCGCCCTTGTAGCTGGCGAACGATTCGTCGAGCGTCTCGACGTACCGCACGTCCCCCTTGGGATACGGGTTCATGTGGCGCTGGTAGAAGTTCGATCCAACCGAGTCGGGCTCGCTCTTCTGTTGCTCGATCGCGGCCAGGTTCTCCTGCCGCAGCTCCTCGAACTCTTTCTCGGGGAACACGGGCTCGCGGAGCACTTCCGCGGCCAGGCGGAGGACTGCGGGGAAGTTCTCCCGGATGGTCTCGATCGACAGGGTCGCCTGGCTGGCCCGGCCGCCGACGCTCATCCTCGCCTTGAGGCGGTCCAGCTCGTCCTTGATCTGCTGACGGGTGTGCTTCGTCGTGCCTCGCATCAGCATGTCGGCGGACATGTCGGCGGCCGTGGACTTGCCCACCAGGCTCTTCTCGTCTCCGAAGCGCAGCGTCATCACTGCGACGACCGTGCCGCCCCGGGTCTTCTTGGGAAGCAGCGCGACTTTCAGTCCGTCCCCAAGCTGCGAGCGCTTCGTCCGGGATTCGATATTGGCGGGAGAGGCATCGAACGCCTCGCCCACGGCGACGGCCGCGTCGCCCTTGTAGCCGTCGACGACGGAGGCCAGCGCCGGCGGAGGCGGAACGTCCGAGCGATCCGGCTTGGCGGTCGGCACGAAGACGCCGATCGTGCGGTTGGAGGGCTTCAAATACGTCGCGGCGGCCTTCTGCACGTCCTCGACCGTGGCCTTGCGGATGCGGTCGCGGTTGATGAAGAAGAGGCGCCAGTCTCCCTCTCCGATGTACTCCGACAGGTTCAGCCCGACGCGGTCGGCGCTGTTGAGCATCAGGTCGATGTTCTTCAGGAGCGTCGCCCGCGCTCGCTCGACCTCTTCTTTCGAGATGGGCACGGCGCCCGCGGCGTCGTCGAGAGTCTTGACCATCGCGGCCTTCGTCTCGCCGATCGGCTGATCCTGCCGGACCTCGGCGTTGAACATCACGAAGCCGGGGTCGTGGAGCGCCATGAAGTATCCGCCGACGGACGTCGCTTTCTTCGTCTCGACCAGTCCCTTGTAGAGGCGGCCCGACGGCGTGTCCGTCAGGACCTCCTCGAGGATGTCGATCGCTCCGGACTCGGGGTTGACGCCCGACGGCACGTGGTACGCCGCGGCGATCGCCTGGACGTCGCCCACGCGCTCGAGCGTGACCGAGCGCTCACCGTCCTGCGTCGGATCGAGCGTGTAGAACTTCGGCAGCGTCCGCGTCGGCTTCGGGATCTTCCCGAAGATCCGATTGACGAGGTCGAGCGTCTTGGCCTCGTCGAAGCGCCCCGCGATCAGGAGCACGGCGTTGTCGGGCTGGTAATACATCCGATAGAACGCCTGCAGGCGGTCGATGGGAACGTTCTCGAGGTCCGCCTTGGACCCGATGGTGGACTTGCCGTAGTTGTGCCAGAGGAACGCCGTCGAAAGGATGCGCTCCTGGAGGATTCCGGAGGGATCGTTCTCGCCCATCTCGAACTCGTTGCGCACGACTGTCATCTCGCTGTCGAGGTCCTTCTTGGCGATGAACGAGTTCACCATCCGGTCGGCTTCGAGATCGAGGGCCCACTTCAGGTTCTCGTCGGTCGCCTGAAAGGTCTCGTAGTAGTTCGTGCGGTCGAACCAGGTCGAGCCGTTGGGCCGCGCGCCGTGCGCGGTCAGCTCCTGAGGGATGTTCTTGTGGTTCGGCGTGCCCTTGAAGAGCAGATGCTCGAGCAAGTGGGCCATTCCGGTCTCGCCGTAGTTCTCGTGCCGCGAGCCCACCATGTAGGTGATGTTGACGGTGATCGTGGGCTTGCCCGGATCCGGGAACAGGAGAACGCGCAGGCCGTTGGCGAGCCGGTATTCCGTGATGCCTTCGACCGACGTGACCTTCTCGGGTTTGGCGAGAGGCGCGGCGGCGGGCGCGGGTTTCGGCGTGGTCGGCGCGGGCTTCTTCGCCGGCGCCGGCTGAGCGACGAGGATTCGGGACGCAAGCAAAAGACCGAGCAGCGCAAGGCCGCTCTTCCGGATCGAATTCATCGAGGGTCCTCCAAGACGACGGTCACCGGTCCCCGGGCTCGGGGCCGGCAAGAGCGGAACGAATACTAACGTCGGAGGATTCCGGCTCCGGTCGTCCCGAAATCGGCTGCCAACGGCATCCAAAAGCGGTGCGGGTCACGTACTGGTTCCGGGGTGGATCGATGCGCCTTAAGTCATTCTTTAGCAGCACCTTGGCGATCCTGAGCGTGTCGGCCGCGGCCGCTGCGGCCGAGCCTTCCGTCCGCTGGGAGCGCTGGTCGGATCAGGCGTTCGTCCGCGCGCGGACGGAGCATCGTCTCGTCCTCCTGGATCTGGGCGCCGTGTGGTGCCACTGGTGCCACGTCACGGACGAGACCACCTACCGGGACGCCGCGGTCACGGAACTGATTAAGAAACATTTCGTCGCGATCCGGGTCGATCAAGACGCGCGGCCGGACCTCTCCAACCGCTACGAAGATTACGGCTGGCCGGCGACGATCGTTTTCGACGCGAAGGGCAACGAGCTCGTCAAGTTCGCCGGCTACATTGCGCCGAAGCGCATGGCGTCGCTGCTCGAGGCGGTCGTCAAGGACCCGACTCCTGGTCCCTCGGTACGTGCCGAGGTTGCGCCAGTCTCCACCGGCTCCGCGAAGCTGTCCGATGCTCTTCGCAAGGAACTCCGCGCCCTCCTCGTCCAGCGCTACGACAAGGAGCTTCACGGCTGGGGGTTCTCGAAGAAATACCTCGACTGGGACAGCGTCGAGTACTGCATGGCGCGGGCCCGCGCCGGAGACCTCGAGGCCGAGCGCATGGCGAAGGAGACGCTCGCCGCGGCGCGCAAGCTCATCGATTCGGTATGGGGCGGCCTGTACCAGTACTCCGACAGCGGAGACTGGGACCATCCGCATTTCGAGAAGCTCCTCCAGTTCCAGGCCGAGGGGATACGGACTTACGCGCAGGCGTACGCGCTCTGGCGAGATCCCGCCGACCTGGAGGCTGCGCGCGCCATCCACCGATACGTGCGCGCGTTCCTGACGAGTCCCGAGGGCGCGTTCTACGTCAGCCAGGACGCGGATCTCGTCGCGGGCGAGCACTCCGGCGAGTACTACGCCCTCGACGACGCCGGACGGCGCCGCCGCGGCATCCCGCGCGTCGATACGCATCTCTATGCCCGCGAATCTGCGTGGATGATTCCTGCGCTGGTGTGGCTCCATGCCGCGGCGGGCGAAGACGCTCCTCTCACGGAAGGGCTCGCGGCGGGACGGTGGATCGCGGAGAACCGCGCGCTTCCAGGCGGAGGATTCCGTCACGAAGCAAGCGACCCCGCGGGTCCGTATCTCGGCGACACGGTCGCGGCGGGGCGCTCATTTCTGTCGCTCTATGCGGCGACGGGCGACCGCGCCTGGCTCGCGCGCGCGCAGAACGCCGCCGACTTCATCGGTAAGACCTTCGGCGACGAGGCTTCTCCCGGATTTTCGAGCGCCGTCTCCCGGGACCGATTCACCGCTCCCCGGCCGCAGCGCGATGAGAACGTCGCCGTCGCGCGATTCGGAAATCTCCTCTTTCGCTACACCAGCCGGGAATCCGACCGCCGGCTATCGGACCGCGCGATGGCGTTTCTCGTCCTACCCGAAATCGCGCACCGTTTCTCGACGGCTTCGGTGCTCCTGGCGGACTCCGAGCGCGCGTCCGAGCCCGCTCACCTGACGGTCGTCGGACCACGGGAGGATCGCCGGACAAAGGCGCTGCTCATCGCCGCTCTCTCGATGCCGTCGGCCTACAAGCGCGTCGAGCTCTGGGACCGCCGCGACGGGCCGCTTCCCAACTCCGACGTGGAATTTCCGGATCTCGACAGGCCCGCCGCGTTCGCCTGCGCGAACGGGCGCTGCTCCCTGCCGGCCTTCGAGCCCACGGACTTGCGGGCGCGCGCCGCACGCCTCGATGCCCTGGCCGCCGCGTCGAAATAAGATCTCCTCGCCGTTTTCGAGGAGGGCCGCATGAAAAGGCTGGTTCTCGCCGTGGCCGCGTTGTGCGCGGCTCCCGCTCTGTTCGCCCAGCACGCGGAGATGACGCCGCCGCCTGAAAAACCCGTCTCCTTGCTTTCGGGGATGGGCGCGCACACGCATCCGATTTCCACCTCGAGCCCCGAAGCCCAGAAGTTCTTCGACCAGGGAGTCGTTCTCCTCTTCGGGTTCAACCACGAGGAGGCGATCCGCGCCTTCGACAAAGCGTCGGAGCTCGACCCGAAGGCGGCGATGCCGCACTGGGGCAAGGCTCTGGCTCTCGGCTCCAACTACAACGAGGCGGCGACCGACGAGCGACTGCTCAAAGCCCGGGCCGAGCTCGAAAAGGCGATGGCGCTCTCGGCGTCGAGTCCCGACAACGAGCGCGCGTACGTGGAAGCTCTGTCGAAGCGCTACGTGGCCGATCCCGCCAAGAGTGACAGGGCGCAGGTCGCGCGCGACTACGCGACCGCGATGCAGGCGCTCTCGGCGGCGTATCCCGACGACCTCGACGCCGCCACGATGTACGCCGAGAGCCTGATGAACCTGACGCCCTGGAAGCTCTGGAAGCCCGATGGTACGCCGGGAGAGAACACGGTCGAGATCGTGGCCGTCCTCGAGTCGGTCTTGAAACGCGACCCGATGCATCCGGGCGCGAACCACTACTACATCCACGCCGTCGAAGCGTCGAAGAACCCGGAACGGGCACTCCCGTCGGCCAAGCGTCTGGAGACTCTGGTCCCCAACGCCGGACATCTCGTGCACATGCCGGCGCACACCTACGTGCGCACCGGCGACTACGTCGCGGCGGAGAAGGCCAACACCATTGCCGCCGAGGTGGATCGCAACTACATCCGCGAAACCGGCGCCTCGGGTTTGTACCCGGTGATGTACTACAACCACAACGTCCACTTCGAGTCCTTCGCCGCCGCCATGGCCGGCCGCTATGCCGTCGCCAAGCGGGCCGGCGATCAGCTTTTCGACGGCGTGCTGCCGGTGGTCACGATGGACCCGATGCTCGAAGGTTTTCTCCTGCAGCCGACGTTCGTGGCGCTGCGCTTCAAGAAGTGGGACGACATCCGGAAGATGCCCGATCCGGGCCCGAAGCTACCTCTCCTCCGCGCCGGATGGCTCTACGCGCGCGCGATGGCGGCCGCCGCCCAGGGAGACGTCAAGCGTGCCGAGACGCTGCGCGAGACGTTCGTGATCGCCCGCGATGCGGTGCCGGCGTCGAGCATGGCGGGCCCGCAGAACACGTCGGCGATGGTGCTGGCGATTGCCACGCAGGTACTCGACGCCCGGATCGCGGAGGCAAAGGGGGACCGCAAGGCGGCGATCGCGAGCTGGAAGAAGGCCGTCGAGGCCGAGGACGCGCTCAGCTACGACGAGCCGCCGGGCTGGTACTACCCGACGCGGGAATCCCTCGGCGCGGCCCTGCTCGCCGACGGGCAGCTCGCCGAGGCCGAGAAGGTCTTTCGCGCGGACCTCGACAAGCATCCGCGCAACCCGAGATCCCTATTCGGTCTCTGGAAGACACTGGAGGCGCAGAAGAAGACCGCCGACGCGGGCTGGGCGCGAGCCCAGTTCGAGACTGCCTGGAAAGACGCCGACGTGAAGCTGAGGCTCGAAGACCTGTAGGGCCCCGTCGGCGCATCAAGCTCGGGATCCCTCGTCGCTTCGCTCCTCGGGATGACAGACTAAAGCTGTCATCCCGAGCGCAGCGAGGGATCCCGGACTCGATAAGCCCTCAGATCCCCAGCTCCTTCGACGCCATCGCATTGCCTTCGACGCGCGCGCGGATCTTGGCGAAGGCCGTGTCGCGCGAGGTCGAGAGGTCGTCGCCGAACGGCGAGAAGCCGCAGTCGTCGGTCGAGCCCAAGTTTGTCGGGTTGATGAACTTCGCGGCTTCGAGGATCCGATCGCGGACCTCGGCGGCCGTTTCAACCCTCGCGGAGATCGGATCGGTGACGCCGACGAAGATCCGCCGGCCGGGCTTCGCGTGGGAGCCCAGGATCTTCAGAACTCGCGGTCGGTCCGACTCGCTCGAGAGCTGTACGAAGAAGTTTCCCGCCCGGATGCGGAAGAGCTCCGGCAACAGCTCCGCGTAGTCCACGTCGGCGCTGTGCGTGGAGTCCTGGTCTCCTCCGGGGCAGGTGTGCACGCCGATCTTCTGGCGCTCGGCCTCCGAGAAGCCGTCGAGCACGCGGTTGTTGAGGTCCACGAACGCGCGGAGCAGCGACTTGGACGGGTCGAGCTTGACGGCCAGCCGGCCCTCGGTGAAATCGATCTGGACCGTCGAGCCCGCGGCGAGGCAGCGCCGAATGTCCGTCTCGGCCTCGCGCACGAGGTCTTCGATGAATGCCTCGCGCGGATACCCCGCGATCCCCGACTGCGGATAGAGAAGCGACAGCGCCGACGCCGCGATGACGGCCTCTTTCAGGGGCTTCGTCGTGTGCTTGCGGGCGTGTTCGAGGTACGTCGCGGCGTACGTTGCGTACCCGAATGGCCCTGACGTGAGCACGGGAAGCTGCCGGGTGTGGCCGTCCTTGAAAGGGATCTTCACGCCTCCCGGCGCGAGGTTCGAGAGCCCGGCGACGGGGTAAGTCGCAAAGCTCGGCTTTCGCTGTTCGCCGTCGGTGATGACCGGCGAACCCGTTTCCTCGAAGCGCCGGATCGTGTCGGCCACAGCGGCCTCGTAGAGCGCTTCGAGCGCGTCGGCTCCGATGCGTCCGGCGCCGAACGCGCCGGCGCCTTCGATCAGCTCCATGGGACGTGGAATACTTCCGACCGGCTCGGTGGGCAGCGTCATAACCGTAATCTATCGGATCGGAGGTTTCCGCGATGCGTCGAATCGGATCCTTTCTGCTGTGTGTGTGCACCGTATTCGGCGCGACGACGGCGGTGGCCCAGCCGTACGATCCGTCTCTCTACCGGGACCTGAAGTGGCGTCTCGTCGGCCCGTTCCGCGGAGGCTGGGCGACGTGCGCCGAGGGAATCGCGGACGATCCGACGACCTACTACTTCGGAGCGGCGGCCGGCGGCGTGTGGAAAACGGAAGACGCGGGCCGCACGTGGAATCCGATCTTCGACCGCGCCGGCTCGGCGTCGGTCGGAGCGATCGCGATCGCGCCTTCGAACCCGAAGGTCATCTATGTCGGCACGGGACAGATCCAGGCGCGCTACGACGTCGCGTCGGGCGATGGCGTCTACCGCTCGGACGACGCGGGGAAGTCGTGGCGGCGCGTCGGGCTCGCTTCTTCGCGCGCCATCGGGCGCATCCTGGTCGATCCCCGAAACCCGGATGTCGTCCTGGTCGCGGCGCTCGGTCACATCTTCGGTCCCAACCACGAGCGCGGCGTCTTCCGTTCCGAAGACGGCGGAAAGACCTGGAACCCGGTCCTCTCTGTCTCCGAGAACACGGGCGGCGCGGACCTGGCTGCGGACCCGGAGAATCCGTCGATCGTCTACGCGTCGCTCTGGCAGGCGAGGAACTATCCGTGGCTCTCCTACTTCAAACCGATGGTGGGGCCGGAGAGCGGCCTCTACAAGTCCTCCGACGGCGGGAAGAGCTGGAAGCGGCTCTCGGGCGCCGGATGGCCGGCGGAGAACCTCGGACGGATCGGGCTGGGCGCGTCTGCCGGCGGGCGCGTGTGGGCCCTCGTGGACACCGCGCCTCCCGAAGGGAGCGAGGAATCCCGCAGCGCGGGCCTCTACCGTTCCGACGATGCCGGGACGACGTGGACGCACGTCAACGCGGCGCCGGGCCTGGGTTCGAACTACATGAACCGCGTGACTCCGGATCCGAAGAACCGCGACGTCGTCTACGTGACGGGCCAGTCCATCCGGCGCTCGGACGACGGCGGCAAAACTCTGCAGTTTTTCCGCGGCGCGCCGGGAGGCGACGACTACCACTTCCTCTGGATCAACCCGAAGCGGCCGGAATACATGGTGACCGCGGCCGACCAGGGCACGATCGTCACCGTCAACGGCGGGAAATCCTGGAGCGACTGGTACAACCAGCCGACCGGCCAGTTCTACCACGTCGAAACCGACGACCAGTACCCGTATTGGATCTACAGCGGCCAGCAGGACAGTGGGACTGCCGGCGCCGCCAGCCGGAGTGATTTCGGATCGCTGACGTACCGCGACTGGCATCCTGTCGGCGGCGAGGAGCGCGGATGGGACGTGCCGGATCCGCGAGACCCTGCGATCGTGTACGGGTCGGGACTGGGCGGCACGATCACGCGCTTCGACACGCGCACCGCGCAGGTCCGCAATGTTTCGCCCGCCGCCGAGAGCACGTACGGCCGCCGCCCGGTCGAGGGTCTCTACCGCTGGTCGTGGGTCTTCCCGATCGCGATGTCCTCGAAGCCGCCGTACGCGCTCTACACGGGCTCCCAGTACCTCCTGCGCTCCCTCGACGAGGGACAGAGCTGGGAGAAGGCGAGCCCGGACCTTTCCGGCACCGATCCCAAAGCGAAGGGCTGCAACGGCGACATCACGCTGGCCAACGCGCAGCCGTGCGGCTACGGCGTGATCTTCACGATCACGCTTTCGCCGAGGGATTCGCAGGAGCTCTGGGTCGGGACCGACGACGGCCTCGTGCAGCTCACACGGGATGGCGGGAAGACCTGGAAGAACGTGACGCCGAAAGCGCTGCCGCCGTGGACCAAGGTCTCGACGATCGACGTCTCGCCATTGGAACCCGGCGTCGCGTACGTGGCCGCGGACGGGCACCGGCGCGACGACTTCACGCAGCGCGCGTATCGGACGCGAGACTACGGCGCGACCTGGCAGGAGATCGCCGCGGGCCTTCCCAACCCGGGCTTCACGATGGCGCTGCGCGCGGACCCGGTCCGGCGCGGACTGCTGTACGCCGGCACGGACACCGGCGTGTACGTGTCGTTCGACGACGGAGCGCGCTGGCAGAGCCTGCAGTCGAATCTCCCGACCTGCTGGGTCGGCGACCTGAAGGTCAAGGGCGGCGACCTCGTCATCGCAACACAGGGACGCGGGCTCTGGGTGCTCGACGACGTCTCGCCATTGCGCCAGATCTCGGCTGAGGTCGCCGGGGCGTCATCCGTCCTGTTCATCCCCCGGCCCGCCGTGCGCGTCCGGGCGAACCTGAACCGCGACACGCCTCTTCCTCCCGAGACTCCGGTCGGCAAGAACCCGCCTCCCGGGGTGTCGATCGATTACGTCCTGGGAAAGAAGGCGGCGTCGGTGAAGATCGAGATCCTCGACGACAAAGGACGGACCGTGCGGACGTTTTCGAGCGATGACCCGCCCGAGAAGCTCCACGCGCGGCGCTACTTCACCGACCTCTACGTCCACCCGCCCGCGCCGCCGTCGGTCGAGCCGGGTCACCACCGCATCCAGTGGGACATGCGCTATCCGCGGCCCCGCGCCGACCGATACGAGTATTCGATCTCGGCCGTGGCCGGCGAAGACACGCCGGTCGAGCCGCGAGGACCGCTCGCCCTTCCGGGCCGCTACACCGTTCGGTGGACGGTTGACGGGCGGGCGGAGGAAAAACCCCTGACTCTGATGATGGATCCGCGGGTCAAGGTCACCGACGCCGCACTCGCCGAAAGACTCGCTTTCGAGCAGCAGGTCGGCGCGACGATGGGGGAGTCGTACGACTCGCTGCAGAGCGTGCGCGTGCTGCGCAAGGATCTCGCCGAGCGCCGGGCGAAAGCCCCGGGTGCGGCGGCCGATGCGCTTCGCGACGCCGACGCCGCGGCGAAGAAGGTGGAGTCGGGCGAGGGACGAGGAGGAGGGATCGCCGGTGTCAACGCGCTCCTCGCTTCGCTTCTGACGGCGGTCGAAGGCGCCGACGCGCCTCCGACCGCGATTCAGACGCAGGCGGCCGCCGGCGCCCGCGACAATCTCGGCAAGCTCCTCGAAGAGTGGAAGAACCTCCAGGCCACGGTGCCGCGGGTCAACGCGTCTCTCCGCGCCGCCGGCATCGAAGCAATCGCCGTCCGCTCCGGCGAGGACGAGCCCGAGGTCTCCGACGAACGGGAAGGAGTCGAGATCGAGTAGGCCGACACGCCGACGGGCTAGAAAGCGCGGGATCCCTCGCTGCGCTCGGGATGACGGGTAGTTGGTCTGCCCGGCAGGATTCGAACCTGCGACCCTCAGCTTAGAAGGCTGATGCTCTATCCGGGCTGAGCTACGGGCAGAGCCTAAATTATCGGTCAAAGGGGCTTTCAGTTGACCTGCCCCAGACACCGGCGTACAACATTGTTAAGGCCAAGTGACCCGGCCCTCTTTCGCGGAGGTGAGCGTGAGGACCTTGCCGAGGTGGATCCCCTTCCTGCTCCTGTTCATCGCCTCGTCCGTCGCCGCCGCACAGACCAGCGCCGAAGACGAGAAGGACGTGCGCGCGCTCGGCCGGCAGCTCCAGGACGCCTGGAACAAGAGCGACGCGAAGATGCTCGCGGACTCGTTCCTAACCGACGGGGACTACGTCAGCTCGACGGGTCGGAGCGCAAGGGGCCGCGACGAAGTGCAGAAGGCCTTTGCGTCGCAGTGGTCGGGGATCTACAAGGGGACGAAACTCACGCACACCGTCACGAGCGTGCACTTCCTGCGGCGCGACGTCGCGATCGCCGACGGCGCCTTCGACATCACGGGAATGAAGGACTCCGGAGGAAAGTCCCTCGGAACGCGCAGCGGCCTGTCGACTTTGATCGCGGTCAAGAAGGGCGACCGGTGGTACGTGGCGGCTCTGCGGGGGATGGTCCCCTCGTTGCCGGAAGGCGTGGGAAAATAGCGCGATGAAGAAGCTCCTGCTCGCGTCTCCGCTTCTCCTCGGTCTCGCGGGATGCGCCTCGTCGGGAGGCGGCGGTGTCCCCGCCGGAGTGCTCTTCGCGGATTGCTACGACGACTACTGCGTCGGCTACGACACCGCGAATCTCCGTCACCTCTACCTTCGCACGCCCGGGACGCCGCAGCTGCCGCAGCGCGGCGAGGTCCAGCGCGTCACGGACGGCCGCGGCGATACGCAGACCGTCACGCGCGCGTCGGCGTCGCCGGTGGTCGCGTCGTGGACGCAATCGCAGGCGGGGCCGCAGACCGCACCGGCGCCGGCGGCGCCGCGCTCTTCGTCGAGCTCGAGCGGGCGCCATTAGCGGCCGCCGGTTGAGCGACGAACCTTCCCGCAATCTTCGCTGCCGGGGCATGGAGACCGCGGGTCCCGAGCGCTGCTTCTATCGCGTCGTCGACGGGGATCGACCTGCCTCGCTGGAAAGCCTGCAGCGGCTGGCGCGACTGGCCGACATCCTCGTGCGCGAGAACGAGCTGAGCGGACGTTTTTACGCGGCCGCACCGGGTCTCCTGGGGCTCGACCTGCCGGAGCGAGAACGCACCTACTTCCATGACGGCATCGTGTTCGCCGCGGTCGACGCCCACAACGACCGGGTCCGGAATCCGACGCTCACGTTGTCGGCGGACGACATCCCTCCGTCGGATTGACGGCATGGCGCGGCAGGAGTAGCCTCGAAGTCCGCGTGAGGCATTTTGCCCACGCGTCGGAAACCCGCCGGGAGCGATCGCCCCGGCGAGAGGAGGCATCATGTATCCCGGATTCATTCCCCATTGGAGACGTCGGCGCTGCGAGAGCCGTACCGGTGCGAGCGCCGGCTATGGCTACGGCGAAGGCTGGCACCGCGGCTTCGGCTACTTCGCGGCCGGCGAAGAGGAGTCGGGTCAGTTCGGGTTCGGCGGCGGCGCGTTCGGCGTGCGCCGGCCGCTCCGGTTCCTCGCCTACAAGCTGGGGCTGGAAGAAGCGCAGGTGTCGGAGCTCGCCAAGATCCTCGACGAGATCAAGACCGAGCGGGCGCAGGCCGCGGTGGATCACCGCCGCGCGCTGTCGGCGTTCGCCGAGGCCGTATCGGGAGAGACCTTCGACGATTCCCGTGCCGGCGCCGGAGGGAAGCTCCGCGTCGACAGCGCCGACCGTCTCCGCTCCGCCGTGGTGTCGGCCCTTTCGCGTCTGCACGCGCTTCTGACGCCCGAGCAGCGCGCGAAGCTCGCTTACCTGATTCGGACGGGGACGTTGACGATTTGACACCGGGCGACCACAAGGGTCGCCCCTACGCCGTAGGGGCGGGGCTTGTCCCCGCCCCCCTTCACCGCGGCGCGGCGTCCGCCGAGCCCATCCTTCGCGCGAGGGCGCGATAGGCCAGGCGCACCGGGATCGAGCCGACCAGCAGGACCGCGATCAGGATGAGACCTCGCCAGAACGCGTGGTCGATGACGTCCTTCAGATCTGTGCCGGCCTGCTGACTGATCGTCGCGAGCTTCGGCGAGGTGCGCTCGGCCGAGAGAAGAAACGCGTTCAAATCCCGCGCCATGCCGCCGACTTCGCTCGCGGCCTTTCCGTAGTCGAGGGGATCGAACGGTTTGCCGGGTTTCGCCGGAGGCGCGTTCGGCGGCATCGGCGGCGAGACGTATCGGACGAAAGCGTCGAGGGACTTGATCGTTTCCGTCAGAGACGTTCCCATCTGCCCGCCGGCATTCATGGTCAGTTGGAGCTGGGAGAGCAGTGTGCGAAAGCGCGATTCCTGGGAAGCCATGTCCGACAGGATCGCGGTGCGCTCGGCGGCCACGCCCGCGAAGAACTGGTCGATGGCTGCCTTCCGCTGCGCATCGACGAGCTCCGGAACGCCCTGGACCGTCTTCGCGACGTCGGAGATCGAAAGCGACGCCCGCTGCAAATCCGTCATTACCTGTTGGGCGTCGGGCTGGCCGCCGATCTGCAAGGCGAGCAGCTCGGCCTGCCACCGCAGAACCGTCGGCGCGCGCTCGGCATAGGAGACGGTGCGCTCGGCGAGCTCGCGGCTCTGCTGGATTGCGACGGTGGTCGGGTTCAAGCCCGCGAGCGGGTCGATGTAGAGCAAGCTGAAGATGCTCGAGGCCCGGACGTTCCCCGGCGTCGAGATCTTCCCCAGCTCCAAGGCGAAGTCCCGGAACCGCGCCGTGGCGACGCTGCGGTCGTTGGGATTCTTCTTCCTCCACTCCTCTATGAGGTTCTGGAGCTCCTGTCGCTGATCCGGAGTCAGGAACTGGCCGGCCAGGTTCCAGGCCATCGTTTCCAGATCCCGGTGCTCGGTGACGAGTGGCTCCGGCATGGGACCGAGGGCCTCGCCCGCGCCGCCGGCTTCGACCACCATACGTGAGACCGAGGCGAGAACCAGCAGGTCGAGAGCGTTGACCAGAGGGTTCTCTCCGGTCGCATCCAGGTACGCCGAGGTGGCCTGGTTGATCTTCCAGTGCAGAGCCGCGACCTGCGCGTCCCTCGTCTTGACCTGCGCGGCCACCTGATCCGCCGCGTCGGCGACCGCCGCGACGTAGCTGTCGGCGAAACGCAACACTTCGGTTTGCAGCGCGGCCACCGGCATCGCGCCGGTGGCCGTCGTGATCATGGGTCCGGTCGGGGTCTTCTTCCGAAACGGGAGAATGGAGCAACCCGAGATCGCGAAGGCCACGGTCAGGACTGCGAGGACGGCCGCTCTTCGGCTGGTCACTTCATGCTCTCCCGCAGCTCCAGCATCGCGCGATCCGCGGCGTCGAGCCGGATGAAACCGATGCGCGGGTACTCGAGGTCGAGGATGACGTAGACCGTGGCGGAGAGGACCAGCGCGAAGGCGACGACGTGGAACCAGCTCCGCGTCTTGGATCCGGCCATGGCGTGCCCTGCGAGGGTCGCCGCCGCGAGCGCCAGCAGGCCGAGCATCAGAAAGATGATCGTCGGCGGATGCGTCCGCGCCGCCGCGGTCCGCGTAGTCACGATGTCGAACATCTCGTTGAGAGCGGTGATCAGGGTGTTGGCGCTGGGTCCCGGCGGCCCGCCTCGAATCGCGGCGATCGCCTTCTTCCAGATCTCTCCCTGGAGCTGGATCGAGTGCGCGAGCTCGGCTTCGGCGGCCGCGATATCGGGGAGCTTGCGGTAGGTCTCCAGGCGCGAGTCCAGGTACTTGCGGAAGAGATCGCGCAGCTCGGGCTGCGCGTCTGAGGGAAGAAGATCCAGACGCAGCCAAGCGGTGCCGATCGCGTTGACCTCCTCCGTGATCAGCTTGCGCCGCGTGTCCAGCCGGTTGGCGGCGCCCGAGAACGTAAACGCGATCAGAAGTCCGAGAAGACCGAAGAGCGCGCCTTCGACCGCGCTCACTCCCGTCCGCGCGCCTTCAGGATCGCGCGCGAGCTTGCGCATGCCCAGACGGCGTCCGACCTCCAGCATGAGGATCATGGCGATGAAGAGGAAGACCGCGAAGAGCGTGGCGTAGAAACCGAGGATCATGACGCGGACCGAACCG
>JBKOVK010000146.1:0-19156 GCA_046724475.1 Acidobacteriota bacterium | reverse complement strand
GCCGGAGGCGCGGCGCCGCGGAGTCGGCCGGCGCCTCGTCGCCGCTTCGGAAGACTGGGCGCGCAGACGGGGTTGCACCGAATTCGCGTCGGACGCCCTGCTCGAGAACGAAGTCAGCATCGCGGCCCACAGGGCGCTCGGATTCGCCGACGCGGGTCGGCTGCAGTGCTTTCGAAAGGACCTCTGAGGATCCCCGCCTTCTGCTGATACGCTTCCACGCAACGAATCGCGGCGATGACAAATCGAGGTCTGGCCACGGGCGTGTTCCGGGCGTGGGGCATCATGTGGGCGATTTACGCTCTCATCGCGGTGCCTCACTTCTTCAATTTGCTGCTCCGATATCCGTTCGGATCGGACCAGAACATGAAGTCTTATGCCGTCAGCGCGAACGCGATCACGCTCGGCTGCGACATCGTGATCGCGATCTTTCTCGTCGCGAAGTCCGGCTGGCTGGCGGAGCTCGTGTTTCCCGTCGAGGAGCAGGCCGCCTTCTCTTTCGGAAAAGATGATCTCCAGGCGGTCCTGTTCTCGGCGATCGGTCTCTACTTTCTGATCGTCGGCCTCCAGAACATCGGTGCGGGCGCGCTCGCGATCTTGATGCGCCCCCGCGGCGTCGTAGTCTCGAACGAATACCTGTGGCAAAAAGTGCCCGAGCAACTCGTGTCCGGAGTCGTCGAGGCCGCCGCGGGCGCCTTCGTGCTCTTCGGAGGCCGGCGGCCGAGTCTCGCCGGCCTTTACCAGAAAGTCTTCGGTCTCCGGGATCCAGACGGTGAGAACCGCGACTAGCGTCTGATCGCTGATTCGTTTTTGTTTCGAGGGGATTCCCGGGTCGGGGCCCGTCCCGCCGGGAGAAAGGGAGATGTTGGAATGACCCTGCGCCTGCCGGGTACCGTTTCCGCGTTCGCTCTCGCGCTCGTTCTGGGGTATTTTCGGTCTCCGTCGAACGCGGCGAAAGTCCAGGAGAAGCCGGCGTTGCCGCCCGAGCCAATCGTGAGCCACAAACCCGCCGACGCGGGGCCGGGGGAGAAGATCGACCACGGCGAGCTGATCGTGAACGTCGACGAGACGAGAGGACATCTGCATGCCCAGCATCACCCCCACAAGGTACTGGAGACGCGCCGGGTGCCAGGGAGGTTCCAGGCGCCGGGGATGACCGACGTGAAGGAGTTTGCGCTTTCCAAGAGGGATCTGGACGTGATCAACCCGGGTCCGGGTGAGTATGTGCACGTCATGGAAGGGCAGAGACACGGGTATCGCAACCTGACCATCGGGATCACGTACACGGCTCCGGGCGGCGCGCCTCCGATGCACACGCACATGGGTGAGGAATCCCACGTGCTGTTGCAGGATCAGAAGGTCATGTACGCGCTGGGTGACGAGCTCTTCGTGATGGAGGGTCCCTACGTCATCAACATCCCTCCGATGACGCCGCATTCGTTCACGAACCTGGACGACAAGGTCGCCGAGCTCGTCGTCATATTTCCGACCAACGTCTGGGAGTACGACGTGCTGAACACTTTTCCGTTCGCGACGGCTCAGGCGAAGGCCCTGGCGGCGAAGGCGAGGAACTCGCAGGCCGAGGCACTGACGCTTCCCTGATCGGAGGGCCCGCTGGGGTAGTCTCGGTCGTGTCGCGAGGAGGTGCGGCATGGCGCGAGTCGATGCGGATCGCGCGCGGGCGAGACTGGCGGTCGTGGAGGAGCACGTCCGGTGCGAGAACCTCCACGACGTGGACGCGGTGATGGCGACCTTCGGCGGGTCGGCGCGGTACGACGACGAACCGTGGAACGATCGGCGCGCGGGGCACGACGGCGTCCGGTCGTATTACACGGAGCTCATGCGCGCGTTGCCGGACTTGTCGATCGAGATCGTGCACCGGCACGCGGGAACCGAGAGCGTGGTGCTGGAGGTGGTCATCCGGGGAACGCACCGCGGGCCGTGGCGCGGCCTGCCGGCCACGGGCCGGAGAGTCGAGTTTCCTCTCTGTGGAATCTTCGCGTTCGACGCGGAGGACCGCCTCGCCGGCGAGCGGATCTACTACGACCGCGCGGCGGTGCTCGCCCAGCTCGGTCTGTTTCATGAGCCGGCGAGAGGTCTTGGGCGCGTCGTGACGGCACTCACCCATCCGGTGACCGTCGCGCGCGCGTATCTGCGCCGCGCGGCGAGTTAGCTCGCGAGACGGAGTGTCACAGGGCTCGTCGGGCCGGCGTGTCTCGCAGTAGGCTTGGCCAGGGGACACGATGGAACGCGCGTACGGTCTCGAGATCCCGCAGAGCCTCGCCGAAGCGTGCAACCCGAGACGCACGGCTCTCCTGATCTATGACATGCAGGTGGGCATCCTCGGGCAGATCGCGAACGGGCGCGAGATGGTCTCCCGGGTCAAGGAGCTGCTGGAGATCGCCCGCGCGGCGGGCCTGCGGGTCTTCTTCACGCGCCACCTGTCGCTGCCGAAGGAGGCCAGTGGAGTCACCTCCCTGCGCATGGCCATGGCGTGGCAGCGGGTTCACTCGGTCGCGGACGTGAAGCCCTGGTTCCTGCGCGACTCGCCGGGGTTCCCGCTGGTGCCGGAGCTCGAGCCCCTCCCGAGCGAAGTGGTCTTCGACAAGATCACGATGTCGGCGTTCGAAGGGACGTTCCTGAACATCGCTCTTCGGGACTGCGGCATCGACTCGCTCCTGATCGCGGGCGTGGCGACGGAGATCGGAATCGAGCCGACGGTTCGTCATGCAGTCGACCTCGGCTACATTCCCATCCTCGTGACGGATGCATGCGGGGGCGGGCATGCCGAGGCGGCAGAGCGCGCGCTGACGAGCATACGGTTCATGGGGGACGCGATCGTCACCGACATTCAGACGGTCCGAAGCGTCCTCGACGGGTCGAAGACGGCGTGACCCCCGATCCTGACCCTCTCCCCTACGACGGGGGAGGGGGAATGAAGTCCGCTAGCTCGCGCGCGTCGCGGAGGAGCTCATCGCCGACTCCTCGTCCTCCGCCCAGATCCCTGAGGAAAGGAAGGAGTTCTTCCTCAGGTACTCGAGAATGCTGAGGGTCGCGTTGTCGGCGGTCTGCTTCACGGTCTCGATCTCGACGTCCGGCCGGATCGGCGCCTCGTAGGGATCGTCGATGCCGGTGAATCCCTTGAGCTGGCCGGATCGGGCGCGCGCGTACAGGCCCTTCACGTCGCGGGTCGCGCACACGTCGATCGGCGTGTTGACGAAGACCTCGATGAACTTTCCGGCGTCGAATCGGGACCGGACCTGATCCCGGGTGGCGCGATACGGACTCACCGCGGCGCACAGGACAACGCCTTCGTGCTTCACGATCTCCGACGCGACGAATCCGATCCGCAGGACGTTGACCTCGCGGTCCTCGTGGGAAAACCCGAGGCCCCGCGACAGGTGCGTCCGGACGACGTCGCCGTCGAGCACGGTGACTTTTCTCCCGTGCTCGGACAGGCGCGTCGCGAGAATCTGCGCGATCGTGGATTTTCCCGCGCTCGGCAGTCCCGTGAGCCAGATGCAGAATCCCTGGCGCTCTCTCGGGGGATGCGCCTGCGTCAGGATTTCGGCCACCTCGGGGCGCGTGTACCAGGAGGGCAGAAGCCGTCCCTTGCGCAGGTACCCTTCCCGCACCTCGGTTCCCGAGATCGTGTGCGTCGTCTTCTCCTTCGGGATCGATTCGCCTTCCTCGTAGCGATCCTCGTCGGGCAGGTAGACGAACTCCCGGAAGAAGAGCGGCTGCATGCCGAGCTCATCCTGGTGCTTTTCCGCGAGGTGGTGCGCCGCGTGCGGATCGTAGAACGGGACGCCGCGCGAGTCTTTGCCGGGGCTCGCGTGATCGCGGCCGATGATGAACGCGTCGGCGCCGTAGTTGCGCCGGATCGTCATGTGCCAGAGTGCCTCGCGCGGCCCGGCCATCCGCATCGCCATGGGAAGGATGCTCAGGAGCGTGCGCTTCGGATCGTAGTACTTGGAGACCAGCGCCTTGATGCACCGGATGCGCGTGAAGTAGTCGATGTCCTCGAGCCTCGTCACCCCGACCGTCGGATGGACGAGCAGCGCGCCGTGGACCCGCTGCATCGCCCGCTTGGTCAGCTCCTCGTGGCTGCGGTGCATCGGGTTGCGCGTCTGGAACGCCACGACGTGCTCGAAGCCGAGCTCCGCCAGGCGGCGGCGCACCTGGGCCGGCGTCAACCGCAGCTGCGGGAAGCTGTAATGGTCCGGCAGCTCGAGGACCTTGAGCGGCCCCGAGGCGTAGAACTTGGGCCAGCGCGTCATCTCGGAGGCGAGGGGGTGGCGCGTGTCGAGCGTCCCCGTGACGTTCTGGACTTCGTGCTCGTAGTTCCAGGGGTAGATCTCCTCGACCTTCATCAGCGCGAGCATCTGGTTCGTCGGGCTGCGCAGGACGATCTCGCGTCCCACGTCGACGACTCCGTCGCGCTCGACGGGAAGCGTCACGGGAATCGGGTAGAGCGTGCCGTCGGCGAGCCGCATCTCCTCGACGACCCTCCAGTAGTCCTTCTCTCCCATGAAGCGGTCGAGGGGTGAGAACGCGCCGGTCGCCAGAAGCTCCAGGTCGCAGAGAGACCGCGCGGAGATCTGGATCGACGGCAGCTGGGCGGCGTATTCCTTCATCTCCGCCCGCTCCCGCGCGCTGTCCACCATCAGGTCGACGAGTCGCGAACCGTACGGAGCGATCAGTGGCGAAGAACTGTCGGATTGCGATCGTTCAGACTGCGAGCTACGTTCCCGAAGGTCCATCCCAACCTCCTCCGATATCCTGCCCGCCAACAGGCGGAGCCGACTGCCTTTTTGAACACAAATATAATATGACGGGCTCTGGCCGGAGTGAAGTCTAAGGTTTTCTTATAGTTAGCCCGATGACGAACTGGGACGTCTTCAACGGCGACGCCGACGGGATCTGCGCTCTGCAGCAGCTGAGGCTCGCTTTTCCGGCGGAAAGCACGCTCGTCACGGGCGTTAAACGCGACATCCAGCTTCTCTCCCGTGTCTTTCCGTCGCGGGGCGATGCCGTGACCGTCCTGGATGTGTCGCTCGACAGCAACCGGGCGGATCTCGAGCGGATCCTGGACGCGGGCGCCGACGTGGCCTACTTCGACCACCACTTCGCCGGCGAGGTGCCCGCGCACTCGCGCCTCGACGCTCACCTGAGCACCTCGAAGGAGGTTTGCACGAGTCTCCTGGTAGACGGATTCCTTCGCGGTGCGCACCGCCGCTGGGCCATCGTCGGGGCGTTCGGCGACAATCTGGACAGCATTGCCTCCAGGCTCGGCGTTTCCATGCACACCGAGAGTCAGATCGAACAAGTGCAAAAGTTGGGCCGCCTCCTGAACTACAACGCCTACGGCCGGATCGTCGAGGACCTTCACATCGCGCCCGACGAACTGTACCGCCGGCTGCATCCCTACGAGAACCCGTTGGACTTCGCGGCCGGGGAGGAGGTGTTCCAGCGGCTCCAGGAGGGATTTGCAGCGGACATGGCGAAAGCCGCGGCGCTGAAGCCGGAGGTCGTGGCGGAGCGGCTGACGGTCCACGTCCTGCCCGACGAGCCCTGGTCGAGACGAGTCTCGGGTGTCATGGCCAACGAGCTCGTCCGGCGGGAGCCCCACCGCTGCCACGCTGTACTCGTGCCCAACAGTTCTACCTGTTATATGGTCAGCGTTCGGGTGTCCGGGGACAGCCCGGTTCGAGCCGATGAGTTCTGCAGGCAGTTCGACTCGGGAGGAGGAAGGCCGGCAGCCGGCGGAATCAATCACCTGCCACTGCGGCGACTCGATGACTTTCTTCGGTTGTTCCGAAAGTCGTATTCCTGACCTGGCCCGGGGCCTTCTCGCGCGGCCATGAAGCGGGATCTCAGCGCCTACCACTTCACGATTCTCCACGGCGCGAGGGTGCGATCGGGCTCGAATTACCTCGGCGCGATCATGGGCTGCAATCCGCATGTCCAGAGTGTTCCTCCCGGCAAGACGATGTACGAGTTCCCACTCATCCGTGACCTCGGCGAGTGGGAGGGCGCGTTCGCCGCTTTTCGGAACGGGTACAAGGGCAAGAAGGAAGATTTCGACTTCGGCCGGTTTTCCCCGCACCTGGGCGACGCGTGGCGGGAGTATCTGATCGAAACGTTTTCCCTTCAGCCCGGGCACATCTTCATCAAGTGGTCGAGCGTCCACAACATCGACAAGTTCTTCGACGTCTTTCCCGATTCGAAGCTAATCCTTCTCGTCCGCGATGGCCGCGACAACGTGGCCTCCTCGGTCAAAGCGACTCTCGCGACACGGCACCACAAGACTCTGGTCGAAAAGGTGCGGACGCGTCTGAGCCATCTCCTGATGCGCGACTTCCGGTCTGCGGCGGGAGACTGGTCCGCGGCCGTCCGCAAGATCGTCGAGTTCGACGAGGAGTTCAAGAAGTCGCCCCTGGCGTCGCGGTATCTGCTGCTGCGCTACGAGGACGTGTTCCAGCGGCCGAGAGAGATGGGCGCGCGGATTTTCGACTTCATGGGCGTTCCCTACGACGCGGCGGTGCTGGACGCGGTGGAAAACGCCGACGTCGTGGGTTCCTCCTTCTTCAGCGCGCGAGGGCAGGAGGACGCCAACAAGCCCAATTGGAGGGCGACGCCGAGGACGGAAGCGTTTCAGCCGCTGGGACGGTGGAAGAAGTGGAGCTCGTCTCAGAAGAAGATCTTCGACGGGATCGCTGGCAAGCAGCTCTTCGCGATGGGTTACGAGACCGATCCGAACTGGCACCTGGCCGCGAGTCCGCCGGGGGCGCCCCCGCGGCGCCGGCGCCTCGTCCTGGCGACGATGGCGGCGGCCGTCGCGCTGGCCGGAGTCGCGTGGGGTCTCGTGCTGCATCCGATGAAGCTGCGGGCCGCCCAGGTCAAGAATTGCTCCCACCTCGCCTTTTGCAGTCAGGTGGTGGAGCAGTACGCGAAAACCAAAGGCCGGTACCCGGAGACCCTGACCGAAGCGCTGGCGCTCGCCGGATCCGCCGCGCCCGCGGTTTCCGATCCCCGGCGCGACGTCTGGGGAAACGAGCTGATCTATCGGACCGACGGCAAGACGTTCATGATCGCGAGCCTGGGCCGGGACGGCGAAGTCGACGGTCCGGATCCCTGGGAGCTGCGAACCGTCCCCGTCACGGACTGGGAGGCGGAAGCCCAGCGCTGCTCCGATTTCAACGCCGATTCGATCGTGGTCGGAGGCGACCGCTCGCGCTCGTGCTGCAGGGCGGATTGAGGCGGACGGGGCCGGGCCGCTAGGCTCGCTCGAGGCGACCGGTGATCATCGCCCTCGCGTCGCCGCGCATCGCCTCGTCGCTGGAAGAAGGGCTGGAGAGAGTCCGGCGGCTGATGTCCGAAGCGTCGGGCCGCGGCGCGGAGATCGTCTGTTTTCCGGAAGCATATCTGCCGGGGTTGCGAGGCCAGGACTTCGAGGTTCCGCCCTTCGGACCTGCAGAGCACGAGCGCACGCTCCGTTTCGCGGCGCAGTGGGCGCGGGAATACGCGATCGCCGCGATCCTCGGAACCGAGAGACTGGTGGAGAAGGGGAGGCAGATCGCCGCTTACGTCTTCGACGCCCGTGGAGAGCTTCTCGGATGCCAGACCAAGAACCAGCTGGACCCCACCGAAGATCGCTTCTACGTTCCCGGCGGGACCCGCCGCCTCTTCGAGTGGAACGGAACGAAATTCGGCGTCGCGATTTGTCACGAGGGCTGGCGTTATCCCGAGACGGTGAGGTGGGCCGCGATTCGCGGCGCCCGGATCGTGTTTCATCCGCAGCACACCGGAAGCGATCGAACGGGCGTGGCTCCGAAGGCTTGGGGCGCGGCCGACGGCGCCTACTACGAAACGGCGATGGCATGCCGCAGCCGGGAGAACACGATCTATTTCGCCAGCGTCAACTACGCCATGCGCTTCCAGGAGTCGGCGACGAGCCTGATTGCGCCGTCGGGCGAATGCCAGGCGTACCTGCCGTACGGCGAGGAGGGCCTGCTGGTGCAGGAGATCCGGACCGACGAGGCCACAGGCCTGCTGGCCGCCCGGTACGCGCCGGAGCGCTATCGCGAGGCGGTCGAGGAGACGTGAACGCGCCGGAAGGGAGGCGAGCATGAAGTCCACAGGGAAGGCGGCGGTCCGCGGTATCGATGACTATCTCGCGCCGCTTCCGCCGGACAAGAAGGCCGCGCTCCAGAAGCTGCGGAAGACGATCCGGGCCGCCGTTCCGAGGGCCGAGGAAACCATCAGCTACCAGATTCCGGCGTTTCGTCTCGACGGAAAGGTCATCGCCTGGTTCGCCGCCGCCGCAAAGCACTGCTCTTACTTTCCGGGAGTGTCGTGGAAGGGCTTCGAGGAGGACTTGAAAAAGTACGACACGAGCAAGGGCACCATTCGGTTCCAGCCCGACGATCCGCTGCCGGTGACGCTCGTGCGCAAGCTCGTCCGGGCGCGAATCGCGAGGAACGCCGCGCAGACGAAACAGAGAGCGGAGCGCGCCTCGCGGAGCCGTCCGAAGCGCAAGACGGCGCGCCGCGTTCGGAAGGCTCGGTGATCCATGGAGATCTCGGCGACGGTGCGAAACGCGAATCCCGTTCACGAGGTCGTCGTCGTCGCGGGAGCTTGCTCAGGATCTGGCTCACGCCACCGGCGCTCGGCTCGCCATATGGGGCTCGACCGAGCGCCTGATCCTTCGCTGTGCTCCCGCTCCCGCGGCGCGAGGATCCTCCCTCGGTTACTTCGGGAGACTCCTCGCGCCGCGAAGGGGTTCGACCTGAACTTGTCGAAGAGGTGGCTTTCATGATCGCCATCGAGAGACTCGGTCCGGAAGACTCCGCGCAAGCCGAGATCGCCGTGCGCGCCTTCAAGGGTTCTTCCCGCGCCGCGACCTCGCTCGAGGCCTTCCTCCGGAATTCCGCAAACTATCTCCTCGTGGCGGAGCATGAGGGCGAGCCGGTCGGTATCCTTCTGGCCTATCGGCTCGAGCGGGCCGATCGCGAGGCGAACCAAATGTTCGTCTACGAAGTCGGCGTCGCGCCGGCATGGCGGGGCCGGCGCCTCGCGACCGCGCTTATCGAAGAGATCAAGGACCTCGCACGCGTGGAGGGGATGTTCGAGGTTTTCGTCCTGACCAGCCGGAGCAACGCCGCCGCGCGAAAGCTCTACGCGCGCACGGGCGCCGTCGTGGAGGACGATTCCGCGATCCTGTTCGTGTACCCGATGGGTCTCGCCGGGGTCGCGTGAGGAAGGCGGCGCTTTCGTGAACACCTCCGTCTTCGTCGGCACGAGCCTCGACGGATTCATCGCGCGGGCGAACGGCGGACTGGACTTCCTGCCGCCAGGCGGCGGCGAGCCGCACGGCTACGACGAGTTCATGGCGACGGTGGACGCCCTGGTCATCGGCCGCAACACCTACGAGACGGTCTTGGCATTCGACGAGTGGCCCTACGGGGGAAAGCCCGTGTTCGTCCTCAGCACGCGATCGATCGCGAAAGCGCCGCCCGGAGCGGTGGTCGAGCATCTCAAAGGAGAACCGGCCGGCATCGTCGTGGATCTCGCGGCCCGAGGCGTGCGCCACGCCTACGTCGACGGCGGCATCACGGTCCAGCGCTTTCTGCGCGCCGGCCTGATCGACCGGCTGATCATCACGCGCGTCGCGGTGCTGATCGGGGAAGGGATCCCTCTCTTCGGCTCGCTGCCGAAGGACGTTCCGCTGCGCCACGTGGCCACGCGCCAGTTCGCGAGCGGCCTGGTCCAGAGCGAGTACCGCGTCGGCGACGGGCGCGGCCGCGACGAAAGCCTTCCTCCTCTCTGGAGATGACGTCTCCGGCGCGGACCGACGCCGCGATCCCGTGGCTGCTGGACGGAGATCCGGCGATTCGATGGCAGACGCTTCGCGATCTCGTCGGGGCCCCCGCGCCGCTCATCGAGCGGGAGCGCCGGCGGGTCGCCCGGGAAGGCTGGGGCGGGCGTCTTCTGGCCAGACAGGGGCGCGACGGGAGATGGGCCGGCGGCCGCGAGCCGGCCCGCGGGATGTACGGGCCCAAGTGGATCTCGACCACGTACACCATGCTCCTGCTGCGCGACTTCGGGCTCCCATCCGGAAACCGCAAGATGCGCAAGCCTTGCCGCCTCCTGCTCGACCGCGGTCTTCGGGAGGATGGCGGCGTGGACTTCGGAAAGTGGGCGCAGTGGACGCGCCGCGGAGAGACGTGCGTGACCGGCATGGTCCTGTCGCTCCTCGCGTACTTCGAGCACGACGACGCGCGCGTCGACACGATCGCCGCGCATCTGCGCACGCAGCAAATGCCCGACGGCGGCTGGAACTGCGCACGGTCCGCGGGCGCCACGCACTCTTCGTTGAACACGACGATCAGCGTGCTCGAGGGCCTGCGTCTCTACGAGCTCGGCCGGGGCGCGGGAAAGCGATGGCTCCGCGCGGCGCAGAGGCGCGGCCGCGAGTTTCTTCTCGCGCACCGGCTCTTTCGCTCCCACCGCACGGGCGCGATCATCAAGCCGGCCTTCACGCGCTTCGCCTTCCCTCCGCGCTGGCACTACGACGTTCTCCGGGCACTCGATCACTTCCAGACGGTCGGCGCACCGCGGGACCCGCGCCTGCGCGATGCCGTCGAGCTCGTTCGAACGAGCCGCCGCGAGGATGGTCGATGGACGCTGCCACCGGGGTACCCGGGGAAAACGTACTTCGAGCTCGAGCGCGTCGGGGGCCCGAGCCGCTGGAACACGCTGCGGGCTCTGAGGGTATTGAAGTGGTGGGGGAAAGAATGAGGGCCCGTAGGGAAGGAAGGAACCGATGAAAGCCTACCTGCTCGTTTCCGGCACCCTCTTCGCGCTCTTTTTCGCGATGCATGTCTTCATAGCGGTCCAGCACTGGCAGGTTCCGGGCGCGGGCCTGTGGAACGGCCTGGGCCCGCTGCTCGTGGGCCTCCCGGGAGCGGCGCTGGCTTACTGGGCGTTCCGGCTGAGCCGGACGTCGACGACCACGGGTTGAGGCGCGCGTGCAGACGATCGCCAGGGTTGTCTATGTCGTCTTCGGCACGCTGGGGATTGCCGCCGGCATCCTGGCTCTTCTCGATCCCTCCGTAGCCGTACCTCCGGACGCGGCTTCGCCTCTGACCCGGCATCTCGTTCGCGAGCAGGGGAGCGAAGGTGTCTTCATCGGATTGATGTTCCTCTGGTGCGCGTTTCACTTCGAAGAGCGCCGTCCCGTCCACTTCGCGCTGCTTCTCTTCACGGCGCTCTTCGCCGCCATTCACTGGGCCGAGTACTATTCGGGGCGCCGGCAGCTCCTGAGCCCGCTTCTCAACAGCCTTCCGTTCGTCGTCATGGCCCTGACCGCGCCGTGGTCCCGGCGGACATACATTTCGGAGGCGCGATGAGCACTCCCGTTCGATCGCTGGTCGCCATGCCCTCCGTCCGGAGCGTGCCGGAGTCGATCGCCTTCTACCGGCGGCTCGGGTTCGAGGTGAAGAACACCTTCGTGCCGGCGGACCACGCCGAGCCCACGTGGGCGTACCTGAGGGCGGGCGGCGCGCAGCTGATGGTGACCCGGCGCGACGAGCCGGGTAGTCCTTCGCCGCAGGACGTTCTCTTTTACGCCTACTGCGACGACGTGCCGGCGCTTCGCCGGGAGCTGCTGGCGGCAGGTGTGGCGGCCGGTCCGATCCAGACGCCGTTCTACGCACCGAAAGGCGAGTTTCGAATCGAGGACCCCGACGGCTACGTCATCATGATCACGCACACATAGGATGGATGCGGCCGTCGCAATGAGCCGCTCCAGCCGTCTCGCGCTCCTGGCCCTCGTGCTGGCGCAAGCCGCTCACTCGATCGAGGAATACCGGACGCGGCTCTACGACGTGTTTCCGCCGGCGCGATTCGTCAGCGATCTCGTCTCCGCCGACCGGCGCGTCGGTTTCACGATCTTCAACGTCGCCCTGGTGGCCCTGGGACTGTGGTCCTTCTTCGTTCCCGTTCGCCGAGCCTGGCCGTCCGCGCGCGCGTTCGCCTGGTTCTGGGCGGCGCTCGAGGCTGCGAACGGAATCGGCCACATCGTGTGGACGCTCGTTGCGGGCGCGTACCGGCCCGGCCTGGCCACGGCGCCGTTTCTGCTGGTGATCGCCCTGACTCTGGCGGCGCTCCTTCGGCTCGACGGACGTCGCGGTCGAGCGGTTGCGCGGGTGATCGCGGCGGCGGCATTCCTCGCCGCGGGGCGCGATATTCTGCGTTGCCTCTCGGCGCCGTAGACGAAACGCCCGCCGGCAGAACCGACGGACCTTGGACGCGCGAATTGCCTTTGCCTATCATCCGGGGATGGGCGATCTCGGCCGCGTCCTGGTACTGGGCGACGACAACCGAAGCTGCCTGACGATCGTGCGATCGCTCGGGCGGCAGGGGCTGGAAGTCTGGCTCGGGCCGGAGACTCGAGACTCGATCGTTCCGCGGTCCCGCTATGTCCGGCGCACGATCCCGATGCCCTCGACGAAGCACCGCGTGGACGAATGGCACGACCGCCTCGAGGAGCTGCTGTCCCGGGAGAAGGTGGACCTGGTGATTCCGTGTTCGGACCATGCGCTGGTGCCGATGGCGCAGCAGCGCGCGCGCTTCGAGCCCCTGGCTCCGCTCGCGATCCCGGACGACTTCGGATTCGAGTACACATACCTGAAGAACAAGACTCTGGAGCTGGCCGACCGCGTGGGGGTTCCCATCCCGCGGACGACCCTGGTCGAGAAACCCGTCGAACTCTCCGGCATCCTGGAGGGGAATCCCGCGTTTCCCCTGATCATCAAGCCGGTTTCCTCGAACGTCTGGAAGGATGGGGCGCGCTTCGATCTGAAGGTCCGCACCGCGTCCAGCGCCCGAGCACTGGAGTCGATCGCGGGCGGTTTGCTCGAGATCGGCCCGGTCCTGATCCAGAGCTACTTCGAGGGCCGCGGCGTCGGCCAGGAGTTCCTGACATCCGAGGGCGAGATCGTCGACGTGTTCCAGCACGTCCACGAGCCCTTGAGCGGCGGGGGCAGCAGCTATCGCATGAGCGTGTCGCCGGACGATCGCATGCTGGAATGCTCGAAGCGTCTCCTCTCGGGCCTGCGGTGGACCGGAGTGGCGATGGTGGAGTACAAGCAGAACGTCGCCACCGGCGAGTTCGCGCTGATGGGGATCAACGGACGCTTCTGGGGCTCGCTGCCCCTGGCGGTGGCGTCGGGCGTCGACTTTCCCTATCGCGCCTATCTAGTCCATCGGAAGCAGCCGGTCCCGCCCGCGGCTCCGTATCGCCGCGGCCTGTACTGTCGAAACTGGAGCAAGGACCTGGCGTGGTTCAAGGAGCGGCTGGCCGCGAACGAGGCTTCCGAGCTTCCGTCGGTGAGAGAGGAGATCGGAGCCGGGTTGAAAAACGTCCTTGCCGGCCGGGAGAGGTACAACACGATCACGCTCGACGATCCGCTGCCGGGAATTGCCGAGCTCGGGAGCGGCCTCAGGGCCGCCGCCGCCAAGCGCGCCCGGAAGACGGTTTACAAGACGGTCCGAGCCGCGTTCGACCTGGAGACACGGACCGAAACGTGGCGCCGATCGCAACGTCGCAAGCTCCGCCGTCTGCTCGACGCGAACCCTCGCATGCTCTTCGTGTGTCGGGGCAACATCTGCCGCAGCCCGTTCGCAGAGCTCGCCGCGCGGCGCAAACTGGACGAAGCCGGGCTGACGTCGATCGAGACCGCTTCGGCCGGGAGCTACCCGGTGCGGAACCGCCTGGCACCGGAGGCGGCGCGCCAGGTCGGCCGCGAGCTCGGAGTGCCGCTCGAGGACCATCGCTCGACGGTGCTGGACCTGGGGATCGTCAGCTGGCCGGGCGCCATCCTGTGCATGGATCGCGACAATGCCGAGGATCTGCGGCGGGAGTTTCCCGATTCCGGACCCAGGATCTTCTACCTCGGCGCCTTCGATCGAACCGCCCGCCGGCTGTTCATCGACGATCCCTGGAACAAGCCGGCCAGTGAGTTTCGCAGGGTCTACGCGGAGATCGCCACGAGCATCGACGGGCTCGTCGCGGCGATCCGGGAAAAAGCATGACGAAGCCGGCGTTCCTGATCACGATCGACACAGAAGGCGACGACATCTGGGATCACCCCGAGCGAATCACGACCGAGAACGCGCGCTTCCTGCCGCGGTTCCAGCGCCTCTGCGAAGAGCACGGCTTCAAGCCGACGTACCTGGTGAACTACGAAATGGCGATCGATCCCCGTTTTCAGGAGCTCGGCCGCGCGGCGCTGCGGGAGAAAACCGGGGAAATCGGTCTGCACGTCCATCCGTGGAACTCGCCGCCGGTGCCCGGCGGCCGCGCGGACGACGCCGGCGGGGACCATGTCTACATGTACGAGGTGCCGGACGAGCTGCTTCACGCCAAGGTCGCGTTCCTGACGAACCTGCTCGCGGACACGTTCGAATCCGCGCCGCGCTCGCACCGCGCCGGGCGCTGGGGGTTCGACGAGAAGGTCGCGCACGTCGTGGCGAAGCACGGATATCTGACGGACTGTTCGGTGACGCCGGGCGTGTCCTGGAAGAAGCACAAGGGCGCTTCCGACGGCGACGGGGGGCCCGACTTCTACGGGTTTCCGGAGGAGCCTTATTTCCTGGACTTAGACGACATCCGAAAGCCGGGAGCATCGCCCCTCCTGGAGGTGCCGATGACGATCCGGTCGAACTATCGCCGCGCCGTACGGAAGGTGCACCGCGCGTTTCACGGGGGCCGCATCGGGAGGGCCATCCGGAGCTTGTGGGGAAAGCCCGTCACCTGGCTGCGCCCCAATGGAAAGAATCTGGACGAGATGCGCGCCGTGACCGACTGGGCGGTCGACCGCGGAGCACCGGCTCTCGAGTTCATGCTGCACTCCTCGGAGTTCATGCCCGGCGGCAGCCCCACCTTCGACACGGCGGAGAAGATCGAAGTTCTCTACGACCACCTGAAGAGCCTCTTTTCCCACATCGCGTCGCGAGGGGTGTCGGGCCGGACGCTGTCCGAGTTCCGGACGGCGTGGGATGGTGGCGGACGCTGAGGGCGATTCGGTGTCAGAATTCGCGTGAGGGGTCTGCGATGAGACAGGCGATCCTCCGCGCTCTGTACGCGTCGATCGTGTTGATCGCGGTGCCGCTCTTCGCACGGACGCCGGAAGGCCCGCCTCCGCCTCCCGAGCCGATCTTCGGAGTCTGGCGTGGCAGCTCGCTGTGCATGGACCGCGAGCGCGCGCCGGCCTGCAAGGACGAGGAGGTCCTGTACACGTTCACGCGGCCCGCGGACGGCGCCGAGGGGAAAGCGCATCAGAAGGCGGAAAAGATCGTCGACGGCAAGCCGGTTCTGATGGGTGAGCTGGACTTCAACTACGACCCCGACCTCCGCGCCTGGACGT
Organism: Acidobacteriota bacterium; assembly: GCA_046724475.1. Lineage (GTDB taxonomy): Bacteria > Acidobacteriota > Thermoanaerobaculia > UBA5066 > Gp7-AA6 > DAHUXD01. Next base: position 3,725 of record JBKOVK010000146.1, on the reverse strand, counting down.
CGGAGTTCGAGTCCCCACGCTTCCACGGCCTCTGGAGCTACTCCGTCGCCGGAGGGAAGCTGACGGGGACGCTCCTGGAGCTGCCTTCCCGTGCGATTCTCCGAACGGTGTCCTGCCTGAGGCCGTGACGTGAGCGTGTCGCGGCTCGTCGCCTGGACGTTCCTGTGGCTCGGAGGCTGGGCCCTCTTCCTGATCGACCCGGCCAGCCACTCGGACATCGGCAGCGCGCTCCTGGTCGGTGCGGCGGGGGTGATCCTGATCCGGCCGCGGCGTATGACTCCGTCCGCGCCGGTGCGCGCCGCGGGTGCTCTCCTGGTCGGGCTGGTGCTCCTGTTCCTCCTGATGGTGTTCGTCCTGCCACCTTCGTACACGTGGGAGTTTCCTCGCAACCCTCTGCTGGTTTCGGGGTTGAAAGTGTTCGGTGTAGCCGTCGCCGTCTTCGGAATCGGCGTGAACTGGCGGCAGTTCACCGGCACGGCCGGGGGCGGCGTGAGGGAGGGCAAGGCATGATTGCTCGCGTGTGGCACGGCGTCGTCCCTGCCGAAAAAGCCGAAGGATACGCGCGCTACCTCGCGGAATCGGACCGCGGGGTGCGCGACTACCAGGCGATCCGGGGAAACCGCGGAGTGACGCTGCTGCGCCGGGCCGACGGAACCCGCGCCCACTTTCTGCTCATCTCGCTCTGGGATTCGGAGGCGGCGATCCGTGAGTACACGGGGCCCGACATCGAGCGGGCGCAGTACTTCGAATACGACCTGGAGTGCCTCGTGGATCCTGAGCCCAACGTGACCCACTACGAAGTTCTCGTCGCGAGCTCGGCCCCGGCGGCCTGAACCACTCGATCGGATCGGAGGGATCGGATGGCAGGCCGGCACGTCGCGTTTCTTCGAGGCATCAACGTCGGGCGCGCCAAGCGAGTTTCCATGGCCGAGCTGCGCAAGGTCGTCGAAGACCTCGGTTATCGCGACGTGGCCACGCTGTTGAACAGCGGCAACGTGGTCTTCACCGTTCCGGGCATGATGCGCGGCGACCACGCAGCCAGGATCGAGCGCGGGATCGCCGAGCGACTGGGCGTGTCGTCGAGGGTCACGGCGATGACGGCGGAGGAGCTGGCGGAGGCCGTCCGCGCGAATCCTCTCCGTCAGGCTCTGGAGAATCCGAGCCGGTTCCTCGTCGCCGTCATCCGCAAGGCGGAAGACCGGGCGATGCTCAAACCGCTGGCCCGGCAGAAATGGGGCGTGGAAGCCTTCGCGATCGGAGACCGCGTTGCTTATCTCTGGTGTCCCGAGAGGATCCTGGAGAGCCCCCTGGGCGTCGCCGTGGGAAAGGCGCTCGGCGACGGCGTGACGACCCGCAATTGGAACACCATGGTCAAGCTGCTGGCCCTGGCCGGAGGCGGCGGTTCGCAGGACGGAACCTCCCCGGCGCGAGGAAAGAGGCGCTGAAGGATCGCGTCTCCCCCCGGGGCTCTGTCGTTCCGGACCAATCTGGTGTACAACTTGTCAGGATCCGCGCCGCATCGATGCCCCGATCGATATGGCCTCTCGGTCGAACGCCCGAGACTCTCGGGCCCGGCGAAACGCTCTTCGGTTGAGTCGATGTTCTTTCCCGAGGACTACAACGAAGCGGATCTGATCCAACTCGCCGAGGTCGTGCGCGACTGGTCCCACGATCCTCCCGGCGCGTATCTCGTCGAGGCGCGGTGCCGGCCGACAGGGCGAATTTTCATCAGCGGATACCACCCGAGGGACCTCGATATTACGCGGTTAAAGATGGTGCACTGCCCGCATTGTCGGGAGTGGCATCGGCTCGTTCTGGCGGTCGAGCCGATCATCCGCGAGCCGATCCGGCTGGTACGCAGCGCGTCGAACGGATCGGGCAGCGGTTGACCCTGCCGCTGGAGGGGGGTTCATGACCAGGACCAGGAGGTCGATGCTCAAGTCCGCGATGCACGGATGCGCGGGTCTGGCCGCTATGGCCGGCGGGTCCGTCGTCGCGGCCCAGGAAGGGACGGGGGGCAGCGGCTCGCCGGCGAAATACCTTCTCGTGGGACTCTGCGGCTCCGAAAACCCGACCCGCGCGAACTTTCCCTTCGTCTGGGCCTCGGCGCTGAAGGCCGCCGGAAACGACGTCCGGATCGAGCTCGCGGGCGACGCGACGGTCCTGATGCGCACACCCGTCTCCGACTCCGTGACGCCCGTGGGCTGGCCGCCGTTCAAGGAGGCCCTCGCCAAGGTCGTCGAAAACAAGATTCCCATCTTCGTTTGAAAGGCGTGCGCGACCGCCCGTGGGGTGGTCGAGGCCGACTTCGCGGGCAAGAACGCCCAGTTCACGAACCCGCAGCTGACCGCGCAAACGATGGGTTGGGCGAATAAGATTCTGGTCGTGTAGCGGGAGGTAGCCATGCGGCTGCCGTCGGTCGAGGGCGTCATCCGGAGACGGATCCTGGTGAACTTTCGCGTTGACCCCGAGGTCATGCGCACCCAGATCCCGGCGCGCTTCACGCCGAAGCTGCACGCGGGCAAGGCCATCGCCGGAATCTGCCTGATCCGCCTCGAAGAGATCCGACCTCGCTCCCTTCCGTCGTTCGTCGGGCTCGCGAGCGAGAACGCGGCGCACCGGGTCGCCGTGCGCTGGTGGGGCGGTGACGGAGAGGAGAAGCAAGGCGTCTTCATCCCCCGCCGGGACACGAGCTCGGCGATGAATATGTTCGCGGGCGGAAAGCTGTTTCCCGGCGAGCACCACCTCGCGGCGTTCGAAGTGGACTGTTCCGGCGAGGGGATTCGCCTGGAGATGGAGTCTTCCGACGGGCAGGTCGCGGTCCGTATTCGCGGGAAGCCCGCGGACGCTCTGCCCGCGACCTCGTCGTTTGCCAGCGTCGCCGAAGCGTCGGCGTTCTTCGAGCCGGGAAGCCTCGGCTATTCCGCGACGTCGGATCCGTCGCGCCTGGACGGCGTGATGCTGAAGACGAAGACGTGGAAAGTCGAGCCCCTCGCGATCGAAGAGGTCTACTCCAGCTATTTCTCCGACGAGCTGAAGTTCCCGAAGGGCAGCGTGGACTTCGACTGCGCGCTCCTGATGCGCAACATCGCCCACGAGTGGCACGGCGCCGGAGATCTCTACGTCTGAGCCGCGCCGCGCGGCCTGAAGCCGGCCCTCCGCCGGCTCTCGGCACGCGGCGGCCATCCTCGGCAGTTACAACCGGCCGCCGCTGAGGGTTCGTCGCAGGCGCAGGCCTTCGGAAAGGAGAGTCCACTCGGGCTCCTCACCCATCACCTCCCGACGCCGGGGCCGCGGCGCCCGTGAACAACCGGCGGAGAAATGACAGCTTCGCGTTGGCACGTGAGCGCTGAGTCAATGCTTATATCCTCCCCGACGACGGGGAGGTGTGAAGTGCTGGCTCCCACTCTCTGGCTCGCGATCGCGTTGTCTCAGTCGACGCCGCCACCCGCCGCGCCGCTGCCGAGCGTGGCCACTCCGCCCGAGATCAGCCGCGTGCTGACGGACTACGAGACAGCCTGGGGGAATCGGGACGCGGCGGCGCTCGCGAAAATCTTTGCCGAGGACGGCTTCGTTCTCCAGGGCGGAAAGCCCCCGATCCGCGGCCGCGCGTCCATCGAGGAGGCGTACAAGGGAAGCGGCGGTCCGCTGTTTCTTCGCGCGCTGGCCTACGCGGCCGAAGGCGACGTGGGCTACATCATCGGCGGCTACACCCACGCGAAGGG
>JBKOVK010000105.1:0-10190 GCA_046724475.1 Acidobacteriota bacterium | reverse complement strand
GCAGGTCGCCGACCTGGCTCGAGAGACGGCGCCGATCCTCCTCGGAGAGCGGCGAACCGTCCCGCCGCTTCCCGCTCGCGAGGCGCTCCTCGAGATACTTCACGTATCCCTCGTCCGTCGCCGCGAGGTCGCGGACGTAGGGCGTCTGCTTCTCCACGATCTTGCGCCGCGTGAACTCGTGCGCCACGAAGATCGCCGAGGGAAACGCCTCGCGAAAGACGCCGTCGGCGGCGATGTGGTCGAGGTGCCAGTGGGTGTGGACGACGTAGCGGACCGGCTTGTCGGTGCGCCGCCGGATCTCGGAGACGATGCGCCGGGCAAGCGTTGGGAATCTCCCAGAGTCCACGACGAGAACGCCATCGTCGCCGATGATCGCGACGACGTTGCCGCTGGGAATCGGGCCGTTGGTCTCGGAAGAGACGAACGCGAAGACGCCGGGACCGGCCTCGACGACCTCGAACATCCTCCCGGCGGGAAACTCGGCGGCCGCCCCTCCGCGGGCCATCGATCCCCAGACCACCGCCGCCGCCAGCCATCCGGCGACGCTCCGCATGCCCCCTCCCTTCGGGAAAACCTGAGGCTCCAACGGAAGGCGGCTCGGAAGGTTTCAGGGAAACCGGCGTGAGAGGGACGAAGCGGCCGGACGCGCGGACGAAATCAGGAGGACGTACGCCGTTCGAGGTCCGCGACCTGCTTCTCGGCTTCTGCGATTCCCTCGCGGTCGCCGAAGTCCCTCGCCGCGCGGAGCCCGCACTGCGCCACCGACAGAGCCCCGGTCGCGTCTCCGGTCTCCGAGAGGAGCTTCGCCAGCGAGAGCCTCGCCGCCGACAGGGCGCGCGTCGAGCGGGAGTCTTCGGCCACGTCGATCGCCTCGTCGAGAAGCGCGATGGCCTGCGCGCGCTGCCCGCGGTGCTGCGCGAGGAAATCCGCCTGCTGGATCAGGGCAAACGGCAGGAGTGAGAAGAATCGCGCCTCGCGCCGGAGAGCGACGGACCGCGCGATGTGTTCGTAGGCCGCGTCCAGCCGGCCTTCCTCCTCGAGCAGGCCCCCGAGGTGCCGGTGCGCGAAAGACTGCAGCGACGCGTCCTGGATCTTCTCGGAGATCGCCAGCGACGCTTCGTAGCGCTCTCTTGCCGGCGCCTTCTCGCCGGCCTGCTCGTACGTCAGCCCGAGATAGAAGAGCGACTCGGACTCTCCCCGCCGGTCGCCCGCGCGCTTTCGTCCCTCGAGTGCGCGCAGGAAGAGGCCTCGCGGAGTCTGCCAGTCGCCGCTGGAGAAGGCTTCGGAGTAGCGGACCTGGCCGACGCTCTGCGCCAGGTCGGCGTCGACCTTCGGGTCTCCGGCTTTCCGCGCCGCCGACTGCGCGGCCTCGAGGGCCTCCGCGACGGTCCCGGGATCTCTCCGGTTGTAGGAGCTGCGGTCCTGCACGACGCGCAGGAGCTCGACGCGCAACGCCGTCTCGCGTTTTCCATCGCCGTCGTGCTTCGCGCGAGCGACGGCAGCGTTCAGCGCCGCCACGGCTTCGTCCCATCGGCCCTCGAGCGTCATCCGGCGCGACGAGTCGACGATCTCCGAGGAGTCGCCGGCGCCCGCCGCGCGCGAGCCAGCCGCCGCGAAGATCGCCGCGAAAAAGAGAAGGAGGCATCGCCGCCTCACGCCCACCTTAGGGTCTCCCCCTCTCCACCTGTGGAGAGGGGGGCCAGGGGGGTGAGGTTTCATAATGACGAAACGATACCTCCTCTCGAAGCGGCGACGCTCGGATCAGTGTCCCGGTGCCGGAGCGCTCGGGAATCCGTTGGGCGCCGTGCTGGGAGCCGCGGAGCCGGGCCGGCCGGCCGGCGCCAGAATCGGCGTACCGTTGGGGCCGATCACCGGAGCTGCCGTACCGGGTTGTCCCGACGGGGCCATGACCGGTGTGCCGTTCGAACCGATGACCGGAGACGCGCCCGGTGAGAGAACCGGAGTTCCATTGGGCCCGATCGTCAGCTGCGGCGTACCCGACATCTCCGGCGTGCCGTTGGGACCGATCACGGGCGTGTTGGATCCGGCCACGCCCGGCGCGAGGGTCGGTGTTCCGTTCGGGCCGATCACCGTCGGCGCGCCGGTCACCGGGAATCCGTTGGGCGCCGTCGTCGTCTGCGCCAGGGCGCGCGCGATGTCGGTCGAAGACGCGGCGCGAGGGAGACCATCCGGTCCGATCAGAGTTCCGTTGGGACTGACGGCTCCTCCATAGCCCCCGTAGTAGGCCGGGTTGACGCCCGGAGACTGCGGTCTCGCCGTGGCCGCGCCTTCGGCCGATGCCGCCTCGGCGCCGCTCGAGATGCCCTCGCCCGTCGGGCCGACGTCGAGCGCCTCTCCAGGCTCTAGCGCGCGGACTTCGCCCGGCTCGATCGTCGATTCGGCCGCTTCCGCGGGGAACGTCCGAGCTCCCGCCTTCTCGATCCGCGCGACCTCCTCCGCCGGAATCCCGGTCAGCGCTCCGGCAGGATACGGATGAAACGTCACGACGCTTCCTCGCTGGACGGGAACGTCCGAAGCGAAAACCTGCCGGCCGTCCGCGAGCTCGATGCGATATCGTGCGCCGGCCGCAAACGCCAGCGTCGCGGCGAAGAACGTGACGAGACCGATGAGAATCAGTGACCTCCTCATGACGGACCTCCGCTCTTCGGGGCTGCAGAATCAGTGCCAGCCCTCGGAAGTTCCTAAGGAAAATTTCAAGATTCGACGCGGGCGCGGCCGCGCGCTTCCTGATAGAAACGCCGGCATGAAAAGACTTCGTCTGGCCCTGGCCATGCTTCTCGTTCTCGCGTCGGCGGCGGCCGCGGCCCCGCCCGCGGCGAAGAACCCGCTGTTGACGCAAAGCCCGCTTCCCTTCCAGGCTCCGCCGTTCGACAGCATCCACGACGCCGACTACCAGCCGGCGATCGAAGAAGGCATGAAGCGGCAGCTGGCCGAGATCGCCGCGATCGCCGACAGCCCCGAGCCCCCGACGTTCGCCAATACGATCGAGGCCATGGAACGGTCGGGCGAGCTCCTGACGCGCGCATCCAAGATCTTCTTCAACATGGACCAGTCGAACACCAACGAGGCCATCCAGAAAGCCAAAGGGGAGCTGGCGCCGAAGCTCGCGGCGCACACCGACACGATCTACCTCAACCCGAAGCTGTATGCGCGCGTGAAGAGTCTCTACGAACGGCGCGAAACCCTGGGACTCGACGCCGAGGCGAAATACCTCGTCGAGCGCTACCACCGCTCGTTCCTGCGCGCCGGAGCCACTCTGTCCGACGCCGACAAGGCGGAGTTGACCCGCCTGAACGAGGAAGAAGCCGCGTTGACGACGCAGTTCACGGATCGTCTTCTCGCCGACAGCAACGCGTCGGCCGTCGTCGTTTCGGACCGCTCCCAGCTCGCCGGACTCTCCGACGGAGACCTGGCTGCGGCGGCGGAGGCCGCGAAGGAGAAGAAGCTCGACGGCCAGTGGCTCCTGCCTCTTCAGAACACCACGCAGCAGCCTCCGCTCGGCTCGCTGACGAATCGGTCGCTCCGCCAGAAACTCCTCGACGCGTCCATGACCCGGGGCACGCACGGAAACGAAAACGACACGCGGGCCCTCGCGGTCCGTCTCGCGCAGCTGCGGGCCCGCAAGGCCAAGCTGCTCGGGTTCCCGACCTACGCGGCCTACATGCTCGACGACCAGATGGCGAAGACGCCCGGCAACGCCGAAAAGCTGATGACGGACCTCGTTCCCGCGGCGACCGCGCGGGCGCGCCGCGAGGCCGATGCGATCCAGAAACAGATCGACGCCGCGAAGGGCGGCTTTCGGCTGAGCGCCGCCGACTGGGACCTCTACGCCGGAAAGGTCCGCAAGATCGAGTACGACCTCGACGAGTCGAAGGTCCGCCCCTACTTCGACCTCGATCGCGTCGAGCGCGACGGCGCCTTCTTCGCCGCCAACAAGCTCTACGGCGTGACGTTCAAGGAGAGAAAGGACCTGCCCGTCTATCACCCGGACGTGCGCGTCTTTGAGGTGTTCGACTCCAACGGCCAGTCGCTGGCGCTCTACTACGGCGACTACTTCCAACGCCCGAGCAAGAGTGGAGGAGCCTGGTGCGACAGCTTCGTGGACCAGTCGCGCCTGCTGGGGACGAAGCCCGTCATCGTCGTCAATACCAACTTCCCCAAGCCCGCCGCCGGAGAGCGGCCGCTCCTCTCCTCGACGGAGGCGACGGTCCTCTTCCACGAGTTCGGCCATGCGCTCCACGGCATCTTCCAGGACGTGCGCTACCCCACGCTCGGGGCCACCCCGCGGGATTTCGTCGAGTTCCCATCGCAGTTCAACGAGCACTGGGCCTTCGAGCCGACCGTCTTCGCGAACTACGCGAAGCACGCGAAGACGGGCGAGCCGATGCCGGCGGAGCTCGTGGCGAAGATCAAGAAGTCCCGCACGTTCAACCAGGGCTACCTGACGACGGAGTACTTGGCCGCGGCGCTCCTCGACATGGCCTGGCACACGCTTCCCGCGGACGCGAAAGTCGAGGACGTCGAAGCCTTCGAGAAGGCCGCGCTGGAGCGTTACCGGGTCGCGCTGCCGCAGGTCCCTCCGCGTTACCGGACGACGTATTTCGCGCACATCTGGGGTGGCGGATACGCGGCGGGCTACTACGCCTACCTCTGGAGCGAGGTGCTCGACGACGACGCGTACGACTGGTTCCGGGACAACGGCGGCATGACCCGCGCCAACGGCGATCGCTTCCGCCGGATGATCCTGTCGCGCGGCGGGACGCAGGACGCGGCCGCGCTCTACCGCGCCTTCCGCGGCCGGGACCCGGAGGTCGGACCGCTGCTGCGCGAGCGAGGACTCGTGGGCGAGGACTCGCCGGCCGCCGCGCCCTCGCGCTAGCGCGCCGCCTCGCGGCCCCGCGCCTGGTGCGCGCGCCCGCGCCGCAGGACGGATTGGAGCTCGGCGAGGTTCCCGTCCGCGGCAAATCTGCGAAAGCCCAGCATCACGTGGCTCAGGAAGACGAGCTCCTCGCGCCGCGCCGTCTCGAGCGACGGAGGAACCGCCAGGAGTCCGATGCGCTCGCGAGCGGACGATGCCGCCGCCGCAGTCCTCTCCACGGCGCGACGGGCGTCGGCGAGGTCCCGTCGAGCGGTCGCCGCGTCGAACTCGCGGCAGCCCGCTTCTACCGGCGCCTCGGCCTCGGTCACGTACCGCAGATACGCTTCGCGTTCGCCGCCTTCCTTCCTGCAGCCCGTGAGAGCGACGAGGGCGGCGAACGCCGACGCGTTTCGCAGCGCACGGGCTCTCATCGCCCGAGCTTACCTTCGCGACCCCCGTGGATTCCGGTCACAGGCACCGGGTAGATTTGCGGCGTGGGCCCGCCCGGTCTCGTTCTGATCGCCGCGTTTGCGCTCGCGAATCCTCCGGCCTCGCCGGAGATCGTGCGAACCGACCACATGATCGCCGGCGACCCTGGAATCCGCCTCTACGTCCGGGAGGTCCGGCGAAGGTCTCCGCCGTCGAAGGGCGCGCCGCTGGTTCTCCTGCACGGAGCCCGGGTTCCCGGCGTCGCGTCGTTCGACCTGAAAGTGCCCGGAGGCTCGCTCGCCGAGGACTTCGCCGCCGCCGGACATCCGACGTTCGTCATGGACGCGCGGGGATATGGCCGCTCCACACGCCCGCCCGAAATGTCGGATCCTCCCGAAGCCCACGCGCCCGTGGTGCATTCGGACGAGGTCGTCCGCGACGTCGCGGCGGTCGTGGACTGGATCCGAAAACGCACCGGCGCCCGGCGCGTCGACATGCTGGGCTGGGCGACAGGAGGCCACTGGCTCGGAGACTACGCGTCGCTCTACCCGGATCGAGTCGGCCACCTCGTCCTCCACAACACGCTTTACGCCGGAAGCTCCGTGCATCCTCTGCTCGGCCACGGAACCGATCTCGAGGATCCCGAGCATCCCGGCCAGTTCAACGCGAAGGCCTTCGGCGCCTACCGCTGGACGACCGCCGCGTCGACTCTGGGCGCCTGGGATCGCAGCATTCCGGAAGAGGACAAGTCGCTCTGGCGCGATCCCGCGGTCGCCGAAGCGTACGTGGAAGCCGCGATCGAGAGCGATCCCGCCGGCCGGACCCGAAATCCTCCGGCGTTTCGAGCTCCGTCCGGAGCCATGGAAGACTCGTTCGCGCTCGCGGTCGGCCGCGCGCTCTGGGACGCGGCCCGGATTCGCGCCGCGGTTCTGGTCACCGCTTCGGAACGCGACTTCTGGTCCCGGCCCGAGGATCGGGAGCGCCTCGCGAAGGACCTCGTCCACGCGAAGAGTGTGCGCGTCGTGGTGATCCCCGACGCCACGCACCACGTGCACCTCGACCGTCCGGAGCACGGACGAAAGATGTTTCTGGATACGGTGATCGCGTTCCTGGAGGATCGGTAGCGGCGGAACGATTCCTGCATAGCCTGACCGTCATGATCCGAGTTCCGAAGACCATGCGCGCGGCGGCGATCGATCGTTTCGGTCCGGCGCGCGCCCTGAAGCTCCACACGATGCCCGTTCCCGAGATTTCCTCGACGGAAGTCCTGATCGCCCTCGACACGGCGGGAGTGGGCAGCTGGGACGCGGGCATGCGCGGCGGCTGGTGGCCGGAGGGAAAGCCGCGCTTCCCGGCGATTCTCGGCACCGACGGATCCGGCCGGGTCGCGGCGAAGGGATCGCGCGTCCGGCGGTTCCGCGTGGGCGACCGCGTCTACGCTTACGCGTTCCTCAACTCGAAAGGCGGCTTCTACGCCGAGTACATCGCGATCCGAGAGAGCAAGGTCGGCCACGTGCCGCGGGGCCTCGACCTGCGCAAGGCCGGAGCGGTGCCGGTGACGGGCCTGACGGCCCTCCAGGGAGTCGATGCTCTCCGACTGAAGCGGGGCGAGACCGTGCTGGTCCACGGCGCGTCGGGCGGCGTCGGGACGATCGCCGTCCAATTCGCCAGGTGGAAGGGTGCCCGCGTCCTCGCTACGGCGTCCGGACGATCCGGAGCCGCACTCGTCCGGCGCCTGGGCGCGGAGAAGGCCGTGGATGGAAAGCACGCGAACATCGCCGCGGCCATCCGGCGTTTCGCACCCGACGGCGTCGACGCCATCCTCGCTTTCGCGGGCGGCGAGCCTCTGGTTCAGTGTCTCGACGCGCTCAAGCCCGGAGGGCGCCTGGTCTACCCCAACGGGGTCGAGCCCGCGCCGCGAAAACGCAAGAGAATCCGCGTCCGCACGTACGACGGGACGGCGGGGGTCCGCCAGTTCCGCGAGCTCGGCCGGGCGATCGAGGCCTCGAAGCTGAAGGTCCCGATCCTGGCGGCATACCGGCTCGCCGACGCGGCCCGGGCCCACGAGCGCCTTCGCAAGGGTCGCATCCTCGGTAAGATTGTCCTGCGCATTCGGTAAGGTGGCAGGTTTCTTGCGTGAGATCGACGCAATGTTCCTGAATCGCCGCGAGGCCGGGAAACAACTCGCCCACCGCCTCACGTCGCGCCTTCGCGCTTCGGATGCGGTCGTCCTCGGCCTGCCGACGGGAGGAATGCCGGTCGCGTACGAGATCGCGCGCGCGTTTCCCGCGCCGTTGAATCCGTTCCTGGTGCGGCCGGTGCGCGTCCCGCAGCGCCGAGATCTGACGGTCGGCTTCGTCTCCTCGGGAGGCACGCGAATCCTGGATTGGGAGATTCTCCGACGGGAGCATCTCTCCCCGGCCGAGGCCGCGCTCGCCGCGCGTCTGCGGGAAACGGATCTGACCCGACGCGAGCACGATTACCTCGCCGGCGCGCAGCCGGTCTCCGTCCGGGATCGAACGGCTCTTCTGGTGAACGACGGAATGCTGACCGGCGCGACCATGCGCACCGCGATCCTGGCGCTGCGGCAGAGGGAGCCGGCGAAGGTCTTCGTCGCGGTGCCGGTGGCCTCCCCTCGCGCGATCGACACGATCCGCGATCTCGCCGACGACGTCTTCTGCCTCTGGACACCGTTGCGGCTGGAGTCGATCGAGCTCTGCTACGAGTACTACGCGCCGACCTCGGACGGAGAGGTGCGGGAGCTGCTGGCTCTGGCGAGGGAGAAAGAGCCTCGTTTCCGCGCGCCGTTCTCTGCGGAGGACGCCGTTACGACTCCGTAGCGATCGCGTCCGAAAGCGGCGATCCGCATCGCGTGTGCGCGTCTAGAATGCGCCCATGAAGATCGCACGCTTCGCCGCCGTCCTGCTCACCGCATCGGCGGCGCTCGCCTCCGACGTGAAGCCCTGGAAGCCGGAGGGCATATCGAGCCCGCAGTTCGAATCCCACGCGGCCTTCGACCCCATCACCGGAGATCTCTATTTCGTCCGCAGCTCACCCAAGTTCGAAGGCTGGCGGATCTTCGTCAGCCACTGCGGGCCCAAGGGCTGGACGAAGCCCGAGGAGCCGAGCTTCGCCGGCGGCGGCGTCGAGGCCGATCCGTACTTCACCAGCGACGGGAAGAGCCTCTACTTCATCTCCAGCCGTCCGGTCGAGGGCATCAAGAACAAAAAGGACCTCGACATCTATCGCGTGGACCGGATGCCGTCCGGAGCGTGGGGGACCCCGGTGCGGCTCCCCGGACCCGTGAACTCCTTCAGCCAGGAATGGTTCCCGCGTCCGGGCCCGGAGGGATGGCTCTATTTCGGCTCGAACCGTCCGGGCGGGCTCGGTAAGACCGACATCTGGCGGGCGCGCTCCAACGGGCGCGGGCAGTGGGAGCTCGAGAACCTCGGCCCCGCGATCAACACTCCCGGTGACGAGTACGAGGCGCTCATCTCCCCCGACGGAGGGCGCATGATCATGATGGGAGACGGCGGCCTCTACGAGTCGAAGCTCGGGGCCGACGGCCAGTGGCAGCCGCGCACGAAGCTCCCGCCCGACGTCAACGTCAACGGCTCCGAGATCGGTGCACTCTTCTCTCCGAGCGGAAAGTCGCTGCTCTTTTCGCGCGACACCAAGGGACCCGACTCGGGCGAGTTCTTCGTTCTGCGGGAAGACGGCGACGAGAACTGGCCGCCGCCCTGCCCGGCCAAGCCCAGGGAAAAGTAGGCCTCACCCCGAAGAGCGGTTTTCCCGGCTACCAGGCGACGCCGTAGTCCTCGCCGTAGTCGCTGGAGCCGCCCCACATGGTGCCGTGCTCGCGATCGAAGAAGATCGCGTTGATCGGCCCCGAAGTTTTCTTCTCGGTCTCGATCGTGTAGCCCATCTTGCGCAACTCCGCGCGCACCCAGTCCGGCACCGACGCGTTCAGCGTGATCGCGCCGGGGCGCGACTCGTGATCGCCGAAGGAGCTGCGCATCTGGTAGCTCGTGATGTTCGGGGCCTCGACCGCCTCCTGGACGGTCATCCCGAACTCGACGACGTTCAGGAAGAACTGGAGGAGGTTCTGGTCCTGCGTGTCCCCTCCCTGCACGGCGAAGGCGAGATAGGGCTTGCCGTCCTTGAGGGCCATGCTCGGCGTCAGCGTGACGCGCGGGCGCTTGCCGGGCTCGAGCACGTTGAAGGGGTTCTCCGAAGGATCGAGCACGAAGCTCTGCATCCGCTGACTCATCCCGACTCCGGTCCGGCCCGCGATGCAGACGGGGTTCCAGCCGCCCGAGGGCGTCACCGAGACGACCCAGCCCTCCTCGTCGGCGGCTTCGATCGACGTCGTGCCGGCGAGAAAGCCGCGACGGAAATCCTCGAGGGACGCGGCCTTCTCCGGTTTGGCCGGAGCGCTTTGCCACTTCTCGAGGAGTCCGAGGTACGGGTTCGTCTCGTTCTGGAACGGATAGGGGTCCCCGGGCTTGGCGTGGGCGTCGTTCTTCTGCCAGTCGATGGTCTTCGCGCGCGCCGCCGCATATTCCTTGGAGAGAAGCCCCCGCCGCGGCTCGGCCGGCGGAAAGTCGGGGTCCCCGTAATAGAAGTCGCGGTCGGCGAACGCCAGGTTCATCACCTGGTACAGGGCGTGGATGTAGCGCGCGCTGTTGTATCCCATCCCTTTCAGGTCCATCGGCTCGAGCAGGTTGAGCGCCTGGAGCATCGCCGGTCCCTGCGTCCAGACGTCCAGCTTGTACACGTCGATCCCCTTGTAGCTCGTACGGACCGGTTCCTCGAACCGCGGCTTCCACTTCGCGAGGTCCTCCGCCGTGATCAGGCCTCCCTGCTCGCGGACGCCGCGCGA